>NZ_JBUEFZ010000005.1:0-363428 GCF_054963715.1 Streptomyces sp. STAM6 | reverse complement strand
ATGTCTTCCCGGCCGTTCGGCCGTTCCGACGTTTCAAACTCTAGCCGATTTCCTGGCCGACTCATAATCGAGTCTTTCGAAATGAATTTCGGCATGCCGAAATTCGTCCCGGTAGGGAGATCGTGCTGAGTTTGGTTGCCGCGTTCGCGGCGGATCGGCTGTCGCAGAACCGTTCCGGCTCCGCGACAACTCGAAGTACTTTACGCATCGGCAGGGGCCGTGTCAACTCCCCTCCATGCCCCGTCTCCCCGGCGTACCCCGACCGCTCGTCAGTCCAGGTCGGTGAGGCGGCCGCCCGCGTCGGGCTGGGCGTGTTCCACCCGGCGCAGGAGGCGGATCAGCAGCTCGCCGAGGACACCGCGCTCGTCGCTCGACAGGTCCTGGAGCAGGTCTTCCTCGAAGTTCGTGGCCATGCGCATGGCCTCGAGCCACTTCGCCCGGCCCTCGTCGGTGAGCTCGACGATGACGCGGACCCGGTTGTTCTCGTCCCGGTCACGGGTCACGAGCCCTTCGCCCGCCATGCGGTCGATGCGATGGGTCATGGCGGCGGGGGTGAGGCCGAGGCGCTTGGCGAGCTCACCGGGGCCGAGGCGGTACGGAGCGCCGGAGAGGACGAGGTGCTTGAGGACCTCCCACTCGGCGTTGCTGATACCGAGCTCGGCGACCTGGCGGCCGTACGCCACGTTCATGCGGCGGTTCAGTCGGCCCAGCGCCGAGACCACTTTCTCGACCTGGGGATCCAGGTCACGGAACTCGCGCTGATAGGCGGCGATCTGCTCGTCGAGGCTCGGCTCCTGCGTGTCGGACATGCGGGGAGTATCCCACGGCGCCCGTTGGCGTTGAAGTCCTTCGATGTGTACAGTTAAGGATCGAACTTTAGTGTTGAAGTCTTGCTGACTAAGACCTCCGGACCAGAAGTAGGTGAGTGTGACCAAGGCGATGGGCGCTGCGATGCGCCGGATCCAGGCAGGGAACGCGCTGAGCGCGTTCGGGCTCGGGTTCACCGTTCCGTATCTCTATGTGTATGTGGCTCAGGTGCGGGACCTGGGCGCCAGTACGGCGGGTGTCGTGCTGGCCGTCTTCGCCATGGCCGCTCTCGTCGTCCTGCCCTTCACCGGGCGGGCCATCGACCGCCGCGGGCCGCTGCCCGTGCTGGTGGGTGCCGCGGTGCTGGCCGCCGTCGGCGCCCTGGGCATGGGACTGGCCGGAAGTGTGCCGGCCGTCGTGCTGGCGGCGGCGCTGCTCGGTGCCGGTACCGCCGTGATGCAGCCCGCGCTCGCGACGATGATCGTGTGGTGCTCGCCGACCGCCGGCCGGACCCGGGCCTTCGCCATGCAGTTCTTCCTGCAGAACCTCGGGCTCGGTATCGGTGGCCTGATCGGCGGGCAGCTCGTCGACGAGAGCCGGCCGGGGAGCTTCCTGCTGCTGTTCTCGATCGAGGCTGCCATGTTCCTGGTACTGGCCGGGATCGCCGCGACCGTGCGGCTGCCGCACTCGCCGTCGATCGCGGACGCGCGGCCGGAGAACACCGAGGCGAAGGCCAAGGGCGGCGTGCGTGCCCTGCTCGGGCACCGGTCGATGGTGCAGTTGTGTGTGCTGGGCTTCGTGCTGTTCTTCGCCTGCTACGGGCAGTTCGAGTCGGGTCTCGCGGCGTACGGCACGGAGGCCGCGGGCATCGAGCCGTCGACGCTCGGGATCGCACTGGCGGCCAACACCGCCGTCATCGTCGTGGCGCAGTTCGTGGTGCTGCGGTTCGTGGAGCGGCGCCGGCGCTCGCGGATGATCGCCGCCGTGGGCCTGATCTGGACCGTGGCATGGGTCTTCGCGGGCTACGCGGGCCTGGGGCACGGCAGCCAGACCATGGCGACCGCCGCGTTCATCAGCACCTACGCCCTGTTCGGGCTGGGTGAGGCCATGCTGTCGCCGACCGTGGCCCCGCTGGTGGCGGACCTGGCGCCGGAGTCGATGGTCGGGCAGTACAACTCCGCGTTCGCGCTGGTCAAGCAGCTGGCCCTGGCCGTCGGGCCGGCCGTGGGCGGGCCCATGGGGGCCGCCCTGCACGGTCCGTACATCGTGACGTTCATCCTCTTCTCGCTGGGCATCACGCTGCTGGCACTCCGGCTGGGGCGCGGTCTCACACCCGCCCAGGACCACCCCTACCTGGTGGCGAAGTCCCGGGTGGTCGCTCAGTACAAGCCCGAGCAGCCGGTCGAGGCGGCCGCCTGACCCGGTAGCGCGAACTCGCACCAGACCGCTTTGCCGCCGCCGGGCGTGCGGCGGCTTCCCCAGGACGAGGCGATCGTGGCGATGATCGAGATGCCGCGACCCGCCTCGTCCTCCGTTTCGGCGCGGCGGCGGCGCGGCAGGTGGTCGTCGCCGTCCGTCACCTCGATGATCAGGCGGCGGTCGGTGCGACGCAGACGCAGGCGCATGGGCGGGGTGCCGTGCTGGAGTGAGTTCGCCACGAGCTCGCTGGTGGCGAGGACGCCCAGGTCGCGCAGCTCCACCGGGAAGCGCCAGCTGGCGAGGACTCCGGAGGCGAAGGCACGCGCGCGGGGGGCGGCCTCGATGCCGCCGAGCAGGTCGAGCGCGGCGTTGTGGAACAGCTCCGCGTCCGGTCCCGAGCGGGAGGGGTGCTGAAGGACCAGTACGGCCACGTCGTCGTCGTGTTCGGCGGTGACGCCGAGGGAGCGCAGCAGCCTGTCGCAGACGACCTGGGGGCTGCCGGTGGCACCGGCCAGGGCGCGTTCGAGTGCGGCGACGCCCTCGTCGATGTCCTCCCTGCGCCTCTCGACCAGGCCGTCGGTGTAGAGGACGGCGGTGGAGCCGGGCGGCAGGGTGATGGTGCCGGAGGCGTGCAGCCAGCCGCCGGTGCCGAGCGGCGGGCCCGTGGGGTCCTCGGCCCGGCGGACGGTGCCGTCCTCGTCCCTGACGAGGATCGGGAGGTGGCCCGCGGAGGCGTAGACGAGGCGGCCCTCGTTGGGGTCGTGCACCGCGTAGACGCAGGTGGCGATCTGGCTCGCGTCGATCTCGGCGGCGAGTCCGTCGAGCAGTTGCAGTACCTCGTGGGGCGGAAGGTCGAGGCGGGCGTAGGCGCGGACCGCGGTGCGCAGCTGGCCCATGACGGCGGCGGCGCGGACGCCGCGGCCCATGACGTCCCCGATGACGAGGGCGGTGCGGCCGGCACCGAGGGTGATCACGTCGTACCAGTCGCCGCCGACCGCGGCGTCCGTACCGCCCGGCTGGTACGTCGCGGCCACGCGCAGGTCGTCGGGCTGTTCCAGCTCCTGCGGGAGCAGGGACCTCTGGAGGGTGACGGCGGTCTCGCGGTGGCGGCGTTCGCTCGCCCGCAGCCGCTCGGCCGCCTCGGCGTGGTCGGTGACGTCGGCGGCATGGACGAGGACCCCGGCGCCGTCCTTGCCGCGCATGTCGGCGGGCAGGCAGGTGACCGTGTAGAAACCGCCGCCGCTGGTACGGCGGGATTTGACGGTACGGGGCTTTCCGCTGCGCAGGACCTGGTCCATGAGGGGCAGCAGGCCCAGCTCGGTGAGCTCGGGGCAACTGCTCGCCACCGTGGCGCCCGGCGCGCGGGGGCCGAAGGCGGCGGCGTACGCGTCGTTGACGTACGCGACGCGGTGCTCGGGGCCGTAGGCCAGCGCGACCAGGCCGGGGAGGCGGCCGAGGATCTCCCGGACGGAGAAGTCCTCCAGGGCGGGGACGTCGTCGGGCAGGGGCTCGGGCTGCCGGCCGGACTCACCTCGCGCCGCCGGGACGGAGCCGTCCCCGCGCTGCGTCGCCGGCGGGACCTCTTGGTCGGTCCCGCGCGCGGCGGCACGGCGCTGTGTACCGGGGAGTCGGGCGCTCCAACGCGTGAAGTTCACGGATCTGTATGCCTCGTGGTGTCGTTGCCGTGCTGAGTCACTCTGTGCAGGTGTGAGCCCACCTATGGTCACACGTCCAGTGTGACCGAGCGCACTGACAAGGGGGGTCGGGCGGCGTCAGGAGGGCTTGGGCCCGCCGTCCGCGGTGCCGCCCTTCGCCGTGTCGTCCTTGGTCGCGGGCGGCGGCCCGGCGGCCAGTTCGAATTCGGCGCGCGGGTGTTCCAGCGAGCCGAGCGACACGATCTCACGCTTGAAAAGGCCGGAAAGGGTCCATTCGGCGAGAACGCGTGCCTTGCGGTTGAAGGTGGGCACGCGGCTGAGATGGTAGGCGCGGTGCATGAACCAGGCCGGGTAGCCCTTCAGTTTGCGCCCGTAGACATGGGCGACGCCCTTGTGGAGGCCCAGGGAGGCGACCGAGCCGACGTACTTGTGCGCGTACTCCTTGAGGGGCTGTCCGCGCAGGGAGGCGACGAGGTTCTCGGCCAGGACCCTGGTCTGGCGGACGGCGTGCTGGGCGTTGGGGGCGCATTCCCTGCCCGGTTCGTCCGCGGTGACGTCGGGGACGGCCGCGGCGTCCCCGGCGGCCCAGGCGTGTTCGACGCCCTCGACGGTGAGGCGGGCGGTGCACTTGAGGCGGCCGCGCTCGTTGAGGGGGAGGTCGGTGGCGGCGAGGACGGGCGCGGGTTTGACGCCGGCGGTCCACACGACCGTACGGGTGGGGAACCGGGACCCGTCGCTGAGCACGGCGACGCGGTCCTCGCAGGACTCCAGGCGTGTTTCGAGGCGTACGTCGATGTTGCGGGCGCGCAGCTCGCGCACCGCGTACCTGCCCATGTCCTCGCCGACCTCGGGGAGGATGCGGCCGGTGGCCTCCACGAGGACCCATTTCAGGTCGGTGGGCTTGATGTTGTGGTAGTACCGCGCGGTGTAGCGGGCCATGTCCTCCAGCTCGGCGAGGGCTTCGACGCCCGCGTATCCGCCGCCGACGAAGACGAACGTGAGGGCGGCGTCGCGGATGGCCGGATCGCGGGTGGAGGAGGCGATGTCCATCTGTTCGATGACGTGGTTGCGCAGCCCGATGGCCTCCTCGACGGTCTTGAAACCGATGGCGTAGTCGGCGAGGCCGGGGACGGGGAGGGTGCGGGAGATCGAACCGGGCGCGATGACCAGCTCGTCGTAGGCAACCTGGAGCGCGCCGGCGCGCTCTTCCTCCGTGGCGAGTGTCGTGACGGTGGCCGTGCGCTTGGCGTGGTCGACGGCTGTGACCTCGCCGATGACGATCTTGACTTTGTCGAGCACACGACGCAGGGGCACCACGACGTGGCGCGGGGAGATCGAGCCCGCGGCCGCCTCGGGGAGGAAGGGCTGGTAGGTCATGTAGGGGTCGGGTGTGACCAGCTGGATCTCGGCCCTGCCGCTTCTGAGCTCGGCCTTGAGCTGCCGTTGGAGGTGCAGGGCGGTGTACATCCCGACGTAGCCACCGCCGACAACGAGAATGCGCACAGGTTCGGTCACCTACCCATGACGCAACGGCCTTCGGTGTTTGTCCACAGGCCCGGCAAATTGTGTGACCGGAGGTTCGGGGAGGCGTGGGGTGGCGGAAGCGTCGGGTGTGGGGAAAGGTACGCAGGTCAGAGGGTGGGGAAGGGGTTGTGGCAGGGGGCAGAAACGGGAGTGTTCCGGCCCTTGCTCCGATCGGGGGGCGCACCGGACGGAACTGCCCCTTCTGAATTGACCCTGACTCAACTATGTTCGTATCTCACGGGGTGTCCGGACGTCGCACATGACCAAGAGCGCGGCGGGACCCCCGGATGTCAGGGCGGGGAGTCTCCGGGGGGAGACATCATTACCGGGGGAACGGTTATGCACATTCAGGATTCGCATTGGCAGGCCGTTGTGGCGCCGTCGGACGGGATCGGCAGCGGCAACGGGCGCGCGGGAGCCGCGGGGACCAGCCGTACGGCGCCGCTTCGCGTGGACGCACAGCGCAATCTCGAGCACGTTCTGCGTGCTGCTCGCGAGGTCTTCGGCGAGCTGGGTTACGGGGCGCCGATGGAGGACGTGGCGCGCCGGGCACGGGTCGGGGTCGGCACGGTCTACCGCCGTTTCCCGAGCAAGGACGTGCTGGTACGGCGAATAGCCGAGGAGGAGACCTCCCGGCTGACCGAGCAGGCGCGTACGGCGCTGGGGCAGGAGGAGGAGCCCTGGTCGGCGCTCTCCCGCTTCCTTCGCACGTCGGTGGCCTCGGGCGCCGGGCGGCTGCTGCCGCCGCAGGTGCTCCGGGTCGGCGTCGACGACGCGACGGGTTCCACGCAGGGACCCGTGGCCGAGCCGGCCGACGGGGCGCGGGTGCCGCAGCAGCGGACGGCGGGCCAGCCCGAACTGCGGGTCGTGGGCCCGCGTCCGGTGCCTGCGGCCGAGCTGGACGACGCGGGTGCGTCGGAGCTGCTGGAGGTCGTGGGGCAGCTGGTCGACCGGGCCCGGGAAGCGGGTGAGCTGCGCGGCGACGTGACGGTGGCGGACGTGCTGCTGGTCATCGCCACGGCGGCGCCCTCGCTGCCGGACGCGGCGCAGCAGTCCGCGGCGTCGGCGCGACTGCTCGACATCCTGCTGGAGGGTCTGCGGTCGCGGCCCGCGTAGCGGTGTCGGGGTGCGTGGCGGGCGGCTCTGTCGGGCCGCTCCGCCCGCACATGGCACACGGCCTTTCCACGTTGCCCCGAACGGGCGACGCCCGGAGGCCCGGTCGGGGAAGTCTCCCCGGACGGGTGGTTGACACCTGAACCGGTGAGGCGGGTTCACGCGCTGTGGGACTCTTGCCCGGTGTTCGGGTCTGAGCAGGGGTACGGGCGTGTCCGCGACGGGTTTCCGCGATGAGTGGTGAGGGTCGTGGCGAGCCGCTGGGCAGCGGCGGTGCGAAGGAGACCGGTGAGCCGTCCGCCCGGCAGGTACCGAGCCAGGGCGGTCGGGGCGGCTCCGCCGGGACCGGTCGCTCCGGTGGGGCGAGTGTTCCCGCTCAGCGCGAGAGCGACTCGTCCTGGTCCGTGCTGCCGCCGCCGATCGAACTGCCGCCCTCGGACGCCGATCTGGTCCAGCGGCTGAGGAACGGTGACGACAGCGCGTACGAGGAGCTGTTCCGCCGGCATGCCGACGCGGTGCGGCGCTATGCCCGTACGTGCTGCCGTGACGCGCACACCGCCGAGGATCTGACCGCCGAGGTCTTCGCACGGACCCTGCAGGCCGTGCGCGGGGGCGCCGGACCCGGGCACGCGGTGCGGGCGTATCTGCTGACGACGGTACGGCGCGTCGCCGCCGCGTGGACGAGGACCGCCAGGCGGGAGCATCTGGTCGAGGACTTCTCGGTGTTCGCCGCACAGGCGGCCCGGGCCGCCGACGCCATGGACGACACCGGGTCCCTGGGCTCGTTCGGGGCGGGGCTCGAACTGGGCGCCGATGTGCGTGCCATGCACGAGGCGGAACAGTCGCTGGCCCTGCAGGCGTTCCGTTCGCTGCCCGAGCGGTGGCAGGCGGTGCTCTGGCACACCACCGTCGAGGAGGAATCACCCAGCAAGGTCGCGCCGCTGTTCGGGCTGACCGCCAACGCCACGGCCGTGCTCGCCCACCGGGCCCGGGAGGGCCTCAAGCAGGCGTATCTGCAGGCACATGTGAACGAGGCGCTCACCTCGGGGGGCGAGTGCGCGCGGTACGCGGACCGGCTGGGGGCGTACGCGCGCGGCGGATTGCGCATGCGGGCCGAACGTGGGCTGCGCAGGCACTTGGAGGAGTGCGCCAAGTGCCGGCTGGCGGCGGGCGAGCTGGAGCAGGTCAACGCCGGGATTCCGGCGCTGCTGCCGGTCGCCGTCATCGGCTGGTTCGCCGCCGGGTTCTCGCTCAAGGCCGCCGGGCTCGTGGCCGGTGGGGCCGCCGGGGCGGCCGGAGCGGTGGGAGCGGGTGCGGCGGCCGGCGCGACCGGCTCGGCGGGGGCTGGTGCGGCCGGGACGTCAGGCGGGGCAGCAGGCGCTGCGGGTCCCGGTGCCGGCGGTGCTTCCGGCGGGGCGGGGGCTGCCGCCGAGGGAATCGGAGTGCCCGCAAAGGCCGGGCTCGCGGCTGCCGGTGTCGTCGCGGTGACCGCCGGTCTGGTGTGGGCGCTCTCGGCCGGCCCCGACCCCGCTCCCCGCTCCCCGGCAGGGCCGCCGGCCGCCGAGGCGCTCGTGCCCCCGCAGGAGCCCGCCTCCGCGCCGTCAGGGGCCGCGCCGAAGCCGCCTCCGGCACCCGAACCGCCGCTCCCGCCCGCCTCCGGCACCACACCCCCAGCCGCGCCCACGACGCCCGCACCCGGGCCCACAGCGGCCGCACCCGTGCCCACGCCGCCCCCCGGCCCTTCGGCCACTCCGCCACCGCCCCCGCCAACGCCCCGGCCGACACCGACCCCCACGGCGACGCCGGCCCCCACCCCGTCGCCGGTACCGCCGCACGCACCCGTCGCGTACCGGCTCAGCCGGCTGCGGTACGACGTGACCGGCGACGGGACCGCGCCCGAGGTGCGGATCGCCGCGTCCAGCTGGATCTGGCAGCGGTGGGGGATGTCGATCGACGGCAGGCAGTACGGGCACGGCGTCACCGTGCACGCCGAGTCGGCCGTGACCGTCGACCTGAACCGCCAGTGCGACGCCTTTGACGCGCTCGTCGGTGTCGACGACATGACGCTGGGCATGACGCTGGGCCTCGGCGCGGTCCGGTTCTCGGTGTACGGGGACGGGAGCCGGCTGTGGCGGTCACCCGTCGTGCGCGGCGGGGACGCGGCGGTACCGGTGCACGTCGGCATCGCGGGCCGCAAGACGATCCGCCTCGTCGTCGAGCCCCACACGGCGAACCCGCTCGGCTCGGTGGCACTCGCGGACTGGGCCCAATCGCGGATCAGCTGTCGCTGACCGGACCGGTCGCCGGAACCGTCGCCGGACAGGTCAGCGGCCGGCCACCGTCCCGCTCTGCCCCTCCACATGCAGGTCGAGCAGGTCGATCACGCCCTTGAGGGTGAGGTCCGCTCCGGCGGCGTACCGCTCCTCACCCGGCTCGGCACGGGCCCCGGCCTCGACGGTCTCGGCGTCACGCCGCTCGGGTACGGCGCGGGGGACGCCGCGCCGCCAGTTCCGCGCCCGCCGGCACCCGCACGGCGAGCGCCGGTTCACCGGCGGGACACAGGACGAAGGCGGCGCTCTCGGCGAGGCCGACAGTGACGTACTCGGCGCAATGCGCGCCGCGGGCCGTACGCAGCGCGGTGCGGAAGCCGCACAGGGCGGCGGCAGGGCCCGGCTCCTCGCAGGCAGTGATCCGTGCGTCCGTGCCGCGGATCACGGCCGCGAAGTGCGGCCCCGCACCCCACCGGCGGAGGACGGGGGTCTTGGAGCCACAGGCATCGGCTGCCCGGCACGTGGGCCGTGGCAGCGGCCCCCTGGGACCACTGGCCGCGAACCACGCCCACAGCGGGCGATCACTCCCCCGTCCCACCGGCCGCGGACAGAGCTGGGCCGTCGGGCCCGGTCCCGCGACGGTCGGGGACCCGCCGCCCCGCGCCGGCACCCGCACGGTCGATGGGGCCGCGGTCGGGCGCGTCGCTACGAGCGGAGGGACGGGCGCAGCGGGACTCCCGCCGGGACCGCGCGCTGGCGGGGGGCCGCGGGGCCCGTCCAGCAGGTGCCGCGGCGGGAGAGGAGGCGGCGGAGCCAGAGTTCGGTGGAGACGAGGTCCGCCAGGCCGTCGAGCGGCACGGGCTCGCCCTCGCTCGCCGCCCGGAGCGCCTTGCGGACCACGCGGGCCTCGACCAGGCCCGCGTCGGCGAGGAGCGGGGCGTCGAAGAGGGACATCAGATGCGGCAGGGCGAGCCGCAGGCCCGCTCGGGCGGCGGTGGTGGAGGGGGCGTGGGAGGTGGCGCCCCAGCCGGGGGGCAGTTCGTGGATACCCGCGCCGGCGAGGACGGTGCGGAGGACCGCCGCACGGGCGCCCGGCCGGACGCGGAGGGACTCGGGCAGGTCGCGGCAGGCCCGTACGACCTGGTTGTCGAGGAACGGGGCGTGCAGCCGCTGGCTGCGGACCTCCGCGGCCTGCTCCAGGATGCGGTGGTCGGCCGCGTGCCGGGCCAGTGCCGCACGCGCGCGTGCCTCGCCCGGGCGCTGGACGGAAGTGGGCCGGGTGGCCGCCTGCTGGAGGCGAACCGATACTTCAGCGAGTGCCTCCCCCGTCAGCCAGCGTGCCGCGGGGCCGGGGCGGGACCAGGCGAGGGCGGCGAGGGAGGCACCCAGGGGGCCGTCCGCGAAGGGCGGCGGCGCCGTGCGGTTGGCCTCCAGCAGCCGGTCGGCCGCCGTCTCCAGGCCCGCGCGGTAGGGCGTGCGGGCCAGTCGGCGGGCCGCCCGGTACACCGTCAGCGGGACGAGCAGGGAGCCGGCCGACGGCCCTGAGGCCTTGGCCAGGGCGGTGACCGGCCGCAGCAGGTGGCGGCGTCTGTGGTCCATCAACAGGTCCGCCAGGCGCGCCGGGTGGGCGTCCAGGACCTGTCGTGCGCCGTGGCCGGTGAAGTGGTCGGCGCTGCCCGCCGCGAGCCGGCGCCGGTGGCGTTCGGCGGTCACCAGGGACGGGCCGGGTTCGTCGGTGAGGGGGCCGTCCAGTCCCGTGTACGGGAGGGCTTCTTCGGACGCGGCGACCACGACGTGGTGCAGCCGCGGGTTCTCGGCGATGGCGCGGGCGCGTTCCAGTTCGGCCTCGTGGCCGCCGGTGGCCAGGTCGTTGAAGGTGACGGCGAGCAGCCGCTCCCCCGCGCCCGTGCCGTGTCCGAGGATCGTGCCGGGGACTCCGGGCAGCCCGGCGGCGAGCAGGGCCAGCGTGCCGGACGCGCTGCCGCCCGACAGGTCGGCGCCGATCCCGGGGGCCGGGGCGCCGCGCGCGGCGCGCCGTTCGGCGGGCCCCATGCCGGGTACGGGCCCGGGGTCCGGCGGCAGGGTCTCGGGGGCGTGCCGCGGGGCGGTGAGCCGCGCGCGGACCGCCTCCACCAGGGCGTCGCGTACGCCGTCGACCGCGCGGGCCGGGTCGATCTGGGGTGCCGCCACGGCGAGCGAGGCGACCGGCTCGTACCCGGTGATCTCCCGCGAGCCCTCGCGCAGCACGAGCGCGTGTCCGGGCGGGACGCGCTTGACGCCGACGTAAGGGGTCGAGTCGCGCAGCGCCTCGGGTGTCTCGGGGCAGGCCAGCAGCGCCGCCAGGTGCCCGATGTCCAGCTGGGCCTCGATGAGGTCGGCGAGCGGCAGCGCCGCCGTGGCGTACGCCGTGCCGCCCGCCCACGGGGTGTGGAAGACGGGCCGCGCGCCGGCGAGGTCGCCGGCGACGGTGATGCGGCGCCCGGTCTGCACGACGGCGGTGTAACTGCCCGGCCAGGCGGTGAGATGGCGCATGGCACCGCCGCGCGCCGCGAACAGACCGACCTTCAGTTCCTCGTCGTCGGCGGCGCAACAGCCGAGCACGGCAAGGCGGGTGAAAGGATCGACCGTGACGACGCGGACCTCGTCGGGCCGCCAGTCACCGACCGCCCACAGCGGGTCGGGGTCGCCCCACAGGAGCTGGCCGCCGACGGGGTGCATGGTGCGGCCGTCGTCCTCGGTTCCGACGGCCCCGGCCGTCCCGAAGCTCGCGGCGATACTGCTCCACCCCACCAGCCACCGCATCGCCGCCTCCACAGCCTGTGGACAAACTCCGCACAGTCGATGAGGACATGCTGCCACGACAACCGGCGCACAGGAGGGGCTAAGGGGTCGCGCCCTGAAAAGGGAACGCGCCCCTGGCATTGGCCATTTGACGACGGTCCGTGCATGGTTCGACCGGTCGAACCATGGGCATCATTCAGCCAATCTCCACGCCCATACGAACCGTACATTTGTCCACACTTCACTCATACGCCAGTCCGGGAGGCGCCCATCGCCTCCCGGACCGGTCCGCCGCCCGCGGGGATTGAGGCGACGGTGTCCCCCAGCCCGCTGGTGTCCAGTACGCAGCGGGCCGACCCACGCAGCACCCATGGAAGCGCTCCCCCCGCGGGCCGGGCCAGAGCGCACGGGCGGGCGCACGGCCACACACCCGGAGCACGGACGAGGGACGGCGGGCGCATCGCGTCCTCTTGTACGCACAACAATCCCGCCATACGGAACACCGCCCCTTAACGGTCGGGATGCGGCGAACTACGCTGGGTTTACGAATGCCGCGCGCCTATGCCTGGCGTCGCGGCGGCCGTCTGGGTGTCGAGGGGTGGCGCATGTCCAGGGAGCTACGCGGGCCGAACGAAAAACTCGGCACCGTTCTCGCCCTCGCGGGAATCAGCAACGCCGGCCTCGCCCGGCGGGTCAACGACCTCGGGGCACAGCGCGGTCTGACCCTTCGGTACGACAAGACGTCGGTGGCCCGGTGGGTGACGAAGGGCATGGTGCCCCAGGGCGCCGCGCCGCATCTCATCGCGGCCGCGATCGGGCAGAAGCTCGGCCGCCCCGTGCCGCTGCACGAGATCGGCCTCGCGGACGCCGACCCGGCACCCGAGGTCGGACTGGCGTTCCCGCGCGATGTCGGCGAGGCGGTCAAGTCGGCGACCGAGCTGTACCGGCTGGATCTGGCCGGGCGGCGGGCGGGCGGCGGCGGGATTTGGCAGTCCCTGGCCGGTTCGTTCGCCGTCAGCGCGTACGCCACCCCCGCGTCCCGCTGGCTGATAACCCCCGCCGACTCCTCGGTGGAGCGCTCTGTGCCGGCGCCCGACGGCGGGCCGGACGGCGCCGGGCACGCGCGCGTGGGCCACAGCGACGTGGCCAAGCTGCGCGAGGCCGCCGAGGACGCACGGCGCTGGGACTCCAAGTACGGCGGCGGCGACTGGCGGTCGTCGATGGTCCCGGAGTGCCTGCGGGTGGACGCGGCCCCGCTGCTGCTCGGGTCGTACTCCGACGAGGTCGGCCGGGCACTGTTCGGGGCGACCGCCGAGCTGACCCGGCTGGCCGGGTGGATGGCCTTCGACACCGGCCAGCAGGAGGCGGCGCAGCGGTACTACATCCAGGCACTGCGCCTCGCCCGCGCGGCGGCCGACGTGCCGCTCGGCGGCTATGTGCTGGCGTCGATGTCGCTGCAGGCCATCTACCGGGGCTTCGCGGACGAGGGCGTGGACCTGGCTCAGGCTGCGCTGGAGCGCAACCGGGGCCTCGCCACCGCGCGCACCATGTCGTTCTTCCGGCTCGTCGAGGCGCGGGCGCACGCGAAGGCGGGCGACGCGGCGGCGGCCGGGGCGGCGCTCAAGGCCGCGGAAGGATGGCTGGAGCGGTCCCGCGAGGGCGACGCGGACCCGACCTGGCTGGGCTTCTACTCGTACGACCGGTTCGCCGCGGACGCCGCGGAGTGCTACCGGGACCTGAAGGCTCCGCGCCAGGTGCGCAGGTTCACGGAGCAGGCGCTGTCCCGGCCGACGGAGGAGTACGTGCGTTCGCACGGCCTGCGGCTCGTCGTGAGTGCCGTGGCCGAACTGGAGTCGGGCAACCTCGACGCGGCGTGCGCGGCGGGCACGCGCGCGGTGGAGGTGGCCGGGAGGATCTCCTCGGCGCGGACGACGGAGTACGTACGGGACCTGCTGCACCGGCTGGAGCCGTACGGTGACGAGCCGAGGGTCGTGGAGCTGCGGGAGCGGGCGCGCCCGCTGCTGATGGCACCGGCGTGATCGCGTGACACGTGTCCCACCTGGTTTAAGGCCATTGTCAGTGGGCCAGTGCACTATCTGGGGTGGGAGGTGGCACACGTGTCCGCGTACGGCAGAGGTTTCGACTGCGACGTGCTGGTGATCGGCGGCGGGATCGTCGGTCTGTCGACGGCGTACGCGCTGACGCGCACCGCCCCCGGGACCCGGGTCGTGGTGCTGGAGAAGGAACCGGGACCGGCGCGGCACCAGACCGGCCGCAACAGCGGCGTGATCCACAGCGGCATCTATTACCGGCCGGGCTCGCTGAAGGCGCGGTTCGCGGTGCGGGGCGCGGCCGAGATGGTGAAGTTCTGCGCGGAGTACGGCCTGCCGCACGAGGTCACCGGGAAGCTGATCGTCGCGACCGAGCGGGCCGAGCTGCCGCGGCTGCACGCGCTGGTGCAGCGGGGCCGGGAGAACGGCATCCCGGTGCGGGAACTGGGTCCCGCGCAGATCAGCGAGTACGAGCCGCATGTGCGGGGACTCGCGGCGATCCACGTCGGCACCACCGGGGTGTGCGACTACGGCGCGGTGGCGGCGCAGCTCGCCGAGTCGTCCGGCGCGGACGTGCGGTTCGGCGCGGAGGTCACCGCCGTCGACCGGCGGCCGTGGGGTGTCGCGGTCCGCACGGCGGCCGGCGACATCGTCCGCGCGCGGGCCATGGTCAACTGCGCGGGACTGCACTGCGACCGGGTCGCGCGGCTGGCCGGCGACGAGCCGGGCGTGCGGATCGTGCCGTTCCGCGGCGAGTACTACGAGCTGGCGCGGCCGGAGCTGGTGCGGGGCCTGGTGTACCCGGTGCCGGACCCGGCGTTCCCCTTCCTCGGCGTGCACCTCACCCGGGGCATCGAGGGCGGCGTGCACGTGGGGCCGAACGCGGTCCCGGCCCTCGCCCGCGAGGGTTACGGCTGGTCCACCGTCCACCCGCGCGAGCTGGCCGCCACCCTGACCTGGCCCGGCTCCTGGCGGATCGCCCGAAGACACTGGCGTTACGGCGCGGGCGAGCTGCACCGTTCGCTGTCGAAGCGGGCCTTCACGGAGGCGGTCCGGCGCCTGCTGCCGTCCGTCGCCGAAGCGGACCTGCACCCCGCCCCGGCCGGCGTCCGCGCCCAGGCCGTCCTGCGGGACGGCACGCTGGTCGACGACTTCCTGATCCGCGAGACCACCCGCACGGTGCACGTCCTGAACGCCCCCTCCCCCGCGGCGACGGCATCGCTGCCCATCGGCCGCGAGGTGGCCCGCCGCGTCCTCGCCCACCTGGGCGGCGGCTGACACCCCACCCCCACCCTCATCCCCACTCCCACCCCGACCTACGCGCGGCAGCCCCACGCCGACACGTCGCCCGGCGCCCGGCCCGGCCGCCCCCGCCACCCTGCCCCCCGCCAGCCGGCTGACGCCCCGTGCCCGGCGCCCCGGCAGCCCCCGCCCCCGAGGGGACGGGGCACGGCCGGTCGGGGAGTGGCGGGGCGTCGGTAGAATCGGGGCATTGTGTCTGAGTCCCGTGAAACCGCCTTGCACCGTCGGCCCAAGGGTGAGCCCCGCTTTCCCGAGGGCCCCTCGCCCGATCCCGCCGGGTCGCACTTCGAGCGGCGGATCAGGAGCTTCCAGCCGCGCCGCAGCCGTGTCACGCCCGGGCAGGCCGATGCGTTGCGCCGGCGGTGGGCGGACTGGGGTCTGGACATCGACGGGCAGCGGACGCTCGATCTCGCGGAGATGTTCGGCGGACTGCCCGTCGTGCTGGAGATCGGGTTCGGGATGGGCGAGGCCACCGCGCAGATGGCCGCGGACGACCCGGCGACCGGGATCCTCGCCGTGGACGTCCACACCCCCGGCCAGGGCAATCTCCTCAACCTCGCGGACAAGGCCGGCCTGACCAACGTCCGGGTGGCCAACGGCGACGCGATCATCCTGCTGCGCGAGATGCTCGCGCCCGACGCCCTCGACGGCGTGCGGGTGTACTTCCCCGACCCGTGGCCCAAGAAGCGGCACCACAAGCGGCGGCTGATCCAGCCCGCGTTCCTGGACCTGGTCGCCACCCGCATGAGGCCGGGTGCCGTGCTGCACTGCGCCACCGACTGGGAGCCGTACGCGGAGCAGATGCTGGAGGTGCTGTCCGCGCACCCGCGGTTCGGGAACACGGTGCCCGACGGCGGCTACGCGCCCCGGCCGGCGTTCCGGCCGCTCACCCGGTTCGAGGGCCAGGGCCTGGACAAGGGGCACGTCGTCCACGACCTGCTGTTCCGGCGCGTGTAGCAATCTCGTCGCGGACTGTCAGTCGTCCTCGTTAGGGTCGATGGGTGTCCCAGTCGCCCTCACAGCACCCGCCCCCGCACCACCCGGCCGTCCCGGCGTACGAACCACAGCCGTCGTTCGACGCCGTTCCGGAGCGTGCCCGCTGGCGCTACAAACCGCGCCGCGCCCTCTGGCGCAGCAAGGCGGTGCGTGCCGTCGCGGTGTTCACCGTGCTCGCCCTGTGCGGGCTGGTGATCCTGGCACTGGTCCGGGAGCAGACCGGCACCGAGGGCTTCGTCGTCGGCCTGGGCCTCGCGCTGCTGCCGGTGCCGCTGCTCATGGCGGCGTTCCGCTGGCTGGACCGCGTCGAGCCGGGCCCCTGGAAGAACCTGATGTTCGCGTTCGCGTGGGGCGCCTGCGCCGCCGCGCTCGTCGCGATCATCGCCAACACCTTCGCGACCCGCTGGATAGCGACCGCCACCGCCGACCCGGCGTCCGCGGACACGCTCGGCGCGACCGTGATAGCCCCCGTCGTCGAGGAGAGCGCGAAGGCCGCGGCCGTCCTGCTCATCTTCCTGTTCCGCAGACGGGACTTCACCGGCCTCGTCGACGGAGTCGTCATCGCCGGCTTCACGGCCACCGGTTTCGCCTTCACCGAGAACATCCTGTACCTCGGCAACGCGTTCGGCGAGGACCAGGCGATCGGCACGTCCGGCTTCGCCTCCGTCACGGCCGCGACGTTCTTCGTACGGATCGTGATGTCGCCGTTCGCGCATCCGCTCTTCACCGTGCTGACCGGCATCGGCTTCGGCCTCGCCGCGCTCACCGCGCGGCGCAAGAGGATACGCCGGGTCCTGCTGCCGTTCCTCGGGCTCGCGCTGGCCATGGGCATGCACGCGCTGTGGAACGGCTCGGCGGCCCTCGGCCCGTTGGGGTTCTACGCCGTGTACGGGGTGTTCATGGTGCCCGCGTTCGGGCTGCTGACCTGGCTCGCCGTCTGGACCCGGCAGAAGGAGCTGCGCACCATATCGGGCGAACTGCCGGCGTACGCCGCGGCGGGCTGGCTGTCCCCGGCCGAACCGCTCGCGCTCTCCTCGATGAAGGCGCGCGGGATGGCGCGTGACTACGCGCGGCGTACCTTCGGTCCGGCCGCGGCCCGCGCGGTCGGCGAGTACGAGGCGTTCGCGACCTCACTGGCCTTCTTGCGCCACAGGGCCCACCGCGGCGCGGCGGACCCGGACTTCGTGGCGCGGGAGCAGGAGCTGCTGCACCACCTGTGGCAGCGCAAGGAGATGGCCGCGCCCGCGCTGACGTACGCGGCACAGGCGACCGGCCGGGTGTGGACGCCGCCTCCGTACCTCAACTACGGCGGCTACAACCCCTACCGCTCCTAGGGCGTGTTTCGTCGAAGAGGTTGCCGCCGAGCGCGAGGGGGAAGACGCGAAGGCCGGACGTGCCCCAACGCGGAGTGACGTCAGGGGGCGTCAACGGGTCCCGCTCAGGGGCTGCTCCGCACACGTCTCACGAGCGAACGAAAACCGGCAGCCCTGTCGTCGGGGGGGGTGCCGCCAGGACTGCCGGAGTCTTGCGAAGAACGGTGGTCAGACCGTCAGGCCCTTGCCGCGCAGCCAGGCCAGCGGGTCGATGCCGTCGCCGCCCGGCGTGTGCACCTCGAGGTGCAGGTGCGGGCCGGTCACATTGCCGGTGGCGCCGACGCGGCCGATGGTCTCGCCGGTGGCGACCGTCTGGCCGGCCCCGACCGTCATCGACGACAGGTGGCAGTACCAGACCTCCGTGCCGTCCTCGAGCTCCAGGACGATGCGGTAGCCGTACGAGCCGGACCAGCCGGCCGACTTGACGGTGCCGCCGTGCACGGCCTTGGCCGGGGTGCCCGTGGGCGCGGCGAGGTCCAGGCCGGTGTGGTACCCGGAGGACCACATGGAGCCGGCCTCGCCGTAGGTGGAGGTGATCGTGTACGAGGAGGTGGGGAGGGACCAGGCGGCGGCGAGCTTGGCCAGCCGCTCGGCCTCCGCCTTGGCGGCGGCCTCGGCCTCGGCCTTCTCCTGGGCGGCCTGCTCCGCCGCGGCCTCCTTCTCGGCAGCGGTCTGCTGGGCCTCGGCCTGCTCGGCGGCCTGCTCGGCGGCGGCCTTCTCGGCCGCGGCCTTGGCCTGCGCCTCGGCGTTCGCCTGCTGCTGCTCGGCCTGCTGGAGGATGCGGGCGCGCAGCGCCTCGCCGGCGTCGGCCCCGCCGTCCTGCTCGCCGGAGGTGTCCTGGGTGAGGGTCGCGGCGGTGAGCGGGGTGCTGTCGCCGGCCTCGGGGGTGTCCTCGTCGGAGATCAGGTCGCCGACGCCCGGGAGGGACTCGGCGTCCGGGAGGTGGTCGGTGATGGCGTCGGGGAGGGATATGGAGACCGCCGGCTTGTCCTGCGCGGTGGCCATGCCGCCCGCGCCGACCGCCGCGATGACTCCGACGCCGAGGACGGTGGAGCTACGGGCCAGGCCGCCGCGCTGTTTGGCGACACGGTGCCGGCCGCGGACCGGGCGGACCGTCTCCTCGGTGGGGTTCCACTCCTCGAACTGCGCGTTTGCGCCCGGGGCGTCCGGGATACCCGAAGAACCGAACGAGGTGAAGGGAGCTTCGGGGGCAGGCCTGTTGGACGCCACGGAGGCGCACTCCTTTCCTTCCTTCTCGCCTACCGGGTTAGCTGACGGGTTCGGAGCAGGAAGGTCTCCTACGGGCCGCTTCGGCCCGATTCACCCCAAGGTGGTGGTTCCCCGGTTCCCTTGCGGAATTCGGCGCACGCGCACGGTGCCGTCCTGACGACGGCTGGGACGACCGCGCTGCGTTATCGAACGTTAATAGACGTCGGTACCCGATTCCAAGCTGTTCCCGTTGATCATTAACCAATGGACCGGGGGACTTACCCCACCAGAAGCTGCCAGAATCGGGCGAGTTGACCACGCCGATAAAACATTCACAGGCCCATTAGTCCCTGACTGTGCGTCAAATGTTATGCGGAGGGCTGCTCACCGGTCACGGAGCGTGGCGACGGTGGGCGCTGGACCGCCAGCAGCGCGAGATCGTCCGTGGCCCCGCCGCCCGTGTGCCGCCGTACGTCCTCCACGAGCGCGTCCAGCAACGCCTCGGGCTCCTCGAAGGCCTGCCCCGAGAGCCACCCGCGCGGGTCGTAGAAGTCGCCGTGCGCGTCCCGGGCCTCGGAGAGCCCGTCCGTGTAGAAGAGCAGCGTCGCGCCCGGCGGGTACGACACCTCGTACGCCCGGTCCGGCCAGGCGGCCAGGTCGGCCATGCCCAGCGGGAGCGCGGGCTCGGCCGGCTCCAGCAGGTCCACGGCCCCGTCGGTGCGCAGCATCAGCGGCTCGGGGTGACCCCGGTTGACCACCCGCACCACCGCGTCCCCGCGCGGGATCTCGGCCAGCACCGCGGTGGTGAACCCCTCGACGGCGTCCAGCCCGTCCCGCCGCGTCCCCTCCCGCGCGAGCGCCCGCTCCAGCCGCTGGGCCACCCCCTCCAGCGAGCTCTCGTGCTCGGCCGCCTCCCGGAAGGCCCCGATGACGACCGCCACCGCCTCGACCGCGCCCAGCCCCTTGCCCCGGACGTCCCCGACGACCAGCCGCACGCCGTGGGGGGTGTCCTGCACGGCGAACAGGTCGCCACCGATGAAGGTGTCCGCCTGCGCCGCCTCGTAACGCGCCGCGACGCGCAGGCCGCCGATCCTGGCGGACGGCTGCGGCAGCACCGCCCGCTGCGCGGTCTCGGCGATCACGCGCGCCGAGGCGAGCCGTTCGTCGCCGCGGCGCACCACATGGTTGATGAGCAGGGCCAGCGCCGCCACCGTCGCCAAGGTGACGATCTCGGTGACGGTCGGCGCCTGTCCCAGGGTGCCCATGGAGAGGCGCAGGCCGACGACCCCCACGAGGGGCACGAGCCCGGCCACAAGGGTGGCGGCCAGGGTGAAGAAGGGCGCGGCGACCAGCGGGGCCGCCGCGAACAGGGGCACGGCGGTGTACGGGCTGGGCGTCGCCAGGTCGTACACCACACCGCCGGCGATCAGCAGTCCGGGCAGGACGCGGATGACGGGGTCGACCCCTCTGCGTCGCACTCGCTGCCCCACGACTGGTCTCCTGCCCGCTCCACCCAGGCTGCGGACGGTAATCGCGCGCCACCCGGGCCGGCCGGAGCCGCGCCGCGCGGCGAGGCGCCGTCCGCCGACCGGGCGACACGGGCGGCGGCCGGACCGCCCACCGCGGGCTCCGTGCCCGCCCGCGCCGGGCCCCCGCCCCGGGCCACTCCGGAGCCGGACACGCCGAAGGCCCGGATCTCAAGGATCCGGGCCTTCGGTTTCAGTAGCGGGGACAGGATTTGAACCTGCGACCTCTGGGTTATGAGCCCAGCGAGCTACCGAGCTGCTCCACCCCGCGTCGGTGAACACCACC
The DNA here is from genome assembly GCF_054963715.1 of Streptomyces sp. STAM6. Lineage (NCBI taxonomy): Bacteria > Bacillati > Actinomycetota > Actinomycetes > Kitasatosporales > Streptomycetaceae > Streptomyces > Streptomyces sp. STAM6. The sequence continues at coordinate 343,116 of NZ_JBUEFZ010000005.1, read as the reverse complement.
TTACGCCATCAAGACCAAGATCATTTACATTTACGGGGCGCGGTCTCGTGACGGACGGCGAAGCGCCCCGCCCGGAGGGTTCCGGACGGGGCGCCATGCGGTAGGCCCTGTGGGACTCGAACCCACAACCAACGGATTAAAAGTCCGCTGCTCTGCCAATTGAGCTAAGGGCCCGCGTCCCGCAGCATAGCCCGCGCCGGTCGTCTCACGCCTTCAGCGGCTCCCACCAGGCGCGGTGGGCGCGGTACCAGGCCACCGTCTCCGCCAGCCCGTGGGCGAAGTCGCGTGCCGGCCGGTAGCCCAGCTCCTCCCGCGCGCGGGTCCAGTCCACCGAGTACCGCAGGTCGTGGCCCTTGCGGTCCTCGACGTACACCACCCTCTCCCACCCGGCGCCGCACGCCTCCAGCAGCAGCCCGGTCAGCTCCTTGTTCGTCAGCTCGGTGCCGCCGCCGATGTTGTACGTCCGGCCGGCGCGGCCCCGTGTGCGGACCAGCTCGACGCCCCGGCAGTGGTCCTCGACGTGCAGCCAGTCGCGGACGTTGGCGCCGTCCCCGTACAGAGGCACCGTCAGTCCGCTCATCAGCCGGGTCACGAAGTGCGGGACGACCTTCTCGGGGTGCTGGTAGGGGCCGTAGTTGTTGGAGCAGCGGGTGATGCGCACGTCCAGGCCATGGGTGCGGTGGTGGGCGCGGGCGAGCAGGTCCGCCGAGGCTTTGGAGGCGGCGTACGGCGAGTTGGGCGCCAGCGGTTCGTCCTCGTCCCAGGATCCGTGCGCGAGGGAGCCGTACACCTCGTCGGTGGAGACGTGGACGAAGGTGGAGATCCCGTGCCGTACCGCGCCCTCCAGCAGGATCTGGGTGCCGAGGGTGTTGGTGGTGACGAAGCCCGCGCCGCCCTCGATGGACCGGTCGACATGGGACTCGGCGGCGAAGTGCACCACCTGGTCGTGGTCGGCGAGCAGCCGGTCCACCAGGCCCGTGTCGCAGATGTCCCCGTGGACGAACGTGAAGCGCGGATCGGACCGTACGGGGTCGAGATTGGCCGGGTTGCCCGCATAGGTCAGTTTGTCGAGGACGGTGACCGACCCGACGGGCGGTGCGGACGCGTCCCGCGCTCCCGCGCCTGGCGGCGTGAGCAGCATCCGGACGTACGTCGAGCCGATGAAGCCGGCGCCGCCGGTGACCAGCACCTTCGGGGCCGTGCGGGACGAGGGCGAGGGGAACGTCATGCGGGAATCTCGACTTTGCTGTGATCGCCGATGACCAGCCGGTGGCCGGCCGGAGCGGCGGGTGCGGGGGCGACGACGGCCTCGCGGCCGATGAGGGACTCCTCGACACGGCGTACGCCCTCGATGCGGGCGCCGCCGAGCACGATCGAGTTCTCGATCTCGCTGTGCCGCAGCGAGCAGCCCGGCGCCACGGAGGTGTACGGGCCGACGAGGCAGCCGGTGACGGTGGTGCCCGCGCCGATCACGGCCGGGCCGGTGATCCGCGACCCCACGACCCGCGCGCCGCGCTCGACGACGACCGGGCCGATCAGCTCGGACTCGGCGTCGACGCTCCCTTCGACACGGGTGGTGAAGGTGTCGAGGACGGACCGGTTGGCCTCCAGCATGTCGGCGACGTTGCCGGTGTCCTTCCAGTAGCCGGTGATCCGCGTGGAGCGGAGATCGTGGCCCGTGTCGATGAGCCACTGGAGGGCGTCGGTGATCTCCAGTTCGCCGCGGGCCGAGGGGGCGATGGCCCGGACCGCCGCGTGGACGGCCGGCGTGAACAGGTAGACGCCGACGAGAGCGAGGTCACTGCGGGGGTGCGCCGGCTTCTCCTCCAGGGCGACCACCCGGCCGTCGGCACCCAGTTCCGCGACACCGAAGGCCGTGGGATCGGGAACGCGGGTCAGCAGGATGCGCGCGTCGGGTCGCTCCCGGCGGAACTCCTCGACCAGCGCGGTGATCCCGCCGACGATGAAGTTGTCGCCGAGGTACATGACGAAGTCGTCGTCGCCCAGCCAGTCCCGGGCGATCAGCACGGCGTGGGCGAGACCCAGCGGCGCCGCCTGGGGAAGGTAGGTGACGCGCAGCCCGAACCGGGAGCCGTCCCCGACGGCGGCCCGGATCTCGTCGGCGGTGGCGCCCACGACGACCCCCACCTCGGTGATCCCGGCCGCGGCGATGGCTTCCAGACCGTAGAAGAGCACCGGCTTGTTGGCCACCGGCAGCAGCTGCTTCGCCGAGGTGTGGGTGATGGGCCGCAGCCGGGTACCACTGCCTCCCGCGAGGACCAGAGCTTTCACGCGACGACTCCCGCTGTGAGGGCTGTGAGGGCTGTGAGGGGCGGACGGGGGTTCACGGCAGCGGGTGCGGCCGGGCGGTGTGGACGGAGTCGCCCACCGGGCGGCCGGTGCGCGCCTCGGCGGTGTCCAGCCGGTGGGTGTTCCAGGTGAAGGCGTGGCCCTCGGCCATCCGCAGCGCCTGGTAGCCGGCCGGGACGACCTTCACCGCGGCCCAGCCCATCTCCCGCAGCCCTGCGGGCAGTCGGGCGCTGAGGTCGACGGCGAGCGGGTCGGCCCCGTCGGCCACGAGCGCGCCGACGATGTCCGGCGTGCCGACGGCGGCCGCGGTGCGGGGCGGCCGCTCCTCGGTGAAACCGGCGATCCACTCGGTGACCTGGTCGAAACCCGCCCGGGACGCGACATGGCGCAGCCGGTCGTCGTCGTCCCGGATGGCGGCCGGGTCCGGGGCCGTGCCCAGACCGTGCCGGTCCCAGGAGTTGAGCAGCACCGAGCGGATCTGCAGCGCCTCCTGCAGTGCTCCGAGCATGCTCCACCAGGGGTCGTCGGTGGCGTTGCAGCCGACGGTCGCCAGCGGGTGCGCACCGGTGCGGTCGACGACCACACCCACGGTGCACACGATGCCCGGCAGCCCGGTCGGCAGATCGGCGAGGACCGGCTCCAGCCCTGCCCGTTCGGCCTTCGCGAGCAGCGCCACGAGGTTGCGGCGCCGGGTGCCGGCCCGCCCCCCGGCCGGCCCGTCCAAGGCCCCGGCCGGTCCGTCCGGCCCGCCGTCCTGTGGGCGTACCCGGGTGAGGCGCAGCCGACGCTCCCAGGCGACGAGCAGGGCGTCCCGTTCGACCGTCTCCAGCAGTCCGGCACGCAGCGCCATGTCGTGGCCGTGGCCCGCCGCGGCCCCCGACGGACTGGGGTCGAAGTCCTCGCCGTCGGCGCCCGGGTACGGATAGTCCACGAGCGGGGCCGGTACGAGGATCTCGGCGTCGTCGCGGAGCCGGCGGGCCGGGTACCAGTCCAGGACCCGGTCCGCGGCCCGGGGACGGCCCAGCGCGACACGCGGGTTGTCGAACGGCAGGGCCCGGTCGCCCAGTTCGCGCAGGGTGGCGCGGACCACCGGGCCGGCCGGTCCGGGGACGGGCGGGAAGAGGGCGTAGCGTTCGACGGCCTCGCCGACGCCGCGCGGCAGCGCGTCGGTGCGGGAGTGACCGTACGCCCCGATCACGCAGGGGTCGAGCGCCCGGCCGCCGGGCACGGCCGGGGCCGTCGGCGGGGTGATCCGCACCAGGACGCGCCACAGCAGGTCGGCCGGCGCGGCCGGCGGCATGGCCTCGAACCGCTCGGCCAGCCCGTGCGAGCGGTCCAGGGTCGCCAGGAAGTCGATCACGAGCGGCCCCCGGCGCCGGGGGCGGTTCCGGGCCCGCGGAAGAACGGCAGGGACGGCGCGTCCGGGGTGAGGGCGGCGTTCAGCGCGAGCAGGGCGCCCGCGCCGCCCGTGGCGAGGTCGGTGGAGATCCGCATGGACTCGTGCCCCAGGAACGCCGTGCCGTCGCCGTGGCACACCGCCTGCAGCTCGAAGTCCCGCACGTGGCGGAGCACCGGGTCGTCGGCACCGGCCCGCGCCGGAGCCGGCTGCCCCGGCTCGCCGCTCATGTGGAGCAGCGCCAGCGCCGTGCCCGCACGGCCGTGGAACAGCCCGGTCTGGGGCACGAACTGGTGGGCGGCCGACTCCCGGATCGCGTCCCGGGCGCGGGCCAGCCGGGCGTCGGGACGGTGGGCGAGGAAGTCGTGCAGCACCATGCCCGAGCCGCCGCAGCCCGTCGCCAGCAGGGGCATCCGGCCGGGCGCCTCCTCCGGGAAGTGGCCGTCGGTCCAGCCGAGGTGGCGCAGCTCCCGGTCCAGGGCCTCGTGCGCGCGGTCGAGCAGGGCGTGGTCGCCGGTCTCCTCGTACAGCCGCAGCAGGAACAGGGCGCGGCCGGCCGGGCCGCGGAGAAGACCGAACCGGGCCTTGCCGTCGGGGAGGCCGTCGGGGGCTTCGGCGAGGTGCCCGGCGAGCCGTACCGCCCGGTCCAGCAGGGCGTCCTCGCCGGTGCGCCCGGCGAAGTGCAGCAGCGTCAGGCCGATCCCGGCGGCGCCGCCGAGCAGGGTGTCGTCGGTGGCCCACGGCCCGGCGGGCTCCTCGTCGAGCCGGGTCTCGACGCGGGCGAGCAGCTCCCGCGCGTCGTCCGGGCGCCCGATGCGGTCCAGCGCGAAGGCGATGCCGCTCAGCCCGGTCCAGAAGCCGGGCCCGGGCCGGTCGAGGGCCCGCGCGGAGCGGGTCAGCCAGTCGGTGAGTTCCGCCGGGACGGGCGTGCCGGCCGCGGCCAGCGACCAGAGCACACCGGCCGCTCCGTAGGCCAGGTTCACGCCGCCCTCGGGCGTGACGAACTGCTCCGGGTCGCCCGGGAAGAGCCGGTCGTCGCGCCCGGGCGTGGCGGTGGTCAGCGCCGCGTGGGCGATCCGGGCGCGCAGCGCGGGCCAGTCGGCCCGGCTCGGCGGCCAGGTGCCTGTGCCGCCGGTCTCCCCGGTGTGCGGCTCGGTGCCGAGGTCGCGGTGGACGGCGTCGGCGTATCCGTCGGGCACCGGGAAGTGCCGGACGACGGCGGAGACGAGGTGGTCGGTCTTCTCCGGCCCCCAGCGCATGACCGCGGGCAGCGGAACGAAGACCGCGAGCCGCAGACAGCCCAGCGCGTACCGGTCGATGGCGCGCCCGGAGTAGCCGTCCGGGGCGGTGAAGCCGATCGCGCCCATGGTCTGCCGGGTCGCGGACTCCACGGGGCCGGCCGTCTCGAAGTCGATGAAGGTGACGGTGTCGTCGGGCCGGACGAGGATGTTGGAGGGGTGGAGGTCGCCGAAGACGACGCCGCGTTCGTGCAGGGCGGTGACGCCCCGTTCGATGTGGCCGAGGATCCGGCAGGCCCACTCGGTGTACGCGGCGTACTCCTCCGGGGAGCGGCTGCCGCGGGCGAGCGGGTTGCGCCGGATCATCTCCCGGGCGAGCGGCTCGCCCTCCACGTACTCCCTGACCAGGAAGTAGTGTTCGCGGCCCTTGCGGAAGTCGACGAGCTCCGGGACGCAGTCGAGTCCGGCCAGCCGCGTGAGGGCCCAGTGCTCCTTGCGCTGCCGCTCGACGGCGTCGTCGCCGTCGACGAGCCCGGCGAGCGGGCGTGCCTCGCGCAGCAGGACGTCGGCGCCGGTGCGGGTGTCCGTGCCCCGGTAGACGCCACCACCGTTGGAGAAGTGCACGGCGGCGGTGACCCGGAAGGGGAAGTCCTCCAGCGTGCCCGAGTTGCGGGCGGCGACCGCGTCGGCCAGGCAGTCGGGGATCGTCACCCACGGCGGCGGCCGGAAGCCCGGGCCGCGGTGGTCGGGCACGAGCCGGCCCTCGGGGTCCTTGATGCAGTGCACCAGTTCACCGGACTCCGTCCGCACGGTCTGCAGGACGAACCCGCCGTAGCGCACGTACAGGGGGCCGGACCGCCACCTCAGGTCGCTGAGGATGTACGGGCCCTCCTCGCCGTCCAGCAGGTCGCCCAGCTCCCGCAGGATCAGCGCGAGGTGCTCCTCGTCCAGCGGGTAGAGGGTCAGGAACTTGCCGCTGGCGCTGCGGTCGCCGTACTTGCCGTTGCGCTGCTCCAGTACAGCGGGCGAGCGGATGAACTTGAACGTGATCCCGCCCGCCAGGCAGTACTTCCAAGTGGTCTCGAGGATCCGCTCGGCGTTCTCGGGAGTCGCCGAGACATGGATCTTCCAGCCCTGTTCGGGTATCCGCACGCCCGGTGGCGTGAAGCCGATCCACTCGGTGTCGCCGCCGCGCGTCCAGCCCTCGGGCAGCTCCTCGCCCGCGAGGGCGAAGTTCCCCTCGGCCGGGTTCGTGGTGGTCGGCAGATCGAAGTACGGGCTGCCGGGCGGGCAGAAGTGAAGGTGCCTGCCAACGTCCATAGCTCTTGACCAATCCCCCTGGGTGAAACGGTGCCGCGCCGTCGGGCACGGCCGTGTGCGCGGCCGGCGGCGGGCCGGCCGGTGTTGCGCGCCGGCGGTCGGGTCGGGAGCGCGGGTCCGGCGCGCGATCAGCGCCAGTACGGCTCGGCGTAGTTCAGGTACAGCCACTCCCAGACGGGGCGGCTGCCGGCGTCGACGTAGGCCATCCCCGCCTCCTCGGCCGGGGCGGCCGCCGTGCGCAGCGGGAACCTCGACACGGCCATCGGGAACTTCTCGCCCTCCCGGACCGGCACGAACGCCGACAGCGGCGCGGTGCCGGGCTCGGCGCGACCGGACGCGACCGTCCCCGCGCCGACGTCGGTGCGCAGGACCACGCCCCGCCGCTCCAGCCGGACCTCGGAGCCCTCGCCGACGGCCGCCAGGTCGGCGGACTCCGCGAGGACGAGGTCGATCCGGCCGTTCTCCTGCACGAAACCGCCCACCACGGTGTACGGCACGCGGACGAGGAGCAGGAGCGCGGCGGCGGCCAGGCCCGCGAGGACCGTGACCGTGGCCCGCCGCCACCGCGCGGCGCCGGCGCGGCGCGCCTCGCCCAGCAGCCGGCCGCCGCCGGTCCAGGCCCGCTGCAGCAGATAGGAGAGTGCCGTGGCCATGACGGCCGCGCCGACGAGCCCGAGGCTCTGCACGACGTCCGACCAGAGGGTGAGCGCGACGCCCACCAGGTAGAGCGGGAAGACCATGCAGGCCAGACCGAAGGGCACCGCCCAGGACAGCTGCGGGAGTTCCCGGGCGTACCGGCCGCCGAAGAGCACCCTGGCGACGAACCTGCGGGCGTCGGTCATGGCCCGGTCGCGCAGGTGCGAGATGTCCAGGTGGCTCATCAGCGCCAGGTATCCGTCGAGTTTGACGAGCGGTACGAAATTGAGGATGCCGGTGACGTAGGTCGAGACGGTGAACACCACCATCCCGTCGTGCAGGGCCGATCCGGCGCCGCCCGAGCCGACCGCGAGCGCCGCGAGGGAGACCGCTCCGGCTACCACCGTCTGGGTCACGATGCCGGCCAGGGCGACCCGGGTGCGCTGTTCCTTGCGGGGCAGCCGCCAGCCGTCCGACACGTCGCAGAAGAACGCTGGCGACATGTAGAAGAGCATCACGCCCATCCGGCTGGGCCGCCCGCCGTAGTACGTGAGGACCGCGCCGTGGCCCAGTTCGTGCAGCGCCGTGGTGGCGACCGTCGCGGCCATCACCCCGACCAGGACGGCGAACGGCATGGGCCGCCCGAGCGCCTCGGCCAGGGTGGGCGCCTGGAGTGCCAGGGCCAGCAGCCCGCCGAGGGCCACGAGTACGGCGAGGACGGCGGCGGCCCGGTTCGCCAGCAGCCGGATGAGCGGGGTCAGCGCGGTCATCAGCCGCTGCGGCTTCACCACGGTGAACTGCAGCGTCATGGGCGGTACGTACTTGAACCAGGGGCCGCTGCGGCGACGCACCGTGCCGTCGTCCAGCAGCCGCATCTTCTGCAGACTGCCGACGGCGGAGGCGACGTCGCGCTCGGTCCACGGCGCGCCCAGCTCCCGGACCAGGGCGGCCTGGTCGCGCACGCCGTCCATGGCGCGCAGCAGCCGGGCCATGTCGGCGCCGACGCGGATGTACTGCTGCTGACCCGACTGGACGATCCAGGGCTGGCCGTCCTCGACGGGCTCGTGCACCAGCACCTCGGGCGCCGGCCGGGGGCGCAGCGTCAGCTCCGCCGCGAGCGCCTCGGACGGCCCCTCGGTCCGTTTGCGGCCGCGTCTCGTCCAGCCGGTCAGCGTGGTCACTTGATGTCCCGGGACACGAGGAGTCGGCGGGCCACGAACCCGGCGAGCGCCAGCCAGCCCGCGATGACCAGCAGGGCGAGCGGGATCGACAGCATCTCGGGCTTGCCGTCGCGGTAGACGGCGCCCATGGCGATGCCCATGGTGAACCTGCCGACCGAGGGCAGCAGCCGGAACAGCGTCTCGTCGACGAAGAGCGTCACGACCAGGACGGCCGTCACGGTCGCGGCCTGGTTGCGGATGATCCAGCCGAGCAGCACGCCCCACGGCGCGGCCAGCGCGACCACGGCGAACACCCCGACGAGGGTGAGCGTCGCCTCCCGGGACCACATGGGCTCGATCCCGAACATCTCGAAGAAGGCCCACAGCGACAGCGGCGCGAGCGCGGCCGTCACCAGGGCGAACACCACGCCCATGGCCGAGCCTACGAGGGTCTTCGCCACCAGCAGCCGGGTGCGTCCGCCGCTCAGCAGCACCGAGCGGTTGATGGCCCCGGAGCCGTACTCCCGGCTCACGAAGACCGCTCCGAACAGCACGGTGGCCAGCAGCACGGAGAACCAGGAGCGGACCAGCTCGGCGGTGGCCGCGGCGGCGTCGGTCGCGCCCTCGTCGAGCTGCTGGTCGGCCACGGCGGCGGCGCCGCTCGCTCCCAGCAGGCCGAGGAACACCCCGAGCGCGGCCATGATCCACCAGGTCCGGCCGCTCCAGGCCTTCAGCCACTCGGCCTTGAGCACCTCACCCATGGACGGCCCCTTCCGCTGCCGGGCCGGCGCCTGTGCCGACCAATTCGAAGAAACGTTCCTCCAGGCCGCCCTCGCCGCCCGCCAGCAGCTCCTCGATGGGACCGCTGTAGCGCAGCGTGCGCTGGATCACCACCACGTCGTCCACCGTCTGCTCGACCTCCGCGAGCTGATGGCTGGAGAGCAGGATGGTGCGCCCCTCGTCCGCGAGCGAGCGCAGGAACGTCCGCAGCCAGCGGATGCCGTCCGGGTCCAGGCCGTTGGCCGGCTCGTCCAGGACCAGCAGCTCGGGGTCGGCCAGCAGCGCGACCGCGAGCGCGTGCCGCTGCCGCATGCCCTGCGAGTAACCCTTGATCCCCCGGTCCGCGCTGCCGGTCAGCCCCACCTGGTCCAGGACCTCGTCCACCCGGCGCGCGGGCAGACCCAGCATCCGGGCCCAGATCATCAGGTCGCGCCGGCCGCTCGTACCGGGAATCGGCGCGATGCCGTCCATGCTCACACCCACCCGGCGGGCGGCGTCGGGCAGTTCGGCGTAGGGCCTGCCGAAGACGGTGGCGGTGCCGGACGTCGGCCGGGACAGGCCCAGCAGCATCCGCAGCGACGTGGTCTTGCCGGCTCCGTTGCGGCCGAGCAGCCCCACGATGCGGCCCGGCCGGACCTCGAACGACACGTCCTCCACCGCGGTGACCTCACCGAACCGCTTGGTCAGGCCGTGGAAAGCGGCCGCCGCGGCGGCGCTCACCGCTGCTCCGCGCGCCTGTTGGCGTTCATCTGGTACGCGCAGATGAAGATGAAGGCGGCCGAGCCACCGATCAGCACCCACTGCGCCGCTCCGGTGAGGGCGGTGCCGAGGGGCATGATGACCATCGCGAGCAGCGCCGTCATCATCGCGAGCGACTTGTTCGACGGATACCGCGATCCGGTGTTCGACATGTGCTTCTCCTTTTCCTGCGGGTTGTTCCAGGTGTGCGAACGTCCGGTCCCGGACGGCCGGGACGAACCGGCCGGACCGGGACCGGACTTCACCACGGGTCACACCGCGAGGGGCTCACACCCCTCGGGGCATCAGGTGGCCGCGGTGACGCTCAGCGCGCCGACGGCGATGCTGAACATCAGGCCGTCCTTGAAGCCGGTGTAGAACCCCGGGGCCTCCATGGCCTCGAGCTCCTGCATACCCAGCTCCAGGGCGGGAGCGGCGTTATCCTTCAGGTCGAAGCCCGTCATGGGCTCGTTGACCGCCTGCATAGCGATACCTCTTCTCCGTTTGGCAGTGGGAAGACTGGCGGATACGGCGGCCGGCTCCCGGGTCGCGGCCAGGCGGCCCGGGAGACGGCCTCACGGCATCAGGTGATGGCCGCGCCGCTGACGGCGACGTAGACGCTGCCGTAGGCGATCGCGCTGGTCACCACGGTGCCCGTGCCGAAGCCGGCCCACGTGGCCCAACCCGGGGCCTCCATGGCCTCGAGCTCCTGCATACCGAGCTCCAGAGCCGGCACGGCCGACTCCTGCGAGAAGTCGACGACTCCCTGCATGGTGTTTCCCTCCCTTTGGTAAGTGAGAATTTCCTTCTGTGTTCCCCCCGTCCGCGCGTCGTGGCCACGACGCGCGGACCGGAAGTCTGTGGGGCGGGCTCCGTCAGCGGACGGCGCCCGCCGGTACGGGGGCCGGGCGGACCGCTCCTTCGAGCAGGGCCCGGACGTCGTCCGCCGTGAGCCCGCCGAGCATCGGCAGTCCGGCGCCCCAGGCCCGTACGGTCCTCGACGCCACCTCGCGCAGCGTGTCCGCGCCGGCGTCGACCCGGCGGTCCACCTGCCAGGCGTCGACCAGCGCGCCGATCCCGGCGGGCGGGTCCTCCGGCAGGGCGTCGGGAGCGGTGGCCCGCAGCAGCGACCAGATCCGGTGCAGCCGGCGGGCCGAACCCAGCCGCTGATCACCCGCGGCGATGGCCCGCCACAGCGGCTCCAGCAGCGCGGCGACCGCGGTCATCTTGCGCAGCCCGAGCGCCGAGGACAGCTCGTTGGCGAGGTACCAGCCCCTGGCGGCGTACCGGTTGCGGCCCAGATAGGTCCAGCGGAGCTGGGTCAGGCCGCTCACCTTGGCGATCTCCAGCCGGAGCCGGTCGCCGGGGCGGCCGCCCGCCCGCGTCACCTCACGCAGCTCGTGCCCGAGGACGGCCAGCCGGGTGGCCAGTGTCTCGGCGAGCGCGTCCTCGGTCGGCAGGTCCTGGTGGTCGCCCGCGTACATGCTGACCACCCGGAACAGCGCCTCCAGCACCCCTTCGGCGAGCAGCTCGTCCGGCAGGGTCGAGGTGGCCAGCGGGTCGAGCACGGCGACGTCGGGCTGCAGCGCGTCCCCGATGACCAGCCGCCTGCCGCGCGGGTACAGCAGGCAGGCGGCCGCGCTCAGTTCGGCGCCGGTGCCGACCGTGGTGGGGACGGCGACCAGCGGGAGACCGCGGCGGACCTCCGGCGGCAGCAGGACCAGTCCCCCGCGCTGGGGCACGGTGAGCCGGGCCCGAACCGCGGGGTCGCCCCGCAGCACGGCGGCCAGCTTGGCCCGGTCGAGCAGCGCTCCGCCGCCGACCGCGACGAGGAGTTCGGCACCGGCGAGCCGGTCCGCGAGGTCGATGACCCCTTCCACGTCACCCGGCCCCGAGGTGACGACGAACGTCGCCTCGCGCTGTGCGCCGCGCAGCACCGTGCGGACCCGGTCGGTGATCGGCCCGGCCTCGACGGCCGCGTCGACCAGCACCGTGACGGTCCGCTCCGGGCGGCTCTCGACCCACTCGGCGAGCCCGTCGGCGCCGAACAGCGTCAGCGTGGGGCAGTGCCAGCTGAGGCTCATCCGCCGGCTCCGCCCGCGAGGGCCGCCGGCGCGGGCGCCGTCCGGGCCGCGTGGGCGGTGAGCCCGGTCCGGACCCGGTCGAGCAGTTCGGTCAGCTCGTCCGGCGTGTACGTGAGGGCGGGGAAGAGCTGGATGCCGTGCGGTCCGGGGTGCACGATCGCGCCCGCCTCACGGATGGCGGCGATCACGGCCGGAACCTCGTCCTGCGGCAGCGGGAGCCCGTCGGGCCCGGCCAGGCGCAGGGCCCGGAAGCAGCCCGCGCCGGTGGTCTCCGTGACGTCGGGCCGCTCGGCGACCAGCCGGGCCAGCTCGGTGTCGAGGAGCGCCGACAGCCGCCGCCCGGCCGCGACCGCGTCGAGCCGCCGCATCTCGTCGATGGTGGCGAGGATCGCCGCGCAGGTCGCCGGGGTGCCGGCCTGGGTCTCGCCGTGCGCCAGGACGGCACCGGACTCGGTGAACACCCGGGCCACGTCGGTCGACACGACCACCGCGGCCGCCGCCATGGTGCCGTTCGTCAGCCCCTTGGACGTGACCAGCAGATCGGGCCGCGCGGGCCAGCGCTGGGACGCGAAGAACGAGCCGGTGCGGCCGAAACCGGTGGCGACCTCGTCCGCGACCAGCAGGAAGCCGTACTCGTCGCGCAGGCGCAGTAGTTCGGAGACGTACGCGTCGGTGAGCGGGATGGCGCCGCTGCCGAGGACCGGCTCGACCACCACGGCCGCGACCTGGTCGCCCTGGCGGCCCAGCAGCGTCGCCAGCTCGGCCGGGTCGTTCGGGGTGACGTGCCGGACCAGCCGCTGGTCGACGCCGTAGACCCCCTGCCCCAGGTCGTCGCCGGTGAGCGCGAAGCCGCCGTAGGTGAGCCCGTGGTAGCTGCCGCGCAGCCCCACGACCACCTTGCGCCGGGCGTCGCCGCGCAGGGTGTGGAAGAGGCGGGCGACCTTCATCACCAGGTCGTTGGCGGCGCCGCCGGAGGTGGAGAACAGCACCCGCCCGTAGGTGTCGCGGCCGCAGACACCGACGAGGGCGTCGGCGGCCCGGCGGGCGTAGTCGTTCTCGTACCGGAAGACGCTGAGGTACGAGGCGTCGCGCACGGCCGCCGCGACCGCGTCGGCGATGGCGCGGTTGCCGTAGCCGAGGTTGGTGTTCCACAGGCCGCTGCAGCCGCAGAGGAGTTCGCGCCCGTCCGCGAACCGGACGCGTACGCCCTCGGCGGAGACCGCGCAGAGCGCGTCGTCGCCCTGCTGCCCGGGGGCGAGCAGCGACGGCCACAGTGCGGCGGATGCCCGCTCGGTGCTCATCGGCGCCCCACCTCTGCTTCCTTCGTTTCCACTGCTTCCCATTCGGTTTCCAGGAGTACGGATTCGTGGTGCTCGGCGTGGGCGAGCGGGTGGCGGGCCCGCACGCGGAACCCCGCGGCGGCCAGTTCGGCCTCCAGCAGCCCGGCCGGCAGGCTGGCGACGGTCGACGTGCAGACGTGGACCGGGCCGTCCCCCGCCAGGTCGGCGGCGTGGAGGGTGACCGTGCGCGTACCGGCCGCCGGGGACCAGTACTCGTGCAGGTGGTACGCGCGGCCGGAAGCGCCCGTCACGTCCATGCGCACCTCGTGGCCGGCGTCCGGGCCGGAGCCTTCGGCGTCCCCGGGGACGTACGCGGTCGAGAGCAGGAACGCCCCGCCCGGCGCCAGGTGGTCGCGCACCGCCCGGTACAGCCCGGCCCTGCCCCGCTCGTCGAGCAGCGAGACCGACGTCGTGCCGAGGACGACCGAGCCGAACCGGCGGCCCAGCGCGAAGGACGTCATGTCCCCCCGCACCGTGGTGCACCGCCCGCGCAGCCGCTCGGGCGCCTCCTCCAGCCGGGCCGACAGCAGGTCCAGCATGGGCCCGTTGAGCTCCAGCGCGGTGACGTCCTTGCCGGCCGCGAGGAGCGGCATCGTCAGCCTTCCTGAGCCGGCGGCCAGTTCCAGGACCGGCCCCGGACGGCGGCGGACGAGAGCGAGCAGCTCGCGCACCTCGTGGGTGTCCTCGCGGCTGAGGTCGTCGTAGATCCGCGAGCCGGTCGCGTCGTAGACGCCGCACAGGACGACCCGGTCACCGAGTCCGGCCAGGATCTGCCCGGCGCGCCCAGGGACCGTACGGGGCGTCCCGCCGATCACCGCGCCCGCCACGGCCGGCGCCGTCACGGCGTGGCCGCGAGGGACTCCGGGGCGGCGGTGAGCCGCACGCCGGCCGTGGCGAAGAAGGTCTCGACCCGGGCCAGCGCCTCGCGGTCGGCACCGGCTCCGGCGTGCGCCGCGGCCGCCTCGGCCGAGCCGTGGACCAGCAGGGCTTCCGCCAGCTCGGCAGCGGCCCGGTCGACGGCGAAGAACCGGCCGGTCGGGGCGTGGTGCACGAAGGCCTTCTCGTCCGTCCACAGCAGCAGCGGGACGTCCACACCGGTGTGGTCGGCGTCGGCCGGGTCCGCGCCCCCGCCGCCCGTGCGCTCCGCGAGTGCCGGGGAGAGCCGGCCGCCGAAGCCGGAGACGCTCAGCCCCGTCGTGCCGCGCGAGCGGAGCTCGCGGACGGCGTCCAGCGCGGCCAGATGGCGGCCGAGCCAGGGCCGTGCGGTGAGTGCGGCGACCCGCTCCGCCTCGGGGACGGCCGCGCCGAGGGAGACCGCGCAGGGCCGCTCGCTCGCGGCGTTGAGCCTGATCCACTCGGCCTCGAGGGCGGCCATGCCGTCGGCGGTCGTACCGAGCGGCAGCCCGCCGGGGGCGAGCGTCACCTCTCCCGAGGCCCGCACGAAGAGCCTGGCCCGCGGACCGTCGCCGGCCGGGTCGGCGCCGAGCGCCGGAAGGTCACCGAGCCGGACGCCCGGGTGGGTCGCGAAGCTCGCGAACTGCCCGGTCTCGCGCGCCTTGTCGGCGTCCGCCAGGAAGGCGTCGAGGTCGGCGGCCTCGGTGAGCCTGATCAGCGTCGGGCCGATCACGGACATGTACTCGCTGGTGGCGTAGTCCTGGGTCTGGAGGAAGAAGGAGTCGCCGATGGACATCTCGTCGCCCGGCTCGGCCAGCGAGCCCTCGTAGGCGAGGACCAGCGGGCCGCCTTCCCCGTGCGGGCCCGGTGCGGTGCCGCCGTCACCGGGTACGAAGACGACGGTCCCCTCCGCGGTGAAGTCCGCGGCCAGTACCGCGTCGAGCCGGTCGGCGCTCTCCAGGACGACGGTCCCGGTCGCCGGTCCGTCCGCGGCCTCGTGCGCCCGGCCGGTACGGCCCGTCCCCCAGGACGCCAACCGGCGCTTCGCGTCGCCGAGCCGACTGCGTTCCATTTCCCCCGTGCCTTTCGTTTACGCGACAGCCGTCAGAATCGCTTTGAGGTCGGCCATGGCCGCCTGGTGGCCGTACAGGTTGAACACACCGGTCGTATTCAGCACGATCTCGTCCACTCCCGCCTCCTGGAATTCGGCGAACATTTCGCCGAGTTCCGCGGGATCCCCGTAGAGAAATGCGCGGCCGTCCACGAGCCGTTTGGCGCTGAGCGGGATGTCGTGCCGGTCCACGGCGATGCCCGCGCGGTGCAGCATGTCGATGTAGTGCGGTGCGGCGAGGTGGGGCGCGTTGCTCGCCCGGGCGAGTGCGGCCGGATCGCGGTCCGGCCCGCGCAGGGCCACCGGCACCATGGCGGTCAGCCGGGGCAGCGGCCGGCCGGCCTTCTCGGCGCCCTCCCGCATCGCGGGAATGATCGTGTCCTTCAGGTACGGCGCCGGGGTCAGCCAGGTGATCGCGGTGCCGGCCAGCTCGCCCGCGAGCCTCGCCATGCCCGGTCTCAGGACGCCGAGTCCCAGTTCCACGGCGGGAGCGGGGCTCGGCGGGAGACCACCGTGGCAGGAGAAGTACTCTCCCTCGATCTTTACGGTACCGCCGTCCAGCAGTCCTCGGACGATCGTCAGGTATTCCCGTGACGCGGTCAGCGGACTGGCGTAGGGCGAGCCCCGCAGGCTCTGCTGAAACGATTTTCCACCCGGCCCGAAGCCCGCCACCACCGGATGTCCGGTGGTCATGGCGAGCGAGCGGGCCTGCTGCGCCGCCTCGAACGGGTGCCGCAGCGGCATCAGCGTGACGCCGAGGCCCACCGGCACCCGGAATCCGGCACCGGCCGCGGCCGTGAAGCCATGAAAGGGATCGACGAGCATCGCCTGTCCCTGCCACAAACGCTCCGCGTGGGTCCAGTCCACCAGAGCGGCATACGGCAACAACTGTTCCGGTCTTCGTGGCAAGAAGGGAACAAGTACCGAATACTTGGTCATGATTCACCCTGTGACGCGCACACGCATGGTCAATGCGTGCGAGCAAAAATTCCCCGTGAGCCCGCCGGTGACAATGGGTACGCCATCACCGCGGGAGTGACGCCGATCCCCTGAGGGTTCCCGTTCGGCGTCGAGAACAACGTAGCCGTACCGTTCGGCTGTGGCTCCCCGTCGCGAGACTAGTTTCTCTCCCCTTCCCGCGACGGGGGATTCAGGCCGCCACCGCCCTGTTGGTATGGACCACCACCGCCAACTGCGCACGGTCGCGGCACTTCAATTTCCTCAGGACATTCGAGACATGGAACTTGACCGTACTGAGTTCCACACAAAGCCGGTCCGCTATCTCCGAGTTCGAGAGCCCCTGCCCCACCAATGCGGCCACATCGGACTCACGGGCGGTCAGCAGGCCGCTCCGGCCGCGGGCGGCCGGCTCGGACGCCCGGCCGGGTACCGGGCGGGGCGCCCGCTCGGGGCCGCCGGACAGCACCCAGCGGGCCAGCTCCGGGGAGATCCAGCCCCGTCCGTCGACCACCGCCTCCACGGCCGCCACGAGCCCGTCGTCCGAGTCGTCGCGGTCCACCACACCCATCACCCGGCCCTGTGCGGTGGAGCCCCAGATGCCGTCGCTCTCGCCGTTCACCACCGCGATAAGCCGTGAGCACGGCAGGAGTTCGTCCGGCAGCCGCCCCTCGGTCAGCTCGCAGGACTCCACGAGCGCGACATCGGCGGAGACGGGCGGCGCGGCCCTCAGCTCCGACGTGCGGATCACCCTCCAGCCGACCGCCGCGAGCGCCTTGCCGATCCTCCTGCTCAGCGAGTCGGTACGGACACCGAGAGCCACCGTGATCATCTTGCTACCTTCCCCCTACGCAACATGCACAGCACGGAGCGGCGAGCCACCCGCTGGTCCGGCGGGTGATCACCGTCACCTTTACTCTACCTTTGCGCGACCGAAAATCGCCTCCTCTCTTAAAGGAGATGAGGCCCGGTCGACGGCGGTTGACATCGCTCGCTCATTCCCTACACCCTGTAGGCGGCACCCCACTGCGGAGGTGCACTTCGGGGGAATTTCTGACTGGCCGTCATTGCGCGACGGGCCATTACACCCTCCTGACCAAGAGGGCTCCCCCAATGCATTTCCGCGTTCCCGGAGCAGCGCCGGGAACCAGAGCTTTGGGCGAGGGGCGAAGGGCCGGGGGTCAGGGGCGAGGGCACCGGCCGTGGCCGCGCCGGACGCGTGTCCGGGGCGACGCCCGCTCATGCCGACACATCGCGATCCGAGCGGGCCCTCCCGAACGCTCCCACCGACGAACGGAAGGAAGTGCTGATGCCCCGCATTTCCGTCATATGCCCTACGTACAACCGCGGCCGGGCCATCGTGTCCACTCTGGAGTCCGTCCGGGCCCAGTCCTTCACCGACTGGGAGATGCTCGTCGTCTCCGACGGCAGTGAGGACGACACCGACGACGTGGTGGCCGAAGTCGCCGCCGACGACAGCCGGATACGGCTGCTGCGCGTCCCGCACTTCGGCTTCCAGGCCGGGCCGACCAATGTCGCCCTGCCCCAGGTGAAGGGCGACGCCGTGGCCTACCTCGACCACGACGACATCTGGAAGCCCGGGCACCTCGCGCTCCTGGCCGCCGCGTTCGACGACGGGGCGGGCTTCGTCGCCACCCGCGCCCGGAAGGTCACCGCGACCGGTACGGTCACCTCGGTCGCCGACCCGCTGACGATGTGCTGGCACCCCGACCTCCAGCTGATGAACCCGCTGTTCGAGAACTCCTGCGCGGCCCACCTGGCCGGTCTCGCGGAGTCGGTGGGCGGCTGGCGCGAGTCCGAGGTCGGCCTGGAGGACTGGGACCTGTGGCTGCGGATGGCGGACGCGGGGGTCCGCTGTACGACGCTGCTCGACGTCACCGTCGACATGCTGGACGACCCCGGCACCCGGCAGCACAGCCTGCCCTGTGCCCATGACCACGAGATCGCCCGGTTCGAGGACGCCCGCGCGGCCCGCGCCGCCTTCCGCGCCCTCACCCACCCGCGCCACTACCGCGCGGGGCTCGACGCCAGCCGCCAGGACCTGCTGCGCTGGTACGGCTCGCTGGCCGATGCCGGCGAACTGGTCCTCCCGCGCGGCTGGGAGGGCGGCCCGGAGGCCCTGCCCGAGGCGATCGAGCGGCACATCGGCGCCGTCAAGCTGGCCTGGCACAACCTGATCATCGAGCCCAAGGACGGATACGTCGCGCTCGCCATGGTCCTCGGCACCATGACCGCCGCCCACGCGGAGCGCTACAGCGCCTACTTCCGCGCCACCATGGCCCACCAGCAGGCGTTCTTCGAGGACGTCCTGCCCGCGGGAAGCGTGGTGCGGTGACCCCGGCCACGCACCTGGACGACATCCACGGCGCGCTCGCCGCCGCCCGCCGGCGGATGTTCACCCGGACCGAACGAGTGCCCCTGGACGAGCTGACCGGCTGGGCCGGCGACCCACTCACCGGCACGCTCCGCCACCACCGGGGCGGCTTCTTCACCGTCGAGGGGCTCCGCGTGCGCCGCCCGGGCCATCCGGTCGCCGAATGGGCCCAGCCGATCATCAACCAGCAGGAGATCGGCATCCTCGGCATCCTCGTCAAGGAGTTCGACGGCGTGCCGCACTGCCTCATGCAGCTGAAGTCCGAACCGGGCAACCACAACGGCATCCAGATCTCCCCCACCGTGCAGGCCACCCGCAGCAACTACCTGGGGGTGCACGGCGGCCGGCCCGTCCCTTACCTGGAGCACTTCAGGGACTCGTCACGGCACCGGGTCATCACCGACGTGCGCCAGTCGGAACAGGGCTCGTGGTTCCTGCGCAAACGCAACCGGAACATGGTGATCCAGGTCAGTGACGAGGTCGAGGCGCTCGACGGCTACCTCTGGCTGACCTTCCCCCAGCTCCACCGGCTCCTCGCCGTGGACGACCTCGTCAACATGGACACGCGGTCGGTCCTGGCCTGCCTCCCGCTCACGGAGGGTGAGGAGACCGGCGCCGGCGGAACGGCGGACGGCGACACCGCGGACGGGCCGGCCGACGACTTCACCATCGCCCTCCTCCGCTCGTGCGACCCGGGCGCGCCCGCCCGCCACTCGACCGCGAGCATCCTCAGCTGGATCACCGACACCCGGATCCGCACCGACCTCGCCGTCGAGCCGGCTCCACTGAACCGACTGCCCGGCTGGCACCGCACCGCCGACGGCCGGATATCCCACGACGGCGGGCGGTTCTTCGACGTGATCGGCGTACGGGTGGAGGCGGCCGGCCGCGAGGTCGCGCACTGGGACCAGCCCATGATCGCCCCGTACGGCACCGGGATCGCCGCGCTCCTCGTCGCCCGCGTGGACGGAGTGCTGCACGTCCTCGTCCACCTGCGCCCGGAACCCGGGTACGTGGACGTCGTCGAACTCGCCCCGACGGTCGCCTGCGTCCCCGGGAACTACGACGTCCTGCCGCCCGGCGCCCGCCCGCCCCTGCTCGACGAGGTGCTGCGGGCGGACCCCTCGGACATCCGGTTCGACACCGTGCAGTCGGAGGAGGGCGGCCGCTTCCACCACGCGCGCAGCCGCCACCTCGTCGTCGAGACCCCGTACCGCCCGGAGCTCGCCGCCCACCCCGGCTTCCGCTGGATGACGCTGCACCAGCTCACCGGACTGCTGCGGCACAGCCACTACGTGAACATGGAGACCCGCAGCCTGCTCGCCTGCCTCCGCTCCCTCGCCACCGCGGCACCGGCCCCGGCCGGGGTGGCCCGATGACCACCGCCGCACCTCTCGTCACCGTCCTCGGCGCGTCCGGCTTCATCGGCTCGGCCGTCACCGCGCTGCTCGCCCGCCGGCCCGTCCGGCTGCGCGCGGTGGCGCGGCGCGCGCCCGACGTGCCGCCGCCCGCCGCACCGCCCCTTCCCGCCGCCGGGCCGTCCACCGCGGGGCCCGGCGGCACGGTGCAGCCCGACGTCCGGACGGCCGACCTCACCGACCGGGCCGCGCTCGCCGAAGCGGTGGCAGGCTCGGACGCGGTCATCCACCTCGTCACCCACCGCTCCGCCGGGGGCGACTGGCGCACCGCCGACGGCGACGCGGCCGCCGAGCGGACCAACGTCACCGTGATGCGCGATCTGGTCGAGCTCCTCGGCGCCGAGGGCAGGGTGCCCACGGTGCTCTTCGCGTCCACCATCGGCGCCGACGCCCCGGCGACCACTTATGAGCGGCAGAAGCGCACCGCCGAGCGGATCCTGCACACCGCGACGGCGAACGGGCACGTCCACGGACTGTCCCTGCGCCTGCCCACGGTCTTCGGCGATCCCGGTGCCTCGGTCACGGACCGGGGCATCGTCGCCGCCATGACCCGCCGGGCCCTGGCCGGCCTGCCGCTCACCATGTGGCACGACGGCACCGTCCGCCGCGATCTGCTGCACGTCGACGACGCGGCCCGCGCCTTCCTCGACGCCCTCGACCACGCCCCGGCCCTCGCCGGACGGGCCTGGCCGATCGGCAGCGACCGCAGCCGGCCGCTGGCCGAGGTGTTCCGGACCGTCGCGGAGTTCGTCGCCCGGCACACCGGGCGGCCCCCCGTCCCCGTCGAGGCGGTTCCGCCGCCCGCGGGCGCCACCCCCACGGACTTCGTCAGCGTCGACGTCGACTCGTCCGCCTTCCGCGCCGCCACCGGCTGGCGGCCGCACACGGACCTGCGGGACGCCCTGGAGCGGGCGCCGGCGGACACATTCAAGGAGCCCAAGGAGGGGAACCACCTGTGACCACCCATGTCTGGGACTACCTGCCCGAGTACGAGAAGGAGCGGGCGGACATCCTCGACGCCGTCGAGACGGTCTTCCGCTCCGGGCAGCTGATCCTCGGCGCGAGCGTGCGCGGCTTCGAGGAGGAGTTCGCCGCCCACCACGGCACCGGGCACTGTGTCGGCGTCGACAACGGCACCAACGCCATCAAGCTCGCCCTGCAGGCCCTCGGCGTCGGCCCCGGGGACGAGGTGATCACCGTCTCGAACACCGCGGCCCCGACCGTGGTCGCCATCGACGCCGTCGGCGCCACCCCGGTCTTCGTCGACGTCCGCGAGGACGACTTCCTCATGGACACCGAGCAGGTCGCCGCCGCGATCACCCCGCGCACCCGCTGTGTGATCCCGGTCCACCTGTACGGGCAGTGCGTCGACATGGACCCGCTGCGCCGCCTCGCCGACGAGCACGGACTGCTGATCCTGGAGGACTGCGCGCAGGCGCACGGCGCCCGGCACCGCGGCAGGCTCGCCGGGACGATGGGCGACGCGGCGGCGTTCTCCTTCTACCCGACGAAGGTGCTCGGCGCGTACGGCGACGGCGGCGCCGTCCTCACCGCGGACGAGGAGGTCGCGAAGCGGCTGCGCCGGCTGCGGTTCTACGGCATGGAGGACCGCTACTACGTCGTCGAGACACCCGGCCACAACAGCCGGCTCGACGAGGTCCAGGCGGAGATCCTGCGCCGCAAGCTGACCCGGCTGAACGCCTACACCGAGGGCCGCCGGGCCGTCGCCGCCCGGTACGCCGAGGGCCTCGCCGGCACCGGTCTCGTCCTGCCCCGCACCACGCCCGGCAACGAGCACGTGTACTACGTCTACGTCGTACGGCATCCCCGGCGGGACGACATCATCGCCGCCCTGAAGGACCGCGGCATCTCGCTCAACATCAGCTACCCCTGGCCGGTGCACACCATGAGCGGCTTCGCCCACCTGCCGCAGAAGGCCGGCTCCCTGCCGGTGACCGAGGCGCTGGCGGCCGAGATCTTCTCCCTGCCGATGTACCCGTCGCTGCCCGGGACGCTCCAGGACGAGGTCATCGACGCCGTCCGGGACGTCCTGGCGGACCTGGCATGAAGGCCCGCGAACTCGCCGTCGCCGGCGCCCTGGAGTTCACGCCCACCGCTTACCCGGACGAGCGCGGTCACTTCGTGTCCTCCTTCCAGGAGGGCGCCTTCGCCGCCACGTACGGCGCACCGCTGTTCCCCGTGGCGCAGGCCAGCTTCAGCAGCTCACGGCGCGGCGTGGTGCGGGGCGTCCACTTCACCGCGGGTGTGCCCGGCACCGCCAAGTACGTGACGTGTCCCAGCGGAGAGGCGCTGGACATCGTCGTGGACATCAGGGAGGGCTCGCCCACCTTCGGCCGCTGGGACGCGGTCCTGCTCGACCAGCGGGACTTCCGCGCCCTGTACCTGCCGCCCGGTGTCGGGCACGCCTTCGTCTCGCTGCGCGACGGCACCGTCATGTCCTATCTGCTCTCCGCCGAGTACGCCGCCGAGCGCGAGCTCGCCCTGTCGGTGTTCGACCCGGACCTGGCGCTGCCGATCCCGGCCGGGATCGACCCGGTCCTGTCCGCCCGCGACCGGGCGGCCGGCACCCTCGCCGAGGCCCGCGCGGCCGGGCTCCTCCCCTCGTACACCAGCTCCCAGGAATGAAGAGACCATGAGCAACTGCCGTATCTGCCAGGGCCCCGTCAAGGAGTTCCTCGACCTGGGCCGCCAGCCCCTGTCCGACGCCTTCCCCGAACCGGGCGGCACGGACGGGGAATTCTTCTTCCGGCTGGCGGTCGGGCTGTGCGGGGACTGCACCATGGTGCAGCTCGTCGAGGAGGTCCCGCGCGAGAGGATGTTCCGCGAGGACTACCCGTACCACTCGTCCGGCTCGTCGGTGATGCGCGCCCACTTCGAGGCGACCGCCCGGCGGTTCCTCGACGCCGAACTGACCGGCCCCGATCCCTTCGTCGTCGAGCTCGGCTGCAACGACGGCGTGATGCTGCGGACCATCAGCGACGCCGGGGTGCGGCACCTGGGCGTCGACCCGTCGGCCGGTGTGGCGGAGGTCGCCCGCGGGAAGGGCGTACGCGTCCGCACCGCGTTCTTCGAAGAGGCCACCGCGCTCGACATCGCGGCCACCGAGGGCCGGGCGGACGTCGTCTACGCCGCCAACACCCTCTGCCACATCCCGTATCTCGACTCGATCTTCCGCGGTCTGGACGCGCTGCTGAAGCCCGAGGGCGTCTTCGTCTTCGAGGACCCCTATCTGGGCGAGATCGTCGACCGGACGTCGTTCGACCAGATCTACGACGAGCACTTCTACTTCTTCACCGCCCGGTCCGTGCGGGCCATGGCACGCCGCTTCGGCTTCGAACTGGTCGATGTGGAGCGCCTCCCCGTGCACGGCGGCGAGGTGCGCTACACCGTCGCCCGGCAGGGCGCCCGCACCCCGTCGGACGCGGTGGCCGGGCTGCTCACGGAGGAGGAGGTCCGGCGGCTGGCCGACCCGGCCACGCTGGAGCGCTTCGCCGCCGCGGTCGGCCGCACCCGCGACGAGCTGGTCGCCCTCCTGGAACGGCTGCGGGACGAGGGCCGGCGGGTCGTGGCGTACGGGGCGACGGCGAAGAGCGCCACCGTCGCCAACTACTGCGGCCTCGGGCCGGAGTTGATCTCGTTCGTCACCGACACGACCCCGGCGAAGCAGAACCGGCTGACCCCCGGCTCACACATCCCCGTGCGCGGCCCCGAGGCCTTCTCGGCGCCCTACCCGGACTACGCGCTGCTGTTCGCCTGGAACCACGCCGAGGAGATCATGGCCAAGGAGGAGGGCTTCCGGGCGGCCGGCGGCCGGTGGATCCTGTACGTCCCGGACGTCCACCTGGTCTGACCCGGGCGTGGTGCGTGTACTGGTAGGCCCTGTGGGACTCGAACCCACAACCAACGGATTAAAAGTCCGCTGCTCTGCCAATTGAGCTAAGGGCCCTCGGCGATTCATCCCCGAGCATAGCCCGACGACGCCCGGCATCCCACGGAGTATGGGGTGCCGGGCGTCGTCACGGCCGGATCGCCCGGCCGGCACGAGTCCGGGAACCGGGCGGCGCGCGCCGCCCGGTTCGGGCGCGGCGGTGGTTCCGCGGGCCCGCCCCGACCGGACTTTCGAACCCGTCAGAACAGGCCCTTGTACCCCTGCCAGCCGGTGCCGATCTTCGCCGTGGAGCCGAACGACCCGGCGCCGTTGCCGTAGTTGCGCAGCAGATCACCGGCCGCGTTGCGAGAGACCAGGTCGGACTTGCCGTCCTTGTTCAGGTCCCCGACGCCGACGAAGACGTTGCGGCCCGTGCCCCAGTTGCCGCCGAACACCAGCACCCGCGGCTTCCACGTGCCCGTGCCCGTGCCTTCGTAGCGCCACAGCGAGTTGGCACTGTCCACGCCGAGAAGGTCACCGATGCCGTCGCCGTTGAGGTCACCGGCGCCGAACAGCGCGCGGTAGCCCTTCCAGCCGCTGCCGATCTTGCCGCGGGCCTGCAGCCTGCCCGCGCCGTCGTCCGCGTACAGGTAGACGTCACCCGTGGACGCCTGACGCGCCACCAGGTCCGCCCGCCCGTCACCGGTCATGTCACCGGGCGAGGTCAGCACGTTGAACTGCGCCCACACCGTCCCGAGCGAGGTGTACGGAGCGGTCGGCACCAGCGCCTTGCCGCAGCCGGGGCGGTAGGCCCGCAGCTCACCGCTCGGCATGCGCACCAGCACGTCGTTGCACCGGTCGCCGTTCAGGTCCCCGAACGGCACCGCGATCGCGGAGGTCGACCAGCCGCTGCCGGTGACCGAACCGGACAGGGTGCCCGCGCCCGTCCCGTAGCGGACCGCGAGGGACCCCGTCGAGCTCAGCGAGACGAGGTCGCCGACACCGTCGCCGTTGTGGTCACGGCGCACCGCCGCGGCGCCCGACAGCGTGACCGTGCCGGACCGCACCAGCGCGGCACCCTGGCCGTCCGCCGGGAGGGCCGTCAGCGACCAGGTGTACGAGCCGTTGCCGACCAGGCGGCCGGCCGTGTCCTTGCCGTCCCAGGCGGCGCCGATCAGGCCGCGGGCCTCACCGCCGGTCAGGGTGCGCCGCACGGCGCCGGAGGCGTCCTTGACCGTGAGCTGCCAGGAAGCGGCCGGCTTGGACAGCCACCAGCGCGGCCGCCAGGGCGCGCCGCCGCCGTTCACCGCCTGCGTCGCGGCGACATCCGCGTCGACGGCCGTGAGCGCGGACGGCGTCACCCCGCTGCCGGCGAGGTGGACGGTGCTCTTGGTGTCCGTCCAGGCGACGGTGCCGGTGGCCGGGTCGACCGCCCACGGGTGGTAGGACAGGCGATCGTCGGTGAGCGTGTGCACCGTGCCGCCGTCGCTCAGGTCCTTCAGCTTCAGGGTGTTGCCGACCGGGTAGACGACGAAGCCGTCGCCCAGTCTGGCGCCCGCCCCGTATCCGATGCCGAGCGGGGTGTTCTTGTGGGTTTCGAGGTCGTACACGCCCTCGTCGTTGGTCGACCCCGTGCACGTCCAGTGCAGCCAGCGGCCGATCGCCTCGACGCCGTCGAAGAAGCATCCCGCCAGGTAGACCGACTTCGTCTGGGCTCCCGTCCTGACGTCGTAGCCCACGGCCACGCCCTTGCCCTGGGAAGTCCACAGGGTGGTCCCGGACAGGGAAAGCCCGCGCACCGCCAGTGTCCTGGCCACCTTGCCGGTGTCGAGGTCGATGATCCGCGTGCCGTTCGAGCTGTCCCCCGACGCGTGGACCGCGGCCCAGCGACCCGAGCTGCCGATGAAGCCCGCGTAGCCGGAACCCGTGTCGAGCTTGGTGCCCGGAAGCCGGGCGCCCTCGTTCAGCCGCTGCAGGGGGACGACGGGCTCGCCCCAGATGCGCATGGTCCCGCCGTACGCGATGCGGCCGTCCCCGCTCTCCACGAAGTTCGGGCAGTAGCCCTGGAAGCAGGCTTCGGGCTGGTCGGGCACCCAGCCGCGGTCCTTCCGCTCGCCGTAGCCGGGCGTCCCGCCGGAGATTCCGGTGGTACGCGTGTGGGCCCCGACCCGGCCGGCCGCCGCGTCCGCCTCGACGCTCGTCAGCCGGCCCTGCTGGAACGACAACTGGTGGATCGCGTTCGGTACGGCCTTGACCTCCACCGCGGTCTCACGGGACACGGTGACCCGCCCGGCCTCGTCGGCCCGGAGCGACTGGACGCCCCACTCGGCCATGGTCGCCCCGCCGTGCACCAGCAGGCCGCCGTCGGGTGTGAACGACGCGCTGCCGCTCGACCGGGCCAGCAGCGTGCGTGCGGCGCTCCCGTCCAGTGGCCGGGCCTCCACCCGCCACACCGGCAGGTTCTCGTCGAGCCGTCCCAGCGCCGGGTCGTGCCGGGCGACGACGAGCTCCCCGCCCACCATGCCCAGCAGCCGTGCGTCGCCTTCGGCGAGCGGCACCACACGCTCCGGCACGGCGAGATCACCGCGGGAGTAGACCGACACCTGGCCACCGGACCAGATCAGCAGCCGGTCAGGAGTCATGGCGAATCGTTTCGTCGCCAGCTCCTCCTGGTTCCGGATCGGCACGACACGCCGCTGGGTGACGTCCATCCACACGTTCCCGGCCCCTTGCAGGGCCATCACCAGACCGCCGGCGTCGCCCATCCCCGGGAGAACGGCGTAGGAATGGACGCCCGTGGGCACGCCCTCCACGAGCCGGTCGCGCACCTGGCCCGCCTCCAGGTCCAGCACATGGAAGCGCATGCCCTCGCCGGGCGAGTCGTAGGTGAGCACGTTGCGGCCGAACGCCCCCACATAGCTGTGGCCGGCCGGCAGCGGCACGGTGACGGTCTCGCCCGCGACCATGTCCCGCAACTCGACCCGCTGCGGCGACTCCAGGTACCGGGCGACGACGTCCGAGCCCGTGCCCCGCTGGAAGGTGCGCCCGTCGAACTCCGGGACGCTGTCGACCTGGACGTCGCCGGCGGCGCCGTACGCCCGCCAGACGGTCCCCCGGCCCTGCTCGTGGCGCAGATAGCCGTGGGGCCCGGCGGTGACCAGCGCGCTGCGCACGGGCAGGGCGCTCGTCGTGGCGGGGATCACCACCTCCGCGGTGGGTGCCGCATGGGCGGTGGACACCGCCGGACCGGTGGCCGTCGCGGCCGCCAGGACCACGGCAGCGGCCATGACACGCAAGGGTCTCTTGCCGTACACGTGACTCCGCACTTCTCGATCGGACGGATCGGGCCTGCGGGGTGGTGCTCACCAGGGCGCGGCCCGTGGCACGCCGCGTACGCGTCGAGATGAACGAGAGCCCCCCGGCCCCGCCTCCAGTGCCCCCCACTGCGAGGTGGACGGATCGTAACAGTGGCCGACGACAACACCGCAGGGCCCGCTCCTCCTGGGTAGGAGGTGCGGGCCCTGCTCAGTGGACTATGTGTCAGCCGTTGCGCTTCCAGCGCGGCTTGTCGTCCCGGCGGCCGAAGGAGCCGGAGTTCGAGCCGCGGTGGTCGTCCCGGCGGCCGAACGGGCGGTCGTGCCGGTCGTGGCCGGAGCGGAAGCCACCGGACGGACGGTCGTCCCGGCGGTCACGGTTGAACGGACGGTCGCTGCCACCACGGTGGTCACGGCGCTCGAAGGAGCGGCCGCCCCGGTCGTCACGGCGCTCGTCGCGGCGGAAGCCGCCCGACGGACGGTCGTCACGGCGGAAGCCACCGGACGGACGGTCGTTGTCCCGGCGGAAGCCGCCACGGTCGTCACGGCGGTCACGGTCGAAGGAGCGGCCACCGCGGTCGTCACGGTCGCGGTTGAAGCCGCCCCGGTCGTCACGGCGCTCGTCACGGCGGAAGCCGCCCGACGGACGGTCGTCACGGCGGAAGCCACCGGACGGACGGTCGTTGTCCCGGCGGAAGCCACCACGGTCGTCACGGCGCTCGTCCCGGCGGAAGCCGCCACGGTCGTCACGACGGTCACGGTCGAAGGAGCGGCCACCGCGGTCGTCACGGTCGCGGCGCTCGAAGTTGCCCCGGTCGTCACGGCGGTCACGGCGCTCGTACGAGGACGGGCGCTCGTCACGGGACTCGCGCTCGTCGCGGGACTCGCGCACCGGCTGCGCCGGGACGGACACCGCGGCCTCGACCTCCGCCTCGGCGGCCTCGGTCACCTCGGCGACGGCGGCCTCCGGGTCCTCGCCCCGCTCACGGGCGGCCCGCGCCACCAGGCGGTCGGCCTCCTCGCGCAGTTCGCCGGCCCGGCGCTGCATCCGCTCCAGCTGCTTGGTGAGCTCGGCGACCTCGCGCTCGGCCTGCTTCGCGGCGTTGTTCGCGGAGTCGGCCTGGACCTCGGTCAGCGAACGGGCGCCGGTGATCTCGGCGACCTCCGGGTCGAAGGCACCGGCGCCGCCCACGATGTGGCGCGAGGCGTCCACGCCCGCGTCCTCCATCAGGCGGAAGATCTGGCGGCGCTGGTGCGGCAGCGCGAGGGAGACCACGACACCGGAACGGCCGGCGCGCGCGGTGCGGCCCGAGCGGTGCAGGTAGTCCTTGTGGTCACCGGCCGGGTCGACGTTCAGCACCAGGTCGATGCCGTCGACGTGGATACCGCGGGCGGCGACGTCGGTGGCGACCAGGACGTTGACGTACCCGTCCTTGAAGTCGGCCAGCGTGCGGGTCCGCGCGCCCTGCGTCATGCCGCCGTGCAGCGCGTCCGCCTTCACACCCGCGTCGCGCAGCTGCTCGGCGACGCGGTCGGCGCCCAGCTGGGTGCGGACGAAGATGATGGTGCGGCCCTTGCGGGCGGCGATGGCGGCGGTGACCGGGGCCTTGTCCTTCGGCTTCACGACCAGGACGTGGTGGGTCATGGTGGTGACGGCGCCGGCGGACGGGTCCACCTCGTGCGTGACCGGGTTCACCAGGTAGCGCTTGACCAGGCTGTCGATCTCGTTCTCCAGGGTGGCGGAGAAGAGCAGGCGCTGGCCGCCCTCGGGGATCTGGTCGAGCAGCTCGGTGACCTCGGGCATGAAGCCCAGGTCGGCCATCTGGTCGGCCTCGTCGAGGACCGCGATCTTCACGGCCTCCAGCGAGCAGGCGCCCCGGTTGATGATGTCGCGCAGCCGGCCCGGGGTGGCGACGAGGATGTCGACGCCGCGCTCCAGGGCGTAGATCTGGTTGCCCATGGACGTACCGCCGCAGACGACCTTCATCTTCAGGCCGAGGACGTCGCCGTAGGGCTGCAGGGCGTCCGCGACCTGCATCGCGAGCTCACGGGTCGGGGTGAGGATGACGCCGCGGGGCTTCTTCTTCTCGGTGTGGCCGCCGGCCAGCGTGGCCAGCAGCGGAAGACCGAAGGAGAGGGTCTTGCCGGAGCCGGTACGGCCGCGGCCGAGGATGTCCTTGCCGGCCAGGGCGTCCGGAATGGTCGCGGCCTGGATCGGGAAGGGGGTGGTCACGCCGTTCTGCGCGAGCTTGCGGACGATGCCCTCGGGCAGACCCAGGTCCGCGAAGGTCACGGTCGGCTCGGCGTCGGCGGCGTCCGCCGTCTCCGCGGCGTCCTCGATCGCCTCGTCGACGGCAGCGGCCACGGCCGCCTCGTCGTTCTCGGACACGACGGCGTGGTCAGAACTGAAAATGGACATGCGAAATGCGAAACCTTCCGGAGTCTCGGCACGCGCCCGTCAACTCCGTGTTTCGCAATTCGACCGCCTCTATGCGGTCAGCCACGGCAAGGGAGAGTACGCGCCACACGCGGCGCTCTTCGGTACTGGCGCCGGGCAAATGGGAAATGGGATCAAACGATCTACCACCATACGCACCTACCCCCTGTCGACGCAAACCGGTCTTCGTCACACCGATGCGGGGGACCCCCTCACGCGGGCGCCACCTGCGGCGACGCCTGGGGCTCCGAGCGGGCCCCGGGCCCCTCGGGCGCCCGCATCGCCTCATTGCGGGTGTCGGCGGCCGGGGACGCGGACGGCGGCTCCGACGGGTCGGGGCTCGGCTCGGGCGGCGGCGTCGGGGAGGGCGTCGGCTCCACGGGCGGGGTGGGCGTCGGAGTCGGCTCGGCCGGCGGCGTGGGCTCGCTGTCGCCGCCCGTGGGCGCGGGCGGCGACGGCTCGGCCGGGCCGGCCCCCGGCCCGCCGTCCGGCGACGGCGCCGCGGTCGGCGCGCCCGAGACGGTCGGGCCCGGCGACGACGACGGGCCGCCCTTCGGCCTGCCGGACGTCCCGTCCGCCTCGTGCCCGCCGCCGGCCGTGGCGCCGCCGCCCTGCACCGCCGCGAAACCGTCCCCCTCTGCCGCCGCCGGCCCCGTCGGGCCGGCGGACTTCGCGGGCGTGGGCTTGGCACTCTCGTCGCTCACGCTCATGCAGCCGCTCAGGGAGCCTGCGGAGGCCGCGACCGCCAGTGCGGTGACGGCCCATCGGGCGGGGACGGACAGCTGGCGCACGAGGGGGACCTCCACGGCGGCGGGACGGCGTTTCCCTGCCCAACTCCCCGGACCCCACGAGGGACACGCCCGAAAGGGACTCGCCCGAATGGGGGGTCCGTCAGCCGTGGCCCAGCTCGTACGGCCGCTCGTCGTCGATCCCGGAGTCGGGCGCGTCTCGTACCGTCCGGGGGCCCGGCGACACCGCCGGGCCCCCGTTCCCGCCCGGGCGAGCCCCGGCTGTGTGCCTGGCGGAAGGCCAGGACTCCGTAAGTGCTCCGATTACGTGACCCCTCACAGACAATGGGCCTGTGCTGGAGATGACACGCGACAGGTTCGAAGAACTGGTGAGTGAGGCCCTGGACCAGATCCCGCCGGAGTTGACGCGGGTCATGGACAACGTGGCCGTCTTCGTGGAGGACGAACCGCCCGCCGACGACCCGGAGCTACTGGGGCTGTACGAGGGAACCCCGCTCACGGAACGCGGGGAGTGGTACGCCGGAGTCCTCCCGGACCGCATCACGATCTACATGGGCCCGACCCTGCGCTACTGCGAGACGGCGGAGGACGTGGTCCAGGAAGTGGCCGTGACGGTCGTCCACGAGGTGGCGCACCACTTCGGCATCGCGGACGCGCGGCTCCACGAACTGGGCTGGGGCTGATCCCCCGACGTCCCCCCGACACCGCGTGCGTCGTCTCCGGCACCCGGCCGTCGTCCCGGATGCACCGGACGGACGGGCATAGCCGGGCGCCCGTCCGGGCATACGGTGCCAATGGCCCGAGCCGTCGTCCGTGCCACGTACCACCGCGTACTGAGCCATTACCGAGCGCACCACGCAAGTCCCACGAGCGCGCTGGTCAGCGCGCCGCACCCCTATGCGCGGGCAGGGGGGCTGATCGCCGTCGTGCTGCTCGGCGCGTGGCTCGGCCTGCTGATCGTCGGCAGCGTCCGTACACCCGTTGGGCCCATGGACACGAGCATGACTCTGCGCCCGTCCCTCAGCGGCGGCACGAAGATCAACGTGTCTCCGCTCGGCGCCCTCGAACTGGACTCGCACACCGCCCCCATCCGGCTCGACGTGGATGTCGACCAGCTCGACCCGGTCCGCTCCAAGGCCCTGGTCGAGCACCCGGAGCGGATCTCCGGCCTCCAGGACGAGATCACCCAGGACGTCGTCGACGGCACCCGCGAACTGGCGGTGCGCTCCTGCGTCGCCGTCGTCTCCGGCGCCACCGCCCTCGGCCTCGCCGTCTACCGCCGCCCCCGCCGCGCCCTCGCCGCCGGGGGCCTGGCCCTCGCCCTGCTCGCCGCGTCCGGCGCCTCCGCCTTCGCCACCTGGAACCCCAAGTCCGTCCTCGAGCCCAAGTTCTCCGGCCTGCTCAGCAGCGCGCCCTCGGTCGTCGGCAACGCCCGCTCGATCGTCAGCGAGTTCGACGTGTACCAGAAGGAGCTGGCGCGCCTGGTCACGAACGTGACCAAGCTGTACGACGCGACCTCGACCCTGCCGACCTACCAGCCCGACCCGGGCACCATGCGCGTCCTGCACGTCTCCGACATCCACCTCAATCCGGCCGCGTGGCACATCATCGGCTCCCTCGTCGAGCAGTACCGGATCGATGTGATCATCGACTCCGGCGACACCATGGACCACGGCACGTCCGCCGAGAACGGCTTCCTCGACCCGATCACCGACCTCGGCGCGCCCTACGTGTGGGTGCGCGGCAACCACGACTCGCGGATCACCCAGGAGTACCTGGAGAACCTCAAGAACGTGCACGTACTGGACGAGGGCCGGGCGGTGACGATCAAGGGCCTGCGCGTGGCCGGGACCGGTGACCCGCAGTTCACCCCCGACCGCTCGGTCCTGGCGGCGGGCGACGACGCCGAGCGCGCGGCGGGCGCACGCCTGGCGGCGGCCCTGCGCGGCCAGCAGCGCGCGGGCCGGCCCGTGGACATCGCCGTGGCCCACAACCCGGTCGCCGCCCAGGAGACGGACGGCACGGTCCCCCTGGTCCTGGCGGGCCACGTGCACCGCCGGGTGAACAAACTCCTGCCGCACGGCACCCGGCTCAAGATCGAGGGCTCCACGGGCGGCGGCGGACTGCGCGCGGTCGAGAACGAGAAGCCCGAGAAGATCCACGCCTCGGTCCTCTACCTGGACCGGGAGAAACACCACCTGCAGGCCTGGGACGAGATCACCCTCGGCGGGCTGGGCCTGACGACGGCCGAGGTCAGCCGCCATCTCCCGGAGGACAACCGCCCCGGCGCCCCGGCCTCGCCGGCCCCCGGCACGGGCTCCGCGCCCCCTTCCCTCCGGGGGTCGCCGCCGGGCCGTCCCTGAACCGTTTTGGCGATCGGTCGCCGCATCCCATATGCTTCTCACGTCCCCGACGCGCTGAGAAGCGCCCAGGCGGGCCATCAGCCCTCATCGTCTAGTGGCCCAGGACGCCGCCCTTTCAAGGCGGTAGCACGGGTTCGAATCCCGTTGGGGGCACGCATCACCGTGTGCGAGACTAGTGCTCGCACCACGCTTGGTCCTGTGGAGCAGTTTGGAGTGCTCGCCACCCTGTCAAGGTGGAGGCCGCGGGTTCAAATCCCGTCAGGACCGCTGCGACTCGAAAGAGCCGCATGGCTGGGTAGCTCAGTTGGTACGAGCGTCCGCCTGAAAAGCGGAAGGTCGCCGGTTCGACCCCGGCCCCAGCCACCGCAGCCCTGCCCAGGGCATACACCCCCTCCGGGATCTTCCCGAGGGGGTGTTTTCGTGTGGCGGCCACCCCGATCCGCCCGGGGTGGCCGCGTCACACGGGTTCGCATCGCCTCGCCCGGCACACACGAACGACCCCTGACCGAGTCATCCGGTCAGGGGTCGCCCAGGTGGTCCGGGGCCGGGAGCCGGCCTGCCGGTGGCGGGTCAGGCCTTGATGTCGACGACCTTCATGTTGTACGGGTAGCCGGAGGAGCCGCAGTTGAGCGTCGCCATCTTCTCCATGCCGAGCTTGCGGTAGCCGGGGGTGCCCTTGTAGGGGCCCCGCGCGCCGCCCGGGCCGCCGCACCAGGCCTGGACGTTCCAGGTGCCGTTGCCCGAGCTGCACACACCCACGGCGACGTGGCTGTTCTGGTGCGACACGTAGGCGGAGCAGCCCTTCGGCCCGACGCCGGCGGCCTGCGCCGACGGTGCGACGCCGAACGTCATACCCGCGGCCAGCAGGCCGATCGCCGACGCGGTGGTCCCGAACTTCTTCAGTGTGCTGGTCACGCACTCTCCCCGTTCGAACGGATCTTCCAATAAGTGAAGATATGCGGGCGTGATCAGCTGACGCGTCCTACCGGGAGACGAGCGAAGTCCACCTCAAGGTGGATTGACACCCCGCAACTAGGGGATATTTCAGGCCAGTTGGAGGGGGTGCGGCCCGCGCCGCGCGTGGCACCCCCGGCGCGCCCCGGCCTACCCGTCGCGACGGCGGGCCCGCAGCGTCAGGAACAGCGCCGCCGCCGTCGCCACCGCCGTCAGGAGCACCCAGTCCGGGACCGCGCGGCCGAGGGCGGAGGCCCACTCCTCCACGGCGTAGGAATCGTCGACGCCCAGCACGCCCGGAAGTGCCGTCGTGCCGTCGAAGGCCAGGAACAGCACGCCCAGCGCGATGAAGAAGAGGCCCGACAGCACGGACGTGGTGTGCAGTTCGAAGCGGCCCAGCCGGAAGGCCCGGCCGCGCAGCCAGCGCCGGCGGCCGAGGTCGAAGCGTTCCCACAGCAGTGCCAGCAGGAACAGCGGGACCGCCATGCCGAGCGCGTACACCGCGAGCAGCACCCCTCCGTAGACCGGGCTTCCGCTGAGTGCCGCCACGGTCAGGACGCTGCCGAGGATCGGGCCCGCACAGAAGCCGGCCAGACCGTAGACCAGCCCCAGGGCGTAGACCGAAAGGGCGGTTCCGGGCCGGATGCGGCCGCTCGCCTCGGCCATCCGCCGGGACGCGAAGCCCAGGCCGAGGATCTGCGCCACGCCCAGCGCGACGATCAGCCAGCCGCCGGTGGCGATCAGCAGGTCACGGTGGCCGTAGAAGAGCCGCCCGGCGAAGGATCCGGCCGCGCCCAGCGGCACCAGCGTCGTGGCGAGCCCGGCGTAGAAGACGCCGGTACGGGCGACCAGCCGGGCCGGGCTGTCGATGGAGTACGCGAAGAACGCGGGCAGCAGCAGCGCGCTGCACGGGCTCAGCAGCGCGAGCAGCCCGCCGAGCAGCGCGGCCAGATAGCCGATGCCCGTCACTTCGCGGCCTCCCGCTCGGCCGCCTCGATCGCCTGGGTGAACGTCTCCAGGGGCTGTGCGCCCGCGATCGGCCGGCCGTTGACGAGGAAGGACGGCGTGGAGGCCGCCCCCAGCGCGTAGGCCTGCTCCTGGTCCTTGGCGACGGCCCGCCGGGCCGCCTCACTGCCCAGGTCGCGGGCGAAGCGGTCGAGGTCGGGCACGCCGGCCTCCTCGGCCAGCGCGGTCAGCCGGTCCACGGAGAAGCCCTTCTCCTTCGCCCCCTCGGCGTACGCCGCCTTGTGGAACTGCCAGAAGCGGCCCTGCCGGCCCGCGGCCCAGGACGCCCGCGCGGCGTTCTCGGACTCCTCGCCGAAGATCGGGAAGTTGCGCCATTCGATGCGCAGCGTGCCCGCCCTGACGTACTTCTCGATCAGGGCCGGTTCGGTGTCGCGGGCGAACTTCCCGCAGTAGCCGCACTTGAAGTCGGCGTACTCGATCAGGACGACGGGCGCGTCCGCCCGCCCGACCGCGAGCGGGTCCTTGGCGTCGCGCCGGGCGTACTTCTGCAGCTCGGGGTAGACCCCCGCCTGAGGATCGGCCGGAGCCACGACGGCGGGGGACGACGAGGACGCGCCGGAGTCGGCGGGCTTGGTGGCGGTGTACGAGAGGACACCCATCACGGCGGCGGCAGCGACGACACCGGCACCGATGGCGTAGGGCTTGAACTTGGACATGGCGGAGCTCCTGAGCACGGAAGAAGAAAGCACGGGTCGGTACGTGGGGGCGTACCGGCGGCTATACGCGCAGGATCGACAGGTCCACGGGAGAGGGAGCGGGGAGCGGCGGCGCGCGCTCGGGCCGGACGCTCAGCACCGTCTCGTCCGGACCCCACGCGGCGGCCGCCGTGCGCGCGTCGTACAGGGCGGGCAGCAGCTCGCAGGTGGTGCTGGAACGCGGCGGCGTACCGGGGTGCGGCCCGCCGTCCTCGGACGAGGACCCCTTTCCGCAGCCGGGCACCTTGCCGGGCCCCGGCTCGAAGCCGGCGACCGGGTGCGCGACGGGGGCCCCGGCCACGGTCACGGCCGGGCTGCCGGGCGGGCTTACGGCGGGGCTCCCGGCCGCGGTGGCGTCCGAGGAGCCGCGCGACATGACCGTCCCGGGACCGGCCCCGGGAGCCGCCCCGGGCCCGCCGGCCGCGCAGACCAGCAGGGCCAGCAGCGTGCCCACTGCCACCACGGCGGCACCGAGGCGGTACCACCGGCCGCCGGCACAGGGCATGGGGACACCGCCTTCCGGGTCTCTTTCACGAGCGCTTTTCCAGGTCACCGCCGAGAACTCGGAAGATCGTCGACGTGCCGGAAATGGTACGGGGAAATCGGTTCGCCACTCCGGAGCGCCGGGTGAGATCCTGGATCAGGTATGTCTACTTCCTTCGCCGACCTCCAGACCCTGCTGGCCGAGGTCTCGCTGCGCGACGCGCACCGGCTCGGCCGCCGTCTCGAAGGCGCCCGCCGCATCCGCAAGCCCCAGGCCCAGCAGGCCGTGCTGGACGAGATCGCCGCCGAAGCCGGGCGCGCGGCCGCCCGCACGGCCGAGCGCGCCTCCCGGATGCCCGAGGTCACGTACCCCGAACAGCTGCCGGTCAGCCAGAAGAAGGACGACATCCTCAAGGCGATACGCGACCACCAGGTCGTGATCGTCGCCGGTGAGACCGGATCCGGAAAGACGACCCAGATCCCCAAGATCTGCCTGGAGCTGGGCCGCGGCGTGCGCGGCATGATCGGTCACACGCAGCCCCGCCGGATCGCCGCCCGCACGGTCGCCGAGCGCGTGGCCGACGAGCTGGGGACGCCGCTGGGCGAGGCGGTCGGCTGGAAGGTCCGGTTCACCGACCAGGTGAACCAGGACGCCACCTTCGTCAAGCTCATGACGGACGGCATCCTGCTCGCCGAGATCCAGACGGACCGCGAGCTCCGCGCCTACGACACGATCATCATCGACGAGGCCCACGAGCGGTCCCTCAACATCGACTTCCTGCTCGGCTATCTGGCCCAGCTGCTGCCCCGCCGCCCCGACCTCAAGGTCGTGATCACCTCCGCGACCATCGACCCCGAGCGCTTCTCCCGCCACTTCGGCGACGCGCCCATCGTGGAGGTCAGCGGACGCACCTATCCCGTCGAGGTCCGCTACCGCCCCCTCCTGGAAGAGGACTCCGAGGAGTCCGACCGCGACCAGATCACCGCCATTTGCGACGCCGTCGACGAGCTCCAGGCCGAGGGCCCCGGCGACATCCTGGTCTTCCTCTCCGGCGAGCGCGAGATCCGCGACACGGCGGACGCGCTGCTCAAGAAGAAGCTCCGCCACACCGAGGTCCTCCCGCTCTACGCCCGCCTCTCGCACGCCGAGCAGCACCGTGTCTTCCAGCCCCACCCCGGCCGCCGCATCGTCCTCGCGACGAACGTCGCCGAGACGTCCCTGACCGTGCCGGGCATCAAGTACGTGATCGATCCGGGCACCGCCCGCATCTCCCGCTACAGCCACCGCACCAAGGTCCAGCGCCTGCCGATCGAGCGGATCAGCCAGGCCAGCGCCAACCAGCGCAAGGGCCGCTGCGGCCGTACGTCCGACGGCATCTGCATCCGGCTGTACGACGAGGACGACTTCCTGTCCCGGCCCGAGTTCACGGACGCCGAGATCCTCCGCACGAACCTGGCCTCGGTCATCCTGCAGATGACGGCCGCCGGCCTCGGCGACATCGAGAAGTTCCCCTTCATCGACCCGCCGGACCACCGCAACATCCGCGACGGCGTGCAGCTCCTCCAGGAGCTCGGCGCGATCGACCCGGCCCAGAAGGACCCGAAGAAGCGCCTCACGCAGCAGGGCCGCAAGCTGGCGCAGCTGCCGGTGGACCCGCGCCTGGCCCGGATGGTGCTGGAGGCCGACAAGAACGGCTGCGTACGCGAGGTCATGGTGATCGCGGCCGCGCTGTCCATCCAGGACCCCCGCGAGCGCCCCGCCGACAAGCAGGCGCAGGCCGACCAGCAGCACGCCCGCTTCAAGGACGAGACGTCCGACTTCCTCGCCTATCTGAACCTCTGGCGGTACATCCGCGAGCAGCAGAAGGAGCGGGGCTCCTCCAGCTTCCGCCGGATGTGCAAGCAGGAGTACCTCAACTTCCTGCGCATTCGTGAATGGCAGGACATCTATGCGCAGCTGCGCACCGTGGCGAAGCAGATGGGCATGCACCTCGAGGACTCCTCGGCGGAGCTGAGCGCGCCCGAGGAGCGCGTGCACGTCTCGCTGCTGGCGGGTCTGCTGTCCCACGTCGGGATGAAGGACGTGAAGGACGGCGCGAAGAACGAGTACCTGGGTGCCCGCAGCGCCAAGTTCGCCGTCTTCCCCGGCTCGGCGTTGTTCAAGAAGCCGCCGCGCTTCATCATGTCCGCCGAGCTGGTCGAGACGTCCCGCCTGTGGGCGCGGGTCAACGCGAAGATCGAGCCCGAGTGGATCGAGCCGCTGGCCCAGCACCTCCTGAAGTGCACCTACTCCGAGCCGCACTGGGAGAAGGACCAGGCCGCCGTGATGGCGTACGAGAAGGTCACGCTGTACGGCGTACCGATCGTCGCCCAGCGCAAGGTGAACTACGGCCGCATCGACCCCGAGGTCTCGCGCGAGCTGTTCATCCGCCACGCGCTCGTCGAGGGCGACTGGCGCACGCACCACAAGTTCTTCGCGGACAACCGCAAGCTGCTGACCGAGGTCGAGGAGCTGGAGCACCGGGCCCGCCGCCGCGACATCCTGGTGGACGACGAGACCCTGTTCGACTTCTACGACCAGCGGGTGCCCGAGCACGTCGTGTCGGGCGCGCACTTCGACTCGTGGTGGAAGCACAAGCGCCGGGACGAGCCGGAACTGCTCGACTTCGAGCGCGAGATGCTCATCAACGAGAAGGCCGGGGCGGTCACCAAGGACGACTACCCGGACTCCTGGCGCCAGGGCCGGCTGAAGTTCCGCGTCACGTACCAGTTCGAGCCCGGCGCGGACGCGGACGGCGTGACCGTCCACATCCCGCTCCAGGTGCTGAACCAGGTCACGGACGAGGGCTTCGACTGGCAGATCCCGGGCCTGCGCGAAGAGGTCGTGACCGAGCTGATCCGCTCCCTCCCGAAACCGATCCGCCGCAATTACGTGCCCGCGCCGAACTTCGCCGCCCGCTTCCTCGACACCGTCGCGGTCCCGGCGCAGGAGCCGCTGACGACGGCACTCGCGCGCGAGCTGCAGCGGATGGTGGGGGTGCCGGTGACGGCCGAGGACTTCGACTGGGCGAAGGTCCCCGACCACCTCAAGATCACCTTCAGGATCGTCGACGAGCGGCGCCGCAAGCTGGCCGAGGACAAGGACCTGGAGACACTGAAGCTCAGGCTGCGGCCGAAGGCCCGCCAGGCCCTCTCCAAGGCCGCCGCGGCCGCCACGGCGGGCCCGGACGGATCCGGTTCGTCCCTGGAGCGCACAGGGCTCAGGGAGTGGACGATCGGCACCCTCACGCGGGTCTTCGAGACCCGCCCCCGAGCTCTCGGCTCCGCTCGAGCAGGGGGGACCCCCATGCCGGCCCTGCCGGTCAAGGCGTACCCCGCGCTGGTGGACGAGGGTGAGACCGTCGCCGTGCGGCTCTTCGACACGGAGGCCGAGCAGGCCCTGGCCATGTGGCGGGGCACCCGGAAGCTGATCATGCTGAACATTCCGGTGAACCCGGCGAAGTTCGCCTCCGACAAACTGACGAACCAGCAGAAGCTCGCCCTGTCGCGCAACCCGCACGGGTCGATACAGGCGCTCTTCGACGACTGCGCGACCGCGGCGGCCGACAAGCTGATCGCCGACCACGGCGGGCCCGCGTGGGACGAGGAGTCGTTCCGCAAGCTGTACGACAAGGTCCGTGCCGACCTCGTGGACGTGACCGTCCGCACCATCGGGCAGGTGCAGCAGATCCTGGCCGCCTGGCAGGCCTGCGAGCGCCGTCTGAAGGCCACGAACAGCCTGGCCCTGATGAACAACGTCCAGGACGTCCGTGAGCAGCTGGCGGCCCTGATGCCGGCCGGCTTCGTCACCGCCACCGGCCTGCGCCGGCTGCCCGACCTGATGCGCTACCTGGTGGCGGTGGACCG
This sequence comes from Streptomyces sp. STAM6, assembly GCF_054963715.1. Taxonomy (NCBI): domain Bacteria; kingdom Bacillati; phylum Actinomycetota; class Actinomycetes; order Kitasatosporales; family Streptomycetaceae; genus Streptomyces; species Streptomyces sp. STAM6. Next base: position 303,523 of record NZ_JBUEFZ010000005.1, on the reverse strand, counting down.
CCGGCTCCAGCAGATGCCGACGGCCGTCCAGCGCGACACCACGCGCATGGAGAAGGTCCACGAGATGCAGGACGAGTACGCGTGGCTGCTGGAGCAGATGCCCCCGGGCCGCCCGGTCCCGCAGGAGGTCCTGGACATCCGCTGGATGATCGAGGAGCTGCGGGTCAGCTACTTCGCCCACGCCCTGGGCACGGCCCATCCGGTGTCGGACAAGCGGATCGTGAAGGCGATCGACGCGGCGGTACCCCGGTGATGGCCCTGTCGCCATGAGTGAGTTCGACCGGACCCTCTGACCTGCTGTACAGTCTGTCTCGCAGCCAAGCGCAAGCGAACACAACGGCTGCGAAACCTGGTCCTGTGGAGCAGTTTGGAGTGCTCGCCACCCTGTCAAGGTGGAGGCCGCGGGTTCAAATCCCGTCAGGACCGCATTGATGATGTATCAGAAGGCCCGGATCCCTTGGGGATCCGGGCCTTCTGCTGTGCATCTTGACGGCGTCATCTGCCACCGGTACCCAGTCATCAGGGAATCGGGCCCCCTTCTGCGGAGGTGACGCACATGGCGGCGGCGTCCACGGCCAGACACGAGACCCGCGCGCTGCTGCGCGCCCACCTGGCGGCTGCTTCCGGTTATCGCCACATCACCCGGCAGTGCCCGGTCTGCCACCGTCTCCAGCGGCTCGCCATGGAGGTTCCGGACGACTACGGAAGCGACACGGACCCTTCGTGCGAGCCCCCTCCGGACGTTGAATCGGTGTGACGCGAGTCACCATGGAAGTTTTAGAAACCGCTTAACTTACACCCTCCCTACAACGGCCCCATTTAATATGTGCAATTGCACGCGCTCCAGGAGCTTCCGGAGAGTTCCGGTGAGGGCCAGCCGCGAGGACACAAAAAGATCGCGCTGGACCCGGCGGAGTCCAGCGCGATCGATGACGAAGACCCGTTGGGGCGGGCTGCCGTCGGTGGAGCTGAGAGCGGGCTGACCAGGTTGGGGGACCCGGCATCGCCCGTTAACGGGGTGTTCAGGCCTCGCTGCGCTGCTGCGGAATACCCGCCAGCAGTGCACGGACCTCTGCCTCGCGGTACCGGCGGTGTCCACCCAGCGTGCGGATGGACGTGAGCTTGCCCGCCTTCGCCCAGCGGGTCACCGTCTTCGGGTCCACGCGGAACATCGTGGCAACCTCAGCGGGGGTCAGCAGCGGCTCGGCATCAGGGGTGCGAGCGGTCATGAGCGGCCTCCTCGGGAGAACCGAACCTTCTCGGTTCTTTCCTCTAAATTCTGCACCTTGACCCGCGTTGCCCGAAATGGCGGACGCGAGCCGAGTCGGTTATAGGACGAACGGCTTGTCCTCGGCACTACAACTACACCATCTGTCCAGCCACGTTCGGCCAAACCGACGGAATTGCCCTCTCAGGTGTCCATCAGCGGCGGAAGCCGATGGACCATGCCATAACGGACAGTCACGTCACAGTGACGATCAGTCACAGAGCGATCAGGAGCCACCAGACCCCCCATAGGATGCAATGCTGAGCATTCCGCCCTTAGTTGGACGGAAGGAACCCTCCCCGGACTCCTTGTCCTATTTTGGCATGAGGTCGGGCGATGGGCGCAAGAGCCGTGTTAGTGCTATCCGTCACGCTTGAGACAAAGGCCCGGATCGGGACCTCCGTCCCCGTGGCCCCGGTCACCCCGGTGGCCCCAGGGAAACCGGGACCCCCGGAACCCCGGAACACCGGGACCCCGAGAGAGAAGATCACCGGACAGGATCACGTCAATTGGCGAACTGACGGTTCCGGACCTCGCGCCAGCGCGCCGTCAACCGCTGGTACGCCTCACCCGCGCCCTGGCCGTCGCCGGCCCGCAGCGCTGCGATCCCCTCCGCCACGTCCGCCGCCGACCGGTCGCCGGCCAGCTGCTCACCGGACAGGGCGTGCACCAGGCCGCCGTAGTCCAGCTCGACCAGCGAGCGCGGGTGGAATTCCTCCAGCCACCGCCCCACATCTACCAGGCCCTCGGTGAGCGGACCTTCGTCGATCGTCTCGCGCAGCGTCTTCAGGGCCCTGGCCACCCGCCGCCTCGCCTGCACCATCGGCGTCCGGTAGCGCAGCACGGGCGCCTCGCCGGGCGACGCCGCCGGCAGGTACTCCCGCTCCTCGTCCGAGAAGGGCACGAACCACCGCACCGGCACCTGCCACACCGACGTCCGGATCCACGGCCGGGCGTCCGGGTTGCCCTTGCGCCAGCCCTCGAAGTCCGCCGCCGCCTGCCCCCGCACCACCGGCGGCAGCACCGCGTCCAGCAGCGGCGCCGGCAGCAGCGCCGGCAGCTCCTCCAGCGCCAGCCAGCCGCGCAGCCGGGTCCGCCAGGGACAGACGCACACCACGCCGTCGACCTCCAGCACGAAGGCGTCCGCACTCTCGTGCACGGGCACGGGGACCGGCGGCGTGGGCAGCAGATCGGCGAGCGAGCGCCGCAGTTCGTCCTGGGCCGTGGGCGTCGCCCCGCGGCGCGCGTAGCGGGTCCAGTGGCCGCGCTCCGGCTCCGGGAAGGCCGCCAGCGGCTCGTACACCCGCAGATACGACGCGTACGGGACGAGGACCGAGGAGACGGCTGGCATGCCGCAAATCCTTCCACGCCAGTACTCCGCGAGGGGGTGATCCTCGGCACTGCGTCGGATCTACGCGCAGGTAGGACTTACTCTCTTGCCGAACAGGCCCTCCCCCACCCAGAAGGGGGGCCTCTATCGCCGCTTCGTACTTGGGAGTCACCACCGTGACCGATGTGACCGACGGCGTCCTGCACACCCTGTTCCACTCGGAGCAGGGGGGCCACGAGCAAGTCGTGCTGTGCCAGGACCGTGCCACCGGCCTGAAGGCCGTCATCGCCATCCACTCGACCGCCCTAGGCCCCGCCCTCGGCGGCACCCGCTTCTATCCCTACGCCTCCGAGGAGGCTGCCGTCGCGGACGCGCTGAACCTGTCGCGGGGGATGTCGTACAAGAACGCGCTGGCCGGCCTGGAGCACGGCGGTGGCAAGGCCGTGATCATCGGCGACCCGGAGAAGATCAAGACGGAGGAGCTGCTGCTGGCCTACGGCCGGTTCGTGGCCTCCCTCGGCGGCCGGTACGTCACGGCCTGCGACGTCGGCACCTACGTCGCGGACATGGACGTCGTCGCCCGCGAGTGCCGCTGGACCACCGGCCGCTCCCCCGAGAACGGCGGGGCCGGCGACTCCTCGGTCCTCACCGCCTACGGTGTCTTCCAGGGCATGCGCGCCTCCGCGCAGCACATCTGGGGCGACCCCACCCTGCGCGGCCGCAAGGTCGGCGTGGCCGGTGTCGGCAAGGTCGGCCACTACCTCGTCGAGCACCTCCTGTCGGACGGTGCCGAGGTCGTCATCACGGACGTCCGGGAGGAGTCGATCCGCCGGATCACCGACAAGTTCCCGCAGGTCGCCGTGGTCGCCGACACCGACGCCCTGATCCGCACCGAGGGCCTGGACGTCTACGCCCCCTGTGCGCTCGGCGGTGCGCTGAACGACGACACCGTGCCCGTGCTGACGGCGAAGGTGGTGTGCGGCGCGGCCAACAACCAGCTCGCGCACCCGGGTGTGGAGAAGGACCTCGCGGACCGCGGGATCCTCTACGCACCGGACTACGTGGTCAACGCCGGCGGCGTCATCCAGGTCGCCGACGAGCTGCACGGCTTCGACTTCGACCGGTGCAAGGCGAAGGCCACCAAGATCTTCGACACCACTCTGGCAATATTCGCACGTGCGAAGTCCGATGGGATTCCGCCGGCCGCCGCGGCCGACCGGATCGCGGAGCAGCGGATGGCGGAGGCGCGTCGCGGGTAGGCGTCCTTGACAGGGCCGACCCCCGGGCGTCGTCCAAGCGTTCGCTCGACGGGGTACCCCCATGCCGTAGGCTCTGGGGGAGAGAGAAGACTCACGCCGGTCGGCGGGTCGGCCCTCAAGAAGAGGTTAAAATCGCAGCTGACCAGCGGGGATGGGGCTTCTCGCCGGTTGTGCTCCGAGGCGCGTCATGCGGGCGGCGTACCGTATGGCCGCGGAAGCAGGTACCGTTGAAGCCCTACGGGCCGGTCTCTCCACGGAGAGTCCGTTCCGAATCATGAACGCGTGTCAAGACTCTGGGGCCGTCGAGCCCCGTCACCGAGGGGGTCGAGCCATGGGGCGCGGCCGGGCCAAGGCCAAGCAGACGAAGGTCGCCCGCCAGCTGAAGTACAACAGCGGTGGGACGGACCTCTCACGTCTGGCCAGCGAGCTGGGCGCATCGACTTCGAGCCAGCCTCCGAACGGAGAGCCGTTCGAGGACGACGACGAGGAAGACGACCCGTACGCCCGCTACGCGGAGCTGTACAACAATGACGACGAGGACGAGGACGAAGAGTCCGGTCCGTCGTCACAGCGTCGCGGCGCTTGACGCCTGCATACTTCCAACCCGGTCCGGGGCGCGCCCCGGACCGGGTTCTTGTGCTGCTCAGCTCGCGTAGTCGCCCACGAGGGTGGCACCGGTGGAGTGCTCGCCACGCTCGGTGATCTCACCGGCGACCCAGGCGTCGACGCCCCGGTCGGCCAGGGTGGTGAGTGCCACGTCGACCGACTCGGCAGGCACCACGGCCATCATGCCGACGCCCATGTTCAGCGTCTTCTCCAGCTCGAGCCGCTCGACCCGGCCGGTCCTGCCGACCAGGTCGAACACCGCACCGGGCGCCCAGGTCGAACGGTCGATCGTGGCGTGCAGCCGGTCGGGGATGACCCGGGCCAGGTTGGCTGCCAGGCCGCCGCCGGTGATGTGACTGAACGCGTGCACCTCGGTCGTCCGGGTGAGCGCCAGGCAGTCCAGCGAGTAGATCTTGGTGGGCTCCAGCAGCTCCTCGCCCAGGGTGCGGCCCAGCTCCTCGACCCGCTGCTCCAGGGCCATGCCCGCGCGGTCGAAGAGCACGTGCCGGACCAGCGAGTACCCGTTGGAGTGAAGGCCGGAGGACGCCATGGCCACCACCGAGTCACCCGTACGGATGCGATCGGCGCCCAGCAGCCGGTCGGCCTCGACCACACCGGTGCCGGCACCGGCGACGTCGAAGTCGTCCGGGCCCAGCAGACCCGGGTGCTCGGCGGTCTCGCCGCCGACGAGGGCGCAGCCGGCGAGGACACAGCCCTCGGCGATGCCCTTGACGATGGCGGCGACCCGCTCGGGGTGCACCTTGCCGACGCAGATGTAGTCGGTCATGAACAGCGGCTCGGCGCCGCAGACGACGATGTCGTCCATGACCATGGCGACCAGGTCGTGACCGATGGTGTCGTAGACGCCCATCCGGCGGGCGATGTCGACCTTGGTGCCCACACCGTCGGTGGCGGAGGCGAGGAGCGGACGCTCGTAGCGCTTGAAGGCGGAGGCGTCGAAGAGACCGGCGAATCCGCCGAGGCCGCCGAGGCCGGCGACCTCGGGGCGCTGCGTCTTCTTCACCCACTCCTTCATCAGCTCGACGGCGCGGTCGCCCGCTTCGATGTCGACGCCCGCGGCTGCGTAGCTGGCGCCGCCTTCGGCACTGGTGGCCTGAGACATGGCTTCAGAACTTTCGTGTCGTACTGCGCGGTTGCAGCGGGGTCTTACGGGCGACGGAGGGCGTCGGCCGCCGCGGTGGCGGCGGGACCGGCGGCCAGCTCGGTCTCCAGGAGCTGCTTGCCGAGGAGCTCCGGATCGGGCAGCTCCATCGGGTACTCGCCGTCGAAGCAGGCACGGCACAGCTTCGGCTTGTCGATGGTCGTGGCCTCGATCATGCCGTCGATCGAGATGTACGAGAGCGAGTCGGCGCCGAGCGACTTGCCGATCTCCTCGACCGTCATGCCGTTGGCGATCAGCTCGGCGCGGGTGGCGAAGTCGATGCCGAAGAAGCAGGGCCACTTCACCGGCGGGGACGAGATCCGGATGTGGACCTCGGCGGCGCCCGCCTCCCGGAGCATCCGGACCAGGGCGCGCTGGGTGTTGCCGCGGACGATCGAGTCGTCGACGACCACCAGGCGCTTGCCCTTGATGACCTCCCGGAGCGGGTTCAGCTTCAGGCGGATACCCAGCTGGCGGATGGTCTGCGACGGCTGGATGAAGGTCCGGCCCACGTACGCGTTCTTGACCAGGCCCGCGCCGAAGGGAATGCCACTGGCCTCCGCGTAACCGATCGCGGCGGGCGTGCCGGACTCGGGCGTGGCTATGACGAGGTCGGCCTCGACCGGGGCTTCCTTGGCCAGTTTGCGCCCCATCTCCACCCGGGAGAGGTACACGTTCCGGCCGGCGATGTCGGTGTCCGGACGGGCCAGGTACACGTACTCGAAGACACAGCCCTTGGGCTTCGCTTCCGCGAATCGGGACGTGCGCAGACCGTTCTCGTCGATCGCGATGAGCTCACCCGGCTCGATCTCGCGGACGAAGCTCGCGCCGCAGATGTCCAGGGCGGCGGACTCGGAGGCCACCACCCAGCCGCGCTCCAGACGGCCCAGGACGAGCGGGCGGATGCCCTGCGGGTCGCGGGCGGCGTAGAGGGTGTGCTCGTCCATGAAGACGAGGGAGAAGGCGCCCCGCACGTCCGGCAGGACCTTGGCGGCGGCGTCCTCGACGGTCAGCGGCTTGCCGTCGTCGTCCGTCTGGCCCGCGAGGAGCGCGGTGACCAGGTCGGTGTCGTTGGTGGCCGCCACCTGCGTGGCCCGGCCGTTCTCCTTGGGGAGGTCGGCGACCATCTCGGCGAGCTCGGCCGTGTTGACCAGGTTGCCGTTGTGGCCGAGCGCGATCGAACCGTGGGCAGTCGCCCGGAACGTCGGCTGCGCGTTCTCCCACACGGAGGCTCCGGTGGTCGAGTAGCGGGCGTGACCGACCGCGATATGACCTTGGAGAGAACCGAGAGAAGTCTCGTCGAAGACCTGGGAAACCAGGCCCATGTCCTTGAAGACGAGGATCTGGGAGCCGTTGCTGACCGCGATTCCCGCGGATTCCTGACCCCGGTGTTGGAGGGCGTAGAGCCCGAAGTAAGTGAGCTTTGCGACCTCTTCACCCGGGGCCCAGACACCGAAGACGCCACAAGCGTCCTGGGGGCCTTTCTCGCCGGGAAGCAGATCGTGATTGAGTCGACCGTCACCACGTGGCACGCCACCGAGTGTAGGCGAGATCGACCACTGGTCCGAATTGGGGATACGCCCGCGGCCCGGCGCGAACACCGCATTTCCCAGGGCCACCCCCGCTGACCAGGGGACTTTTCCAGGCGCGGCGACGCGCCGGGTGTGACGGACCTCGCAGTGCGCGCCCGCCTACTTGTCGGCCGCGCGCGCCGCGAAGCCCGTGCCGCCGGCGGCGGTGACCGAAAGGCTGCGGTGGTCGATCTTGTACGTGACCTTGCCCTTCAGCGCCTCGAGCAGGGCCCGCTCGACCTCCATCTGCGGCCCGGCGCACAGCATGCGGGTGCTGGTGACGCGGCCGAACGTGAGCGTGGAACCGTCCTTCTTCGCGGTCGTGCTGAACCGGTTGCAGCCGAGGTTGCCATGCACCCGGCCGTCCTTCTCGAACACCATGTGGGCCTTGCCCTCGGCGCCGGCCGGCAGCGAGGTCGCGGTCTCGCCGGAGAGCAGCGACTCGACCGTCCACTTCGTCCCGACGAGCGGGGCCGGAGGCTGCTCCGTCAGCTGGATCGAGTCGCCGTCGGCGGTGGTGAGGGTGAGCCGGCCGTCCGCCAGCTCGGCCTTGAGCTTGCCCTCGAACGCCGACTTCAGGCTGTTCTCGAAACCCTGGACCGGCTCCTTGCAGGCCATCTCGGTCATCCCCGCGTCGCTGACGGTGATCGTGTCCCCCTCGACGGAGGCCTTGGCGTTGAAGTGGTTGCAGCCGAAGTTGCCCCTGGCCATGCCCGTGGAGTCGATCCGGACATGGGCGCCGGCCGGTGCGGCGCTCTTCTTGCCGTCGACGGTGACGCTGTCGACGGACCAGTGGACTCCGGTGACCGGCAGATCGGTGGCCACCGAACCGCCGCCGTCGCCCGCCCCGGCTCCGGTCTCGGAGCCGCAGGCGGCGAGGAGGAGGAGCGAGGCCAGGGTCGCGGCCGCGGTGAAGTGCTGTTTCCTCATCGTCTGCATGCCACTGGGACGGGCGGAACACGCTTCCGGTTCCGGTGGCCTCCGGGAAGGGCTCGGTTCTCCCCCGGGGCGCCTGTTGCCGGTGTCGACGGTCGACCGTGCCCGGATCACCCGCCGGGTGGGCGTCGTGCCCTGTGCCTCGGCCCGGGACCGGGCGCCGTTGCCCTGTGGCTCAGCCCAGGACCGGGAGCACGGCAGAGAGGTCCGCGCGGTCGCCGCCGGCGCTCACCTGGGCCGCGGCCACGGCGGTGGCCCAGCTCTCGCGGCCGGTGGCGAGGCGGATCCAGGTGAGCGGGTCCGTCTCGACGACGTTGGGCGGGGTGCCACGGGTGTGCCTGGGGCCTTCGACGCACTGCACCACGGCGTACGGCGGGACGCGGACCTCCACCGAGCCACCGGGGGCCTTCACGGCGAGCGCGTCGGCGAGCAGCCGGGTGCAGGCGGCCAGGGCCTGGCGGTCGTACGGGATGCCGAGCCCGGTCGCGTCGTTGAGGTCGTCGGTGTGGACGATCAGTTCCACGGTGCGGGTGACCAGGAAGTCGTCGAGTCGCATCCCGCCGAACCGGGTGGCGATGAGCCGGTCGTCCGGGGCCCCGGGCAGCAGGGTGGCGATACCCGCCTCGGTGCGCGCGTACAGCTCGCCGAGCTCCGTTCCGGCGGCGATCGCCCGGGTGTCCTCGTCGACCCGCTCCGAGGCGGTGACGGTGGCGAACGGCCAGTCCAGCAGGGCCAGCTCCCGGCGGGCGGGCGCGGGTCCCTCCAGGCCGCGCACGACACTGCCGAGCGCCGTCGTGAGGTGCGCGGCCAGCTCCCGGACCGTCCAGTCCCCGAGCCGGGTCGGCAGGCCGAGTTGTTCGTGGGTGAGCGTGAGGACAGCCTTGCCGACGTGGTCGAACTGCGCGAGCACGCTCGCTCGGATCCTGGCGGAGTCGTAACTGCGCGTGCGTCTGCGGGCCGTTGCCATGGGGGCGAGGTTAATCGACTCACGCGTGGCAGGGGGCGCCGAAGGGGCCGACGATGGGAGGGAGGGGGCACCACCGGCAGGAAAGGTGTGGAACACCATGGCTGAACACCCGGACAGTGCCCTGGTGCGCCAGGGCTACGAAGCGTTCACGCGGGGCGACATGGACACCCTCGCGTCGCTGTTCACGGCGGACTGTACCCACCATTCGCCGGGATCGAGCCAACTCTCCGGGCACCACAAGGGCCGGGACAACGTCATGGCCCATTACGCCAGGCTCTTCGAGCTGACCGGCGGCACCTTCCGGGTGGAGCTGCAGGGCATCTTCCCGGACGGCCGCGGGCACGTGATGTCCGTCCACAAGTGGCACGGCGACAAGGGTGACCGGGGCATAGAGATGAGAGGCGGGCTCTTCTTCACGATCGTCGGCGGCAAGGTCTCCGACATCGACGAGTGTGTCGAGGACATCGACGAGGCGGACGCCTTCTGGGGCATGGCCGATTAGGGCGTGTTTCGCAAGTCCTGTCTGGCCCGTACGGCCCGTCCTGCGCCGCTCTGCTCACCCGCGAGGGAGCAGAGCGGTGTCCGTGGTGCCCGTGGTGAAGGTGTCGTTCGTGGTGAAGGTGTCGCCGCCGGCCGGGACACCGATGTCGCGCCACAGGAACGGCAGCCCCTTGGCCGTTCGCATGTCCGGGCCGTCCATGAGCTGGAAGTGCACGTGCGGCTCCGAGGAGTTGCCGGAGTTGCCGCAGTCGGCCAGCCGCTGTCCCGCGGCCACCCGGTCGCCCGTACGCACCCTCAGGGAGCCGCGCTTGACGTGGGCGTACATCGCGTACGTACCGTCACCGAGGTCCAGCACGAGGTGGTTGCCGGTGATCCACCGCGTCCCGGCGAGGGAACGGACCGTCGACTCGAACACCAGCATGTAGATCAGCCCGGCGAGGGAGTTGCGGCTCAGGTGGTCGCGCTGGCCGTCCTCGGCGTGCACCACCGTCGCGTCGGCGACGGCGAGCAGCGGGGCGCCGAAGGCGGGGAAGGCCTCGGGGCGCCGGACGAGCGGCCACAGCCAGGCGAAGCCGGGTCGGGGGCGCTCCCCGGACTCGGCCACGATGTCGATGGCGTAGGTCTGCCCGAGCTCGTGGGTGCCGTGGCTGGGCACCCGGTCGGCGGGGCTGTTCAGCGCGGACCAGGTGCCGGTCACGGGCGGCTCGACCTCGGTCGTGGGCCCGGCCTTGGCGGCCGCCTCGGCGATCCCGCGGTCCTCGCCCTTGCGCAGTACGGCACCGAGGGCGACGGCCGCGACGGCGGGCAGCCAGCCGAGCCAGTAGTTGTACGGCAGGTCGACGAAGGCCGAGACGACGGCCTGGGCGATGAAGACGGCCCAGAGCAGACGGACGAGTATCGCGGCGAACTTGTGTACGGACATGCTTTTCCCCCTTGGCTTGCTTACGGTCGGGCCGCGGACAGCGTCACGAGCAGGGGCACGACCCGTCCGGGCGGGACCTCGTACCGGCCGCGCCCGGCGGTGTGCAGCCAGCCCGCGCCGGTCAGTTGGCGCAGGTGGTGGTAGATCTGGCCGGTCGTGCCGAGGTCCGCCAGGTCGGCCAGTTCGGCGGCCGTGCGCCGGCCGCCGACGATCTCCCGCAGGAGCCGGAGCCGGACCGGGTGGCCGAGCGCCGCGAACGAATCGGCGGCCTCGGACCAGTCCTCCTCCAGCTGCCCGTCCGCGAGCGCGCCGTACTGCCACTCGTACTGCTCTCCCGTGGGCAGCCGCACGGCTCCGGTAAACAGCACGCCACCGTCCGCCGCGCCGGCCTCCGCGAGCCGCGCCTTGAGCCCTTCCAGGGCCCAGAAATCCCCCGCGGCCACCGGCGGCGCGGCACGGTCCGCGCTCTCCAGCGCCTCCATACGCCGCTCCAGGGCGGCGACGCGTTCCTCCAGCTCCATGACTGAAATATTACGTAACTACGTAATGATGACGCAAGTCGGTCCGGAGACGACGGAGCCCCCGTCGGGACCAGGTCCCGACGGGGGCTCCGAACCACGGAACGTCAGACGAGCAGACCGGGGATGGTCTCCTCGTGCGCCGTGCGCAGCTCGCTCAGCGCGATGCCGAACTGGCCCTGCACGACGACCTCGTCGCCGTCCACGACACCGACACGGGTCGCGGGCAGCCCGCGCGCCCCGCACATGTCGGTGAAGCGGAGCTCCTCGCTGCGCGGGACGGCCACGACCGCCCGGCCGGCCGACTCGCTGAACAGGAAGGTGAAGGCGTCCAGACCGTCCGGGACGACGAGCCGCGCGCCCTTGCCGCCACGCAGGCACGACTCGACGACCGCCTGGATCACACCGCCGTCCGACAGGTCGTGCGCGGCGTCGATCATGCCGTCGCGGGAGGCGGAGATCAGGATCTCGCCCAGCAGCTTCTCCCGGTCCAGGTCGACGGCCGGCGGCAGACCGCCGAGGTGGCCGTGGACGACCTCGGACCAGGCCGAGCCGCCGAACTCCTCCTTGGTGTCACCCAGCAGGTAGAGGAGCTGGCCCTCTTCCGCGAAGGCGATCGGCGTCCGGCGGTTGACGTCGTCGATCACACCGAGCACCGCGACGACGGGCGTCGGGTGGATCGCCACGTCCCCGGTCTGGTTGTAGAGCGACACATTGCCGCCGGTCACCGGCGTACCGAGCTGCTGGCAGCCGTCCGCGAGACCACGCGTGGCCTCCGCGAACTGCCACATGACGGCCGGGTCCTCGGGCGAGCCGAAGTTCAGGCAGTCGGAGATGGCCAGCGGCTTGGCACCGGAGGCGGCGACGTTGCGGTACGCCTCCGCGAGCGCCAGCTGAGCGCCCGTGTACGGGTCGAGCTTGGCGTACCGGCCGTTGCCGTCGGTGGCGATCGCGACGCCGAGGTTGGTCTCCTCGTCGATGCGGATCATGCCCGCGTCCTCGGGCTGGGCGAGGACCGTGTTGCCCTGCACGAACCGGTCGTACTGGTCCGTGACCCATGCCTTGGAGGCCTGGTTCGGGTGCGCGACCAGCTTCAGGACCTGCTCGCGCAGCTCGTCCGCGCTCTGCGGGCGGGGCAGCTTGCCCGCGTCGTCGGCCTGGAGCGCGTCCTGCCACTCCGGGCGCTCGTAGGGCCGGTGGTAGGTCGGGCCCTCGTGGGCGACCGTGCCCGGAGGCACGTCCACGATCAGCTCGCCGTGCCAGAAGATCTCCAGGTGGTCGCCGTCCGTGACCTCACCGATGACGGTGGCGGTGACGTCCCACTTCTCGCAGATCTCCATGAAGCGGTCGACGTGCTGCGGCTCGACGATCGCGCACATGCGCTCCTGCGACTCGCTCATGAGGATCTCCTCGGGCGAGAGCGTCGCGTCGCGCAGCGGCACGGTGTCCAGCTCGACGCGCATACCGCCGGAGCCGGCGGAGGCGAGCTCGCTGGTCGCGCAGGACAGGCCCGCGCCACCGAGGTCCTGGATGCCCGCGACGAGCTTCTCCTTGAAGATCTCAAGGGTGCACTCGATCAGGAGCTTCTCCTGGAACGGGTCACCGACCTGGACGGCGGGCCGCTTGGTCGGCTTGCTGTCGTCGAAGGTCTCGGACGCGAGGACCGAGACGCCGCCGATGCCGTCGCCGCCGGTGCGGGCGCCGTACAGGATGACCTTGTTGCCGGGGCCGGAGGCCTTGGCGAGGTGGATGTCCTCGTGCTTCATCACGCCGATGCAGCCGGCGTTGACCAGCGGGTTGCCCTGGTAGCAGGAGTCGAAGACGACCTCGCCGCCGATGTTCGGCAGGCCCAGGCAGTTGCCGTAGCCGCCGATGCCCGCGACGACGCCCGGCAGGACGCGCTTGGTGTCGGGGTGGTCGGCCGCGCCGAAGCGCAGCGGGTCCACGACGGCGACCGGGCGGGCGCCCATGGCGAGGATGTCGCGGACGATGCCGCCGACGCCCGTGGCCGCGCCCTGGTAGGGCTCGATGTACGACGGGTGGTTGTGCGACTCGACCTTGAAGGTGACCGCGTATCCCTGACCGACGTCGACGACGCCGGCGTTCTCACCGATGCCGACCAGCAGCGCGTCGTTCTCGGGGGCCTTCTCGCCGAACTGCTTCAGGTGGATCTTGCTGCTCTTGTACGAGCAGTGCTCGGACCACATGACGGAGTACATGGCGAGCTCGGCGCCGGTCGGGCGGCGGCCGAGGATCTCGCGGATGCGCTCGTACTCGTCCTGCTTGAGGCCGAGCTCGGCCCACGGCTGCTCGACGTCCGGCGTCTCGGTTGCGTGCTTGACGGTGTCCAGGGTCATGCGGCGACCAGCTTCTTGATGATCGAGGTGAAGAATCCGAGGCCGTCGGTGCCCCCGGTGCCGACGAGCGGCTCCACGGCGTGCTCGGGGTGCGGCATCAGGCCGACGACATTGCCGGCGGCGTTGGTGATGCCGGCGATGTCCCGCAGCGAGCCGTTGGGGTTGATGTCCAGGTAGCGGAAGGCGACCCGGCCCTCGGCCTCCAGCTCGTCGAGCGTGCGCTCGTCGGCGACGTACCGGCCGTCCATGTTCTTGAGCGGGACGGAGATCTCCTGGCCCTGCTCGTAGTCGGCGGTCCAGGCCGTCGCGCCGTTCTCCACCCGCAGCTTCTGCTCCCGGCAGATGAAGTGCAGATGGTTGTTCTGCAGCATCGCGCCGGGCAGCAGGTGGGCCTCGGTGAGGATCTGGAAGCCGTTGCAGATGCCGAGGACCGGCATGCCGGCCCTGGCCTGGTCGATGATCGTCCCCATCACCGGCGAGAAGCGGGAGATGGCCCCGGCGCGCAGGTAGTCGCCGTAGGAGAAGCCGCCCGCGAGGACGACCGCGTCGACCTGCTTGAGGTCCTTGTCGCGGTGCCACAGCGAGACGGGCTCGGCGCCCGCGAGCCGGACGGCCCGCAGCGCGTCCCGGTCGTCGAGTGTGCCGGGGAAGGTGACGACTCCAATGCGAGCGGTCACGACTCCACCTTTACGACGAAGTCCTCGATGACGGTGTTAGCGAGGAAGGTTTCGGCCATCTCGTGGATGCGGGCGAGGGCGGCGTCATCGACCGGCCCCTCCACCTCCAGCTCGAAGCGCTTTCCCTGACGGACGTCCGCGATCCCCTCGAAGCCGAGGCGGGGCAGTGCGCGCTGCACCGCCTGTCCCTGCGGGTCGAGGATCTCCGGCTTGAGCATGACGTCGACTACGACGCGTGCCACTGGCACTCCCGGTGGTGTGTTGCGTGGGCGGTTCCCTCAGCGTACCTGTCTCCAAATTCTACGCGGGTAGACATCTGGAGGACCCTCCAAATGCCCGCCGGAAGGGCGACCGCGACCGGCGCGGAAAATCCCGGAAAAGAATCCGCCCGGCCATTGCCGCCGGACACGCGGATGCAATTGGCTGGGCTTCACAATGCGATGCCTTCCGCTGTACAAAGGAATACGAGGAAAGCAGCATTGCCCCTCAGTAGCCCAGAAGTCGGTATCGCCGCATGTCAACCGTGTGACCACCACACGAAGGACACGGCAACACCGCGGGAAAGGACCGATATCCGTGGCGCAGCGCGTAGTGGTCACTCTCTTCGACGACATCGACGGCGGAGAAGCGGCGGAAACGGTCACGTTCGGCCTGGACGGGAAGTCGTACGAGATCGACCTGAATCCCGCCAATGCAAAGAAACTGCGCAAGGCTCTCGCCCCGTACATGGCGGCCGGCCGGAGCAAGCGCGCCGGTGCGGAGAAGCCCCGCGCGGCGTACCGGCACACCGCCCTCGCACCCGACCCGGCGGCCGTCCGCGCCTGGGCGCAGTCCAACAAGATGGACGTGCCGGCCCGGGGGCGGATCCCCAAGCGGGTCTACGAGGCGTTCCGCGAGGCGAGCTGAACCGGCCCGCCGGCACCGCGACCACACCGCCCGGCACCCGCCCCGGCACCGCGCCGCCACCGGCCGGACCGCCGGGACCACCCCGCCCGCGGTCACTCGAGTTGCGCAGCACCCCGGGTGATCCGCTAGAGTCTGGATCACGCCGAGGGGCGAGGCCGCAAGGCCCCGAACCAAGCAGCGTGCGGGTGTAGTTCAGTAGCAGAACATCCCCCTTCCAGGGGGAAGGCGCAGTGTGCAATTCCTGTCACCCGCTCTGCATCGCGTACCGAGCACTCCGGTGCATCAGGTACAGTGGTGTTCGCACCGCCCGGTGAAAGCCGAGCGGCAGCAATGCGGACGTGGCTCAGTTGGTAGAGCATCACCTTGCCAAGGTGAGGGTCGCGAGTTCGAATCTCGTCGTCCGCTCAGAGCACGAAGGCCCTGGTCATCACGACCAGGGCCTTCGTCGTGTCCGCCGACGCTCCGGATGTCCGCCGGCCGCCGGCCCGCCGATGACATTTGTCATCAGCGGTGGTGACAGCGCGCACTGCCCGCGCCCGCCGTCCGGCGGAAGCCTGGAGACATGACCAGCGATGAGTACGTGATCGAGGCCGACGGGGTCCGGCGCAGTTACGCCGGTGGCTTCGAGGCCGTTTCGGGAATCTCCTTCTCCGTGTCCCAGGGCGAGATCTTCGCCCTGCTCGGGACGAACGGCGCCGGCAAGACCTCCACCGTGGAGCTGCTGGAGGGCCTGGCCCTCCCCAGCGGCGGCACGGTGCGGGTGCTCGGCCACGACCCCTACCGGGAACGGTCCGCCGTACGGCCCAGGATCGGCGTGATGCTCCAGGAGGGCGGCTTCCCCTCCGACCTGACGGTCGCCGAGACCGTACGGATGTGGGCCGGCTGCACCAGCGGCGCCCGGCCGACCGGTGAGGCCCTGGAGATGGTCGGGCTCGGCGGCCGGACCGGCGTCCGCGTCAAGCAGCTGTCCGGCGGCGAGAAGCGCCGGCTCGACCTGGCACTCGCCCTGCTGGGACGGCCCGAGGTGCTGTTCCTCGACGAGCCGTCCACCGGGCTCGACGCGGAGGGGCGCCGCGACACCTGGGATTTGGTGCGCGCACTGCGCGACACCGGCACCACCGTGCTGCTGACCACGCACTACCTGGAGGAGGCCGAGGCGCTCGCCGACCGGCTGGCGATCATGCACCAGGGGCGCATCGTGGCGGCCGGAACCCCGGCCGAGGTGACGGCCTCGCGGCCGTCCCGCATCCGCTTCGTCCTCCCGGAGGGCGTGCGGGCCGGGCAGCTCCCGCTGTCGCTGCGGGCCGCCGAGAGCGGCCGGCGGGTCGAGATCCGCACCCACGAGCTGCAGGACGCCCTGGGCGAGCTGCTGCGGTGGGCCGACGAGACCGGCGTACGGCTGGAAGGGCTCGACGCCCGGTCGGCCTCTCTCGAAGAGGCCTTCCTCGACATCGCGCAGTCGGACGCGCGGAACACGGCGAGCACGGAAACGGCGGGTGTGTGACATGACCACGATGACGGAGCGGCTGACCGCGCTGGGGCGGGCCGAACTCACCCTGCTCGTGCGGAACAGGTACGCACTCTTCACCGCCCTGCTCATGCCGCTGCTCATGGTCGGCGCGATCCGGTCGACGCTCGATCAGGTCGGCTACGACGAGAGCGGGATGAACGCCGTCGAGGCGTCGGTGAGCGGCGGCATCGGCATGGTGCTGATCCTCGTCGTGTACCTGAACCTCGTCTCGGCCTACGTGACCCGCCGCGAGGAACTGGTCCTCAAGCGCCTGCGCACCGGAGAGGCCTCGGACCGGGAGATCCTCGCCGGAACGGCGCTGCCCGCGGTCGTGCTCGCCGTCGCGCAGTGCGCGCTGATGGTGGTGGCCGGAGTGGCGTTCCTCGGCGTCGGTGCGCCGGAACGGCCCGAACTACTCGTCGGCGGCATGTTGTTGGGCATCGTGATGCTGGCGGGGCTGGCCGCCGTGACGGCCGCGGTCACCCGGACCACGGAGAGCGCCCAGCTCACGACGATGCCGCTGTTCCTCGTCTCGGCGATGGGTTCCGGGCTGTTCGTACCGCTGGAGACGTTCCCCGACACGATCGCGTCCGTGCTGGAACTCCTCCCGCTCAGCGGGGTGATGACGCTCGTCCGGGCCGGCTGGCTCGGGGGCGCCGACACCAAGGAGGTGGTGGGCGCCGCGCTCACCGCGCTGGCCTGGACACTGATCTCGGTGTTTGCTGTGCAGCGGTGGTTCCGCTGGGAGCCGCGGCGCTGAGGGTGCAGGGGGACGGGGGAACAGGGCATGGCGAGGCTGACCGGGTGGTGGAGCCGCCGCAGCAATCCGGAGAAGGTCGAGCTCTACACCCGCTGGTCGTACCACGCGCTCGCGCTGGGCGAGGTCGGCGCGATCGGAGTCGGCCCGCTCTCGGGGCCCAACCGGATGCTCGGCGGCTGGCTCTTCCTGGCGGCCTGCGCCCACGCGGTGCTCACCGGTGTGCTGGCCTCCCGCGCCCTGGACTGGGTCACGGGGCGGCGGGCCCGGCCGGACCGGCTCATCGCCGCGGAGATCCTGCTGACCGTCGTCACGGCGGTCACCGTCCTCGCGCTGCGCCGCTTCCGGGTCCTCACCGACGTGTCGGACACCGCGTCGCTGGCCGTCGGCGTCGTCTCCTTCGCCATCGGCGGGCTGGTGCTCTGCCTGCCCAAGGTCCGGCACATGCTCTGTCTCGTCCTCGGTTCGGTGGCGGGCATCGCGGTCGCCTGCCTCGCGGTCGGGCTGCCGGCACGCGAGGCCCCCGGCTTCGGGCTCGGTGTCCTCCTCGGAGGCTTCGCGCTTGCCTTCACCAGCGGTTTCTCCGGCTGGCTGCTGAAGTCGGTGTGGGAGCTGGACGAGGCTCGCCAGTTGCAGACCCGGCTCGCGGTCGCGGAGGAACGCCTCCGCTTCGGCCGTGACCTGCACGACGTGATGGGCCGCAACCTCTCGGTCATCGCCCTCAAGAGCGAACTCGCCGTGCAGCTGGCACGGCGCGGGCTCACCGACCAGGCGGTGGAGCAGATGGCCGAGGTCCAGCACATCGCGCAGGAGTCCCAGCGCGAGGTGCGCGACGTGGTGCGCGGCTACCGGGAGGCGGACCTGCACACCGAACTGGAAGGGGCCCGGGGCGTATTGGCGGCGGCCGGCATCCGCTGCGTCGTCGACTCCTCCGAGCCGGTGCTTCCGCCGCGGGTGCAGTCGGCGCTCGGGTGGGTGGTCCGGGAGGCCACGACGAACGTGCTCCGGCACGGGGACGCGCGCCGCTGCACCGTATCGGTGACGGTGACGGACGGGAGTGCGGTGCTGATCGTGGAGAACGACGGCGCGGGGACGGGCACGGTGAACGGCGTCGGAGGTGCCGGGTCCGGCCTGGCGGGACTGCGGGAACGGCTCGCGGCACTGGACGGCACCCTGGAGGCCGGCCCGGCCGAAGGGGAGCGTTTCCGGCTGACGGCCCGCATCCCCGTGGGCGAGGCCGGCACCGCGGAAGACCCCGCCCCGGCCGGGGCGGGGTCGGGCGCCGACGCCGGGAGCGGGGCCGCGACGGCCGCCGGGCCCCGCGCCGGATCGGGAAGGGCGGCGGAGGCGATATGACCGGGCAGGACTCGACCGTGCGCGTACTCCTCGCCGACGACGAGCACCTGATCCGCGGAGCGCTCGCCGCGCTCCTCGGCCTGGAGGACGATCTCGTGGTCGTCGCCGAGGCGGGCTCCGGCCCCGAGGCCCTCGCCATGGCACGGGCGCACCGGCCCGATGTCGCGGTGCTGGATCTGCAGATGCCGGGCGCCGACGGTGTGAAGGTCGCCACAACCCTGCGGGCGGAACTGCCCGGCTGCCGGACCATGATCGTGACAAGTCACGGCCGGCCCGGACACCTCAAGCGCGCCCTCGCGGCGGGGGTGCGGGGCTTCGTCCCGAAGACCGTCAGCGCCCAGCGGCTCGCCGAGATCATCCGTACCGTCCATGCCGGGAACCGCTATGTGGACCCCGAGTTGGCCGCCGACGCGATCTCCGCCGGCGACTCGCCGCTGACCGCGCGGGAGGCCGAGGTACTGGAGCTGGCCGCGGACGGCGCGCCCGTCGTGGAGATCGCCGAGCGGGCCTCCCTGTCCCAGGGGACGGTCCGCAACTATCTGTCGTCCGCCGTCTCGAAGCTGGGTGCGGAGAACCGTCACGCGGCAGTGCGTCTCGCACGCGAGCGAGGTTGGGTATAGTGGGTTCCGCGCTACGGCGCATGCGGACGTGGCTCAGTTGGTAGAGCATCACCTTGCCAAGGTGAGGGTCGCGAGTTCGAATCTCGTCGTCCGCTCAAGAAGAGGAAGCCCCCGGCCGGTCGGCCGGGGGCTTCTTCGTGTCCCCGTCGTGTCCGCCTACTGCCAGCTCTTGCCCGTCAGCAGCTCGTACGCCTCCAGATACTTGGCGCGGGTGGCCTCCACGACGTGCTGCGGCAGCGGGGGCGGCGGCTGCTCGCTCCTGCGGTCCCAGCCGGACTCCGGGGAGGTCAGCCAGTCCCGTACGAACTGCTTGTCGTACGACGGCTGGGCGTGGCCCGGCTCCCAGGACGCGGCGGGCCAGAAGCGGGACGAGTCCGGCGTCAGCACCTCGTCCGCCAGCACCAGGTCGTCGCCGTCGAAGCCGAACTCGAACTTGGTGTCCGCGAGGATGATGCCCCGGTCGCGGGCGATGTCACGGGCCCGGCTGTACACGGCGAGCGTCGCCTGGCGGAGATGGGCGGCGGTCTCC
Organism: Streptomyces sp. STAM6; assembly: GCF_054963715.1. Taxonomy (NCBI): domain Bacteria; kingdom Bacillati; phylum Actinomycetota; class Actinomycetes; order Kitasatosporales; family Streptomycetaceae; genus Streptomyces; species Streptomyces sp. STAM6. Next base: position 283,772 of record NZ_JBUEFZ010000005.1, on the reverse strand, counting down.
GCGCCGACCTGCCGGGCCACCTCCTCGTACGACACGTTCTCGTCGTGGTCGCCGACGGCCGCCTTGGTGGCCGGGGTGAAGATCGGCGCCGGCAGTTCGGAGCCGTCGGTCAGGCCCTCGGGGAGGGCGAGGCCGCACACCGTGCGCGACGCGTTGTACTCCACCAGGCCGGAGCCGGTCAGATAGCCGCGGGCCACGCACTCGACCGGGACCATCCGCAGGGACTTGCAGATCAGGGTGCGGCCCGCCCAGTCCGCGGGCGCGCCGGCCGGCAGCTCCGTGGAGACGACGTGGTTCCTGGCCAGGTCGGACAGCCGGTCGAACCACCACAGAGAGAGCTGGGTGAGGACCCGGCCCTTGTCCGGGATCTCGGTCGGCAGGACCCAGTCGTACGCGGAAATGCGGTCGCTGGCGACCATCACGAGGTCGCCCGCCTCGTTCCGGTACAGGTCGCGCACCTTGCCGGTGTGCAGATGCACCAGGCCCGGGACCTGAAGCGGTTCGGGCTTTTCGACGAATCCGGACACGGTTCCTCCCCGTGGTTCTGTCCAATCGCATCCGATTCTCCCGCATGCGGAGGACCGCGCTCGGCCAGGGGTCTTCCACCGGCTCGGAGGGTCGCGCGGGCCGGGGCTCAGGTGCTGTCTAGTCCCGTTTGCAGATGCGGTCCAGCAGGTTGGCCGTGGCGCGCTGGATCCGGAGGTCGACATGACCCGGCCGGTCCAGGGCGGGCGACCAGGCGAAGGTGCCGGAGGCGAAGACGAGGGCGCCGGAGGGGGCGCGGTAGAGCGACGTCTCCTGGTGTCGTGTGCTGCCCTCGCCGTCCCGGTAGGGCGAGTGGGCGAGCAGGATGCGGCCCTGGTGCTCCGGCAGGGCGGTCCGCGGGAAGTACCGGTCGGCCTCGCCCGCGACCAGGCCCGGCAGCTCGTCGCCGTCGCCGGCGCCCGTGGCCTCCCACAGCCAGTGGTCGGCGTTCCGCACGACCATCGGATGCGGCTCGGGGACCCGGCCCGCGTACTGGATGCCGAGCAGTTGCTGCTCGGAGCGGTCCGCCTCCCGCCACAGCGCGGACTTGCCCGGACCGCGGCGCTTGCGGCACGTCAGGAGCCGGTCCGGCACCCCGGAGGGCGACGGCGCGAGCTCGACCTGCCAGTACATGGTGTTGGCGGACAGGAAGACGAGGGACGTGCCGTGGTCGCGGGCGAGCTCGACCGTACGGCGCATGGGCACCGACCAGTACTCGTCGTGGCCGGGGAAGACCATGCCCCGGTACCGGGTCGGGTCGATGCGGCCGGCGTGCAGATCACGCGCGTCGGCGTAGGCCAGGTCGTAGCCGTACCGCTCGGCCCAGCGGATGAAGTCGTAGGCGTGGCCCACGTGCAGCGGCAGTCCCGCGCCCGCGTAGGGGCGGTCGAAGGAGACGGTGGTGGCCGCCCCGGACTCACCGAGCAGCCGGCCCTCCTCGTCCCAGGCGTGGTAGAGACTGGCGCCGGTCCGGCCGTCCTCCGGGTAGAGGTTGTACGCCTGCCAGGTGATGTCCGGGAGCAGCAGGAGCAGGTCGGCGGGGTGGCTGTCGCGGACCGTGAACGGGATGTGCGAGCGATAGCCGTCGACGGTGGTGAGGACCGCGACGTACGCCCCGATCGACCAGTACGACGGAACCTGCAGCCGCCAGGAGAGCCACCAGTGGTGGCACGACACGGTGCGGTCGGCCGTCAGCGGGGGCGGCTGGACGATGCCGGAGAGGCGCGGGCTCGTGGTGATCTTCGCGGCGCCGTCGCCCGCGTAGTGCCCGATCCGGTAGATGTCGACGGAGAACTGCTGCGGCGGGTCCACGGTGATGTGGAAGTCGATCGCCTCACCGGGCGTGACGGCACTGGCGGAGGCGAAGCCCTTGATCTGGCGGTGCACGTCGTCGGCGGCGCGAGGGGCACCCGGGCACGCGGGGCGTGCCCGGGCCGGGGCGCCGCCGATGCCGAGGTGGTCCAGGGCCTGATCGGCGTACCAGGCGACGACCTGGCCGGTGTCTCCGAAGTACTGCTCGCTGCCGCGCAGCCAGGGCAACGGGCCCTGGCCGAACGGATCGGTGACGGCATGGGCGAGGGCCCCCGATTCCCACCGCCGGATCTGTTCCGCCCCCATGCTGCCCCTCCCTCGATTCCCCCGCTGATGCAGTTCTCTGAGTCAACCGGTTCACAGCACATCACATAACGCACCCGGACCGTTACCGTTCGTCGTGAATCCATAAGAACGGAGCGTCGCGTTCCGGAAGAGGCGCGCCGTTTTCCCGGCCTCCCCCCGCCCTCGGGCCCCGTCACACGAGGCGAACGGGCTTCTCGGGGCGTACGCCGACGGTGGCCAGCCACGAGCGCAGCGGCTCCGGGTCGGCCTCCTCGATGAGCGTCAGGACCCGCGCGGCCAGGTCCGGGCGGCGCTCGCCCCCCACGAGGAGCGTAGGGCCGTCGAGCCAGTCCAGCCCGGGAGCGGCACCGGCGGTGTCCACAGCGGCGCAGCACACCATGGCCGTGACGTGGTCGGCGAGCAGCTCGCGACCCGTGCGCGGCGGCTGCAGCGGAAACAGCGGCACCTGGTCCGTCCCGGCCCAGACGCCGGCCGGACCGGCGGGGACGGCGGAAACAGCGGGGACGGCGGAGGCGGCAGGGGTGGGAGGCCGCGGCAGGGGAGCCGGGCCCGGGACCGTGCCCGGAGCCGGGGCGCCCGGGGCGCCCGGGGCGGGAGCCGGGCGGAGCGTGCCGTCGTCGTCGACCGTGGGGGCGGGAGCCGGGCGCAGCGCGTCGTCGTCGACCGTGGCGGCCGGGGCGCCGGGGGCGGCGTGTCCGCCGGGCACCGCGGTCGTCCCGGCGGGGCCGGCCGCCGCGGACTCCTCACGGGCCACTTCCGCGGTGATCGCCGCCGCGAGCGTCTCGCCGCTCCGGCCGGCCAGATGGTCCATCACACGGGCCAGCGTCGGCCCTTCCGCGGCCTCGTCCGCCGCCTCGCCCCGCCGGCCCAGCCCGTCGAGGACCCGGTGGAGCCGCGCCGCCTCCGTGCGCCACTTCCGGTCGACGACCTCCTCCGGATACTGCTGCCAGTCGACCGGCGCCCAGCCGGGGCCCGGTTCGGCCGGACCGCCGTGGAAGAGGCGGGCGGCCAACAGCGAGGCGGCCTCGTCGACCAGCCCGGGCTCTTCGAGGAGATCGCACGCGGGCCGCTCGCCCAGCCGGGAGGCGAAGCCCTCGGCGAGCCGGTCGCGCCGCGACAGCTCGGTGAGCGCGGAGACCACACCCGCGTCGAGCCGGGAGGGCCAGCGGCCCATCCGCCACGCGGGCAGCGCCACCCGGGTCAGCAGCCGGTCCCATCCGGCGTACGCCAGCCCGACCTGCTCCTGGGCGACGATCCGCAGGCCGTAATCCACAGCCTGTGCACGCTCGGACGCGGCGGCCGCGACACCCCGCTCCATCTCGGCGGCGTGCACCCGGCAGCCGCGCAGCAGCACCCGCACGGCCACGCCCACGCCCCGCGCGCCCATGCGCCGCACGGGGTCGAGCCCGGGGCGGGCCGCCGCCGCCACCGCCGCGTCCAGGCCACGCACGAAGCGGCGGGCGGCGGCTATGTCCGGGTGGGCGGACGGTCCCGTACCCGCGACGACCGGCGCGAGCACCGCGCGCAGCTCGCCCACCCGCATCCACCACAGGAAGGGCGAGCCGATGACCAGTACGGGCGGCGTGCCACGACGGTGGCCGCCCGGGGTGCCGTGCGCCCGGTGCGTACGGTCCTCGAGCCAGCTGTCGCAGTCGGGCGTCAGCGCTATCGCCGAGGGCGCCGGCACGTCCATCCGCCCCGCCAGGTCCTGGACCATCCGGTACAGATCCGGGGCGGACGCCGGAGTCAGCTCGACGGTGGGCGTCAGCGCCGGCCTGGCCCGCGCGATGACGGTCGCCACCGCCGCGGCGGCGAGCAGCACGACCACGGCGCACACGGCCGCCACCCAGCGCGCGGCGTCCCAGCCGGGGCCGGACAGCCGGCCCGTCACGCCACCCACGAGAAGCACCACGGCGACGGCCGCCGGAAGCAGCGCGAGCGCCAGCCCCCGGCTGCGCACCCGCAGCACCGCGAGGGCGCGGGCACGCGCGGCATGCGCGCCCCTCTCCTCACCCATACCGGAACCGGAATCGGACACGGCCGTACGTCACCCCCTCCTGCCCTGCGGCGGATGCCCCTCGGCGGTGTTGGTCACTCCCCCACTGTGGCACCCGCCACTGACATCGCAATGCCGGTGGGCCAAGTGCCGGAATGCCTGCGCGGCACCCTAGTTGGGGCGTCGGCAGGCGTCATCCGGATGGCTCAGCCGTCACTCGATGGAATGGCTTTGGGCAAAGGTGCAGACGGTTCAGGGGCGGGCGGGGTTCACTCCCCGGCCGCCTGGCGGGCGATGTCCGTACGGTGCTGGGAGCCGTCCAGGCGGATCCGCGCCACCGCGGCGTACGCCCGCTCGCGGGCCTGCGCCAGGGTCTCGCCGGTCGCGGTGACCGAGAGGACGCGGCCACCGGCGCTGACAATCGCGTCGCCCTGCTTCTTGGTACCGGCGTGCAGGACGTACGCGTGCGGCGCGTCCTGTGCCGCGACCTCGTCCAGGCCCTCGATCGGGTCACCGGTGCGGGGCGTGCCGGGGTAGTTGTGCGAGGCGACGACCACGGTGACGGCGGCCTCGTCGCGCCAGTTGAGCGGCGGCTCGGCGTCGAGCGTGCCGTTGGCGGCGTGCAGCAGGACGCCGGCCAGCGGCGTCTTGAGGCGGGCGAGCACGACCTGGGTCTCGGGGTCGCCGAACCGGGCGTTGAACTCGATGACCCGCACACCGCGGCCGGTGATCGCGAGCCCGGCGTACAGCAGCCCGGAGAACGGAGTGCCACGGCGGCGCAGTTCGTCGACGGTCGGCTGGAGGACGGTCGCCATGACCTCGTCGACCAGCTTGGGGTCCGCCCACGGGAGCGGCGAGTAGGCACCCATGCCCCCGGTGTTGGGGCCCTCGTCGTCGTCGAGCGCCCGCTTGAAGTCCTGGGCGGGCGACAGCGGCAGGACGGTCGTCCCGTCGGTGATCGCGAAGAGGGAGACCTCGGGGCCGTCCAGGTACTCCTCGATGACCACCCGGTCGCAGGCGAGCGCGTGGGCGCGGGCCTGCTCGATGTCGCCGGTGACCACGACGCCCTTGCCGGCCGCGAGGCCGTCGTCCTTGACGACGTACGGAGCGCCGAACGCGGCGAGCGCCGCGTCGATCTCCTCCGGCGTGGTGCAGACGTAGCTGCGGGCCGTGGGGACACCGGCGGCGGCCATCACGTCCTTCGCGAACGCCTTGGAGCCCTCCAGCTGAGCGGCTTCCTTGGACGGGCCGAAGCAGGGGATGCCGGCGGCGCGTACGGCGTCGGCGACGCCGGCGACGAGCGGCGCCTCCGGGCCGACGACGACCAGGTCGGCTTCCAGGTCACCGGCCAGGCCGGCCACGGCGGCGCCGTCGAGGGCGTCCACCGGGTGCAGCTCGGCGACCTCCGCGATTCCGGCGTTGCCGGGCGCGCAGTGCAGAGCGGTGACGTCGGGATCGAGAGAGAGGGAGCGGCACAGGGCGTGTTCGCGGGCGCCGCCGCCGATGACGAGGACCTTCACGGCAGCCAGGGTAGCCCGCTGGGCGGAGTGCCCCTTGTGCGGGCCGCCGAGCCGCGCCCCGCTACTCGTTCGTATATTCCTCCACCACGGTGGCCCCGAGCTCCCGGACGATCAGCTCATGACCGGAGAGCGCCGAGTCCACGAGGTCCGGGTCGTCGTCCTCCGGCATGTCGTCCTCGGGCGCCACGGGCCGGGGCGCGGCGGGGCGGTCGGCCGGCGGGGCGGACGCGGGGGAAGACGCGGAGGCCTGCGGAGCGGCGTGCTGCGGGGGCTGGGAGGCGGCGGGCCCGCGGCCGGCCGTGGGCGGCGGGCCCTGCGGGGCGGAAGCGGGCACGGACGGTGCCGGGCCCTGACCCTGCTGCGGACGGCCGCCGTAGCCGCCGCCACCGCCGTGTCCCCCACCGCCGCCGAAGCCGCCGGAGGCGGGCGGAGGAGTGGCACCGCCCGACGGGTCGATGATCGCCTCGATCTTCCACTGGACGTTGAACTGCTCCGCCAGTGCCTGCCTCAGCACGTCCTCGCTGCCGCTGCTCGCGAAGTTGTCCCGGGCTCCCGCGTTGAGGAAGCCGAGTTGCAGGGTGGTGCCGTCGAACCCGGCCACCTGGGCGTTCTGGCTCAGGAGGATCCACGTGAAACGTCGGCGGTTCTTGACCGCCTCCAGGATCTGCGGCCACATGTTCCGCACCTGGACGGCGCCCTGGGCCATGCCCGGCGCGGGCCCGGCGGGAGCCGCGGCAGTCGCAGGCGCCTGGGCCGCCGGCGCCGGTTCCTGGGGCTGCGGCGCGGACGGCGCCGGGGAGGGCCCGGAGCCGGGTGCCGAAGCGGTCGGCCAGCCGCCGGGACGCCGCTCGGCGCCGCCCTGGGAGCCGGGCGCCGCGGCGGAGGGCCAGGCGCCGGGCCGGTTCGCGGCGGGCGCCGGGGACTGGGGCGAGGGCGCCGGGGACGGCTCCGGGGCAGCCGGGGCAGGCGCGGGGGCAGGAGCGGGTTCCTGAGCGACCGCGGCGGCCGGCGCCGGCGCGGGCGGCTGGGCCCCCGGTCCGGGAGCGGCCCCCGGACCCCGTACCGCCGCACGGGCCGCGGCGGGTCCACCGCCCGGCCCTGCGGGCGCGGGCTGGACATGGGCCTCGGGCCCGGGAACGTACCCCATGGCCGGGCCCGGACCGCCGGCCTGGAAGGAGACGGCGGGCTGCGCCGCGGCGCCCCGCTCCAGCCGGTCCAGCCGGGCCAGTAGCGAACGCTCGTCGTCGAAGGCGGCGGGCAGCAGCACGCGCGCGCAGATCAGCTCCAGCTGGAGCCGCGGCGAGGTCGCGCCGCGCATCTCCGTCAGACCGGTGTTCACCAGGTCCGCCGCGCGGCTGAGCTCGGCCGCGCCGAAGACCGACGCCTGTGCCTGCATCCGCTCGATCACATCGGCGGGAGCGTCGATGAGCCCCTTGTCGGCGGCGTCCGGCACGGCGGCGAGGATCACCAGGTCCCGCAGCCGCTCCAGCAGATCGGCGACGAACCGCCGCGGGTCGTTGCCGCCCTCGACGACCCGGTCGACGACCTCGAACGCCGCCGCACCGTCACCGGCCGCGAAGGCGTCCACCACGGCGTCGAGCAGCGACCCGTCGGTGTACCCGAGCAGCGCCGTGGCCATGGCGTATGTCACACCGTCGGCGGCGGCTCCGGCCAGCAACTGGTCCATGACGGACATCGAGTCACGCACCGAACCGGCCCCGGCCCGCACGACGAGCGGCAGCACGCCCTCCTCGACGGGGATCTGCTCCTTGCCGCAGACCTCCGCGAGGTAGTCCCGCAGCGTCCCGGGCGGCACCAGCCGGAAGGGATAGTGGTGCGTACGCGACCGGATCGTGCCGATGACCTTTTCGGGCTCGGTCGTCGCGAAGATGAACTTGAGGTGCTCCGGCGGCTCCTCGACCACCTTCAGCAGGGCGTTGAAGCCCGCCGAGGTGACCATGTGCGCCTCGTCGATGATGTAGATCTTGTACCGGCTGCTCGCCGGGCCGAAGAAGGCCTTCTCGCGCAGGTCACGGGCGTCGTCCACACCCCCGTGAGAAGCCGCGTCGATCTCGATGACGTCGATCGATCCCGGCCCGTTCCTGGCGAGGTCCCGGCACGACCGGCACTCCCCGCAGGGAGTCGGCGTGGGACCTTGCTCACAGTTCAGACAGCGGGCCAGGATGCGGGCGCTGGTCGTCTTTCCACAGCCGCGGGGCCCGCTGAACAGGTACGCGTGGTTGACCCGGTTGTTCCGCAGGGCCTGCTGCAGCGGGTCGGTTACATGCTCCTGCCCGATGACCTCGGCGAAGGACTCGGGGCGATAGCGGCGGTACAGCGCAAGGGACGACACGCTTACGACGATATCGGGCCGCACCGACAACCGGCCCTGCCCGAGCGACCTGCCCCGGCCCTGGCCGAGCGACCTGCCCCGGCCCACCCCGGAAACGCAAGCGCCCCCCACGCACCCGCCAGAGCCGACCTACCCTTGCTGCCTTCCGGCCCTGGGGGAGTTCAGTCAGATAGCGCCACGTGAGGGGCTGCGGCCAGAGTACCCGATCCCGGAGCCGCCCGGGCCACCCCGGGGAGCCCCGGAAGCGACCCGGGGGGCGACCCGGAGAGCAGGTTCGCGAGCACTCCTCTCGGTCATGTAATGTTTCCGGCGGAGGATTCGCCTAGAGGCCTAGGGCGCACGCTTGGAAAGCGTGTTGGGGGCAACCCCTCACGAGTTCGAATCTCGTATCCTCCGCAGCCGCCTGAACAGGCGAAACGAAGACCCCGGACCGCTCCAGCGGCCGGGGTCTTCGGCATGCCCTGGTCTCAGTTCTGGTCTCACCTATTTCCGACTTTTGAGACATTCTGCCCAGGTGTAGTGGCGTGAGTCCCTCGCGGCGGCCGGTGGCCATTCCAGTCGGTCTGCACTCCGGGACCTGGCCGGGGACCGATCCGTTTCCGTGTCTACCGTCCCGACGGCGAACTCGGATTCTGCGACGAGCGCAGCGCCACACCAACCGCCCTGCTCAAACTGGGCGTCCACTGGGATCACCTCGTCGCCGTGGAGCAGTTCCAGACAGCCTCAGCCGGGCTTCGCTATCCGCACTGCGTGGACGGTGCCGGGGCGTGCCCGCCCGAGGACTGCGGCGGCGGACCCGGTTACAGCGATCTCAAAGCGATCCTCGCCGACCCGGCGCATGAGGCACACCACGCCATGCTGGTGTGGCTCGGACTTCGGTCCGCCACGGAATTCGCCCCTGACCGTTTCGCGCCGGACGAGGCCAACGCGTGGCTGCTGCGCCTCACGGCACCATGAAAGACGAGCCGCCCGGCCACGCCACCGTTCGCGGCACGGACTGGTAAGGGAGGCAGGGGGGCGGCGAACGGGTGGGCCTCACCTGAGCGCGGAGTGCAGTTCGCGTACCAACTGCGGGGTGAGCAGCTCGCCGGCGCGGTCGGCGAGGACGGCCATTTCGTAGCCGACGAGGCCCACGTCGCACCCGTCGGCGGCGAGGACGCCGAGGCAGCTGCCGTCGCGGATACGACCGACTATGAGGAAGCCGCCAAGCATTTCGATCATGACGAGCTTCATGCCGTGGAAGCCGTGTGCCGTCGCCGCGTTCTGGGCGAGGCTGGTGATGCCGGAGACGACGGCGGCCAAGTGGTCGGCGCGATCTCGGCCGAGGCTGTCCGAGGCAGCCATGAGCAGGCCGTCAGAGGAAACGGCGACGGCATCGGTGACGCCGTCGGCGGTGCGCACGAACTCCGAGACGAGCCAGCCGAAACTCTGGACGGCGGTGGTCACGATGACGCTCCTTGGGGGTTTCTGGCTTCGGCGCGGGCGACACCTGCTCGGAAGCCGTTGAGCAGGGAGGAGACAGCGGGCCTGGCGGGTGGGGGTGATGTGGAGGGGTCCTCCACGGGGGCGAGCAGGCGCCCGGGGAGGACAAGAAGGGCGGACAGGCCGCCGCCAGGGGTGTCGAAGAGGTGGACTTGAGCGCCTTCACCGAGACGGTGGGCGAGTCGGCCGACGACGAGGTGGCCGAGGAACCGGGTGGGTGCGGCAACCAGGGTCTCCTCGCCGGAGTCGGAGAGGAGGGCGCCCGCACGTGCTTTGTCGGCTTCGGACATGCCGATGCCGTGGTCGACGACACCGAAGGAGTACGTGTCGTCCTCGTTGTCGTACCAGCCGTGCACCTCGACCGGTTCGGTCGGGGGCGAGAAATTCAGTCCGTTCTCGATGAGCTCGGCGAGGAGGTGGGCGACATCTGCGACGGCGTGCCCACGCACCCGCACCCGCTCCACGGTCGCGATCAGAACTCGACGGTACTGCTCCACCTGGGCGACTGCGGACTGGACGACCTCCAGACCGTCGGCGGCTGCTGCCGTGGCCCGCGGCGAATTCTGCCCGGCCAGGACCAGCAGGCTTTCGGCGTTGCGCCGCATACGGGTGGCGAGGTGGTCGAGCTCGAAGAGCTCGGCGAGGGCGTCCGGGTCGAGTTCCTGCCGTTCCAGGCGGGTGATGAGGCTGAGCTGGCGACGCACGAGGCCCTGGTTCCTGCGGCCGAGATTGGCGAGCGATTCCGTGGTGTTGCGACGCAGGCCAGCCTGCTGGGCAGCCAGCTGGAGGGCCGTGTGCTCAACCTGCTGCAGGGACGCCGCGACCTCGGCGATCTCGGCCGCACCGCCCAGCAGCCGTGCATCGGGGTTGTCCCGTACGTTCTCCGGCGGGAGGAGCTGAGCATGGTCCTGCGGGGACTGCTGGATACGGGCGACGGCTGCGGGCAGCCGGCGGCGCGCCACGTCGTGAGCGGTCTCGGCGAGCCCACGGAGCGGTCGCGTGAGCGACCGGGAGGCAACAGCGGCGAGGCCCGCGACAAGGGCGGCGATGAGCGTGCCCGCGACGAGATAGGCGGCGAGGGCCAGCTCGGCGTCGTGGCTGAGCCGATCGGCCCGGTCCCGTACGCCGTCACCGACCGACTGCTGGACGGCGTACAGATCGTCGACGAGTACGGTCATCGCGTCCCACCAGGTGCCGGCGTCGGCGCGCAGCGGGGAGCCGTCGGCGGCGCCTTCCGCCTGTTTCTCGTAAGCGGTGGCGCGTTCGGCGTCCTCGGTTGCGAAGGCTTTCTCCAGTGCCGCGTCCTGAGGTGCGGTGGCGACCTGCCGGAAGCGGGCGAGGGCGGCGACGCGTGTGGCTCGCACCTCGGAGAAGTCGATGTACGCGCGTCCGTGGAAGGCGCCCTGGGCGAACACACCGTTGAGGAGTCCGCGTTCGAGGGCGACGGACTCCTTGGTGGCGGCCAGCTCGCGCAACGCGGCCAGCCCGTCACGCAGTTGACGGTCGGCGCCGGTCGCGGTTTCCGCCACCGGATCGACGGCGTTCAGGGCGTTGACGGCGCCGGTGTAGAAGGTAAGGGTCGCGGCCTGGCCGGCGGTGCCTCTGTCGGCGGCGGCTCGGATGTCGGCGAGACGCCGCAAGTGCCGCTGGACGACGTCCTCGACGGCGCTTTCGCTGCGCATTCGGCGCAGTGCAGTGTCAACGCGCTTGCGCGTGGCGGAAAGCGGTGGGCGGAACTCCTTCGCACCGCCCAACAGGCCGTTGGTCAGGCCGCGTTCGCGCTGCAGCTGGTGCACCAGGGCCTGGATGCGCAGGCTGAGGCCCACCTCGGCACGGGTCGTCCGGGCATCGCCGAGGGCCTCAGCGCGGCCTTGCACGGCGAGACCGGCCACCGCCAGCAGCAAGCAGATCGGGACCGTGATGACCACCGCCACCCGGCCCCTGATGCTGCGCCAGCCAGGCATCGGCCGTCGCCCGGGAGTCGTTCGGGCCCCGTGGCGGCGCGCTGAACCGCCCTTGCCTAATCTGCCCTTGCCGATCGCGGCAAGCCTGCCGCGCAGCGGCCGTACGGGCATCCACACCCTCATGTCACGAAGTTAGTCCGACCGCCGTAGCGGCCGGTTTCCTGCCTGTTAGACCGCGTGGGACATTCCGTTGCGCCGCTCTCACACCGCAGAGCAAGAGATTGTGACCGCGGAATGGTCAAGCACAGGGGTGTGGTGCGGGTGGGAGCGTGGCTCTACGGGCAGCCGCCTCTCCGCGTCTTCGTACTGGACCGCGAAGCCCTGTCCCGGCGGTACGCGACGACAGGAAGACGATCGCCCGGCTCGACCTCGCGGCCGGGGGTGGGGCCCAGGTGGTGCCGTCTCCCATGACACTGGTCGAGGCGTACGACGGCAGAACCACCGAGCAGCGCTGGGACTGGGTGCTCTCCCGTCTCAAGGTCGCCGACATCGGAAAGGACGAGGCCCGCCAGGCCCGACGACTCCTGGCAGACGCCAAGCTGCACGGTCACAAGCACGCCATCGATGCCGTGTTCGCTGTCATCGCACGCCAGCAGAAGGGGCAGGTCACCGTCTTCACGTCGGACGTGGACGACCTGGATGGCTTCAGCGCCCGGGATCGGTGGCGCTTGCCCTGCCGCGGCTCGCGCTGCCGCATCTCCAGGTCGCCGAAGCGCTGGCCGCGCTGCGTGCGCCCGCGTCGCGCGATGACCTGGCCGAACTGCTGGGAGCGGCCGACGACGGCACCACCCGCGATCTGGAGGCCGCATTGGAGGCTCTTGCCGATCATGCTCTGATCCGGCCGGACGGCGCGGGGAAGCTCTGCGTGGCCGGACCGCTGCGGCAGGCGTGGGACGCGCCCCTGGGTCTGGATGCCCCGCTGGAGAAACTGCTCGCCGGCACGACCTACGGGACGCCGAGCGCGTTTCCAGCCTCTCCCGCATCCACAGTGTGATGAGCGTCGCGCCGGAATGAGGGAAAGTATCGACAGCGATAGTATCCCTGTCGATACCATCGCTCGCGGGAGGCTTACATGCGGCGCTTCGTCGGAAGGGACCGCGAGCTGAACGTACTCGGCAGCGCCCTGCGGTCGGTCCACGATGCCGTCGGCGCGGCGAAGCCGGGACAGTGCATCCTCATGCGCGGGCGGAGGCGAGTCGGCAAGTCCAGCCTCGTCGAGGAATTCCTCCGCCGCAGCGGGGTGCCTCACCTGTTCTTCACCGCGGCGGGCGGCACGGCGGAGGACGAGCTGGCGGAGTTGCTCGACACCGTCGCCAGATCCACCCTGCCGGAGCGGGAACTGTTCTCGGAGGAGACTCCAGAGCAATGGAATGCGGCGTTCAGGCTGCTCGCGGAGATCCTTCCCGACGACAGCCCGAGCGTGGTCGTCATGGACGAGGTTCCGTACCTGATGGACCGCATTGACGCCTTCGAGGGCATGCTCCAGCGCGCCTGGGACCGCCTGCTCAGCCGTAAACCCGTACTTCTCCTCCTGGTCGGCTCCGACCTGTCGATGATGGAGGCGCTGAACAGCTACGACCGCCCCTTCCACCAGCGGGGCCGGGAAATGGTCGTGGGGCCGCTGAACCCGGCCGACATCGGCGAGATGCTCGGGCTTGAGCCGGCTGCCGCATTCGACGCCGCCCTCATCACGGGCGGTCTTCCGCTGATCTGCGCGGAGTGGCGGCCCGGAGCCGATGTCTGGGAGTTCCTCCACGACTCGCTGGACAACCCGATCTCGGCGCTGCTGGTCTCCGCCGAACGATCACTCGCCGCGGAGTTTCCGCCGCAGGCGATGAGCAGAGAAGTCCTGCGGGCCATCGGAAGTGGTGAGAGGACCTTCACCAACATCGCCCGAGCGGCCGGCGGCATCGCCCACACCACGCTCACCCGGGCCACCGACGTCCTGACCGAGAAGCGGGTGGTGGCAGCCGAGCTGCCCCTCTCGCTGAGACCGTCGAAGGAACGCCGCTACCGCGTGGCCGACCCCTACCTACGGTTCTGGCTCGCGTTCGTGGATCCGCACATGGCGGAGATCGAGCGAATGCGGGGGGATCTCACTCTGAGCCGGATCAAGGAGCGGTGGACGAGCTGGCGGGGGCGCGCGATCGAGCCCCTCGTCCGGGAATCCCTCGCCCGCCTCCTGCCGGACGGACTCCTGCCCGCCGCCCCCGCGATCGGCGGCTACTGGACCCGCGGCAACGAGGTCGAAATCGACTTGGTCGGCGCCGATCGGCAGCCGGTGGCCAGGGAGCTGCTCTTCCTCGGTTCGGTCAAGTGGCTGGAGAACTCCTCGTTCGACAGCCACGACCTGGCCGCGCTCCAGAAGCACCGGGCCGCGATCACCGACGAGCCGGTACCGCTCGTGGCGGTATCGCGCAACGGGACCACATGTTCCGGGCTCCAAGCGGCGTACGGACCCGAGGAGCTACTGGGCGCGTGGCGCAATGTGTGAGAAGGGGCAGTCTCATTCCCTTGCGATATTCGCGACATTTGCCGCATGCGCCAGAGCACCTTGGGCGGCGGCAGGCGTCGAGACCGACAGGTGCCCACCGCGGACTCCAGAACGAGAAGTATGGGAACACCATGGTGAGCGCGCCCGGTGAGGCGCATCCACAGCCCGGCTGCGGGCAGTCGACGGTTCCGGCGGCAGGAGGCATTGCCATGCGGATCGAGGGTGCCGGGCGCAACCTGATGACATCAGCGGAAACAAGCCGACGGGTCTGCCGCCAGGACCGCAGGCGCGAAGCCTGATCAGGGGCCGGGCTCCCGTGGTTGTGTTCTGGGAAGCGTGTGGGGGGGTGCGGTCCGGGGCTCCGCTGTTGTCGAACCCGGCCCGCCCCGGAGCCACCCTGGACCGCCCCGGAGCCACCGGTCCCGGTGGCCGAGAACCGTTAGAGTCGCCGCATGGGGGATTTCGCGAGCAAGGGCCGGTTCGTGCTGTGCAAGTCGTGCCACCGGCCGCTGCGGCAGGAGCGGCGCTGGTTTCCGCAGCAGTACTGCAACCGCTGGCACAAGATCAGGCACCGGGTGGCGAACTTCGTCGGCAGCGTGCTGGACAGCGCCTGACCGGCGGGCGCGAGGAGCGGAGCCGACGGACGGGCCCGGAAGACCGAAGGCCCGGAAGCACGACATGACGAAGGCCCCGACCGATCGCGGTCGGGGCCTTCGTCATGTCGTGGGTGGTCGGGGCGGGGTGGCGCCGGCGCGGGGACGCGATCACCGCCTGGGTGGGCATTCGGCCGACGCCGTGGATCTCTTCCGTCGCGGCCGGTCCGTGGACCGTTGACCGCCTGGTCGGGCCGCCGCGGGCGGAACCGGCGGGCCGGGCTCCCGGGAGCCCGGGCGCGGCCGTCCGGCGAGGGCTTCGATCATGCGGCGCCGACGGCGCAGTTCGACGATGTCGGTCCGCCACATGCGGGCGGCCGGCGGGGGCAGCAGTGCGGACAGTGCGGTGCAGGCGGATGCACAGGCGATCAGCAACCAAAGCGTCATATTCGCCATGGGTTCCCTTCCATGACCCGAGGCATCGGTCGCCCCGGGCGCGCTCGGGTGTGTTCCACCGCTGAAGGCGGCAAATTAAATAACGCAATGGCATATGACGGGTTACGCAATGTGACACGTACGGCACTCCGGTCATAAAGCCACCAGAATGCTCAAGTGCTGATTCGGCAGGGCACAAAATTGAATGAGAAGACCGAATTCAAAGGGATATTAATCAGCGGGCAGCGGCCCGGGTGGTGCCGGCACGGAGGTCGCGCCGGCACCACCGGGGCGGCTACGCCTTTCCGGCGCCCGATCCTCCGGACTCGCGCCTGCCGCGGTGGTGGGCGGTCGCCGGGGACGGGGGCGGGGTGCTGCGGTGGCGCGGCGTGCTCTGGCGCGGCGGCCTGGTCAGCGTGATCTGGCGTACGAGCTGCTGGAAGCAGGCCAGGGAAGCCAGGGCCGGCAGCGCGGCGGCCGCGGCGTCGGTGACGGTCCTGGGCGCCTCGGCCACGCACAGGAGCATCGCCATCGCGGAGAACAGCAGGATGACCGCCCAGGAGTGGGCGGCGCGGCGCTGGTGCAGGGCGGCACGCAGCACCGACAGGGAGGCGACCATCCAGGGCCCGTAGATCAGCAGCGGCCACCAGCCGACGACCGTGCTGTCCGCGCGGCCCTCGGCGATGTGGCGGAGGGGGTCGTAGGTGGCCATGCCGCCGAAGACACTGACCATCGACACGATCGCGGCAGCCAGGGCTGCCAGGCAGAAGCTGGCCGTCCGCAGCCACGTCAGCGACCACTGGCGCGTCTTGCGGTGGCTGACGGCGGCCGGCCGGATCGGCGGCAGGTTCGCGGTGATCCGGGTGAGGTTCTGGAGGGAACCCTCGGCCTGCGCGGTGTCGTCCGGGTCGGGCGCCCGCTCGGGGGCGGGCTCTGGGGCCTTGACGGAGGACGTGGCCTTCTCCGCCGCCAGGGCGTCCTGGAGCAGCGAGGCGAGTTCTTCGGTGGGGTCCCAGGGGGCGTCCATCGCGCCGTAGGACAGGTGGTAGTCGTGGAGCCGGAAGGCGTCCCTGTAGCCGTCCGCTCCGGGGCCGGTGTCGACGGCCTCGTCGAAGCCGGGACCGTGGCCGGGACCGGTGCCGGGGTCGAAGCCGCGGTCGAGACCGCTGTCGAAGCCCGGCTCGAAGCCCGAGTCGAAGCCGGGGCCGAAGTCGCGTACGCCGGGGGCGACGCCGCCGTGGAAGTCATGCACGCGAATTCAGACCGATCCATCCACCACGCCTTGGGGTACTCGCGTTCCGGTACGGCTCCAGGACCGCGCGAAGTCCGCCTCGATGCGGGCCATCGCCTCGATGAATTCCTCCAGCGCCGGGGTCGACCACGTGAGGTCGATCCTGGCCGCTCCGTCGCGCCGGGTGCCGACACGGCTGGAAATGAGCGCGGCCGGCGAGGTCGTGAAAGTAAATTCCCCCATGGGCACGCGGGCGGGAAGGCCATTCATCGGCAGGCCCCTTTCAAATGGGACTGACGGGCGTGTGGCTGTCATATTCAACCTAACGCTCCAGCGTGTCCCTCCGGTGCGCGGCATACGAGTGAGCACATTGGGCCACATGGGGGACCGCTTGGGGCTTATCGGTTCTGCAAGATCCTCCAATGATGGCCTGAAATCACACCAACCCACCGATTGATATCCAGTCGGATAAACCCGGGATCAATCTTCCGGCAATGTGATTCTCCGGGGACCGGACAGGTGGACGTACATCGTGCGCCACCCCGAACACCGTACGGGCACTCGGCTATCCTGGCGGCGAGACGAACAGGAGACCGCATGTCACGCGACCAGCAGCCGCTCCCCTCGGTGTGGACCCGCCCGCGGCGACCGCGGCGCGAGCAGCCCGTCCTCAGCCGCGGGCAGATCGTGGCCGCGGCCCTCGAACTGCTCGACGCCGAGGGGGTCGACGCCCTGAGCATGCGCAAGCTCGGTACGCGCCTCAATGCCGGCGCGACCTCGATGTACACCCATGTCGCCAACAAGGACGAGCTGATCGAGCTGGTCGTGGACGCGGTCTACGGCGAGATCGAGAAGCCCGCCGCCGGCGATCCTGGCGACTGGCGCGCGGCCACCACCCGCTGCGCCCACAGCCTGCGGTCGGCGCTGCTCCGGCATCCGTGGATCGTCCCCATGCTCGGCGAGGCCGGCATGGCCCACCTCGGACCGAACATGATGCGGCTGTCCGAGGGCCTGCTCGGGCTCCTGGAGGACGCGGGTTTCACCCTGGAGGAGGCCGACCGGGCGGTGAGCACCGTCGTCGCGTACGTCATCGGCATGTCCACCGCCGAGGCGGCGTGGCTGACGACACTCGCCCGCAGCGGCCGGAGCGAGCAGGAGTGGATGGAGCGGTTGTGGCCGGCGGCCGAACAGGCCGTGCGGCCGTACCCGCGACTGCGGAGGCTGTACGCCACCCAGCGCGGCCAGGACACCGGAGCGGGCCGTGACGACGGCTTCGACAGCGGGCTGCGTTGCGTCCTGGACGGCCTGGAGGCACGACGCGGCCGTCCGGGCGAGGGCTCCGCGACCGACTGACGCCTTCGCTCCGCCGAGGGAGCGGGCCACTCCGCCGAGGGAGAGCCGGCCGCCCCGGAACCGGAGCGGGTGACTCCGCGGCGCGGGCCGACCACCCCGCCACGGGACCGGGATCACTCCGCCAAGGGAGAGCCGGTCACCACGGGGCCGGGTCACCCCGCCGCGCGGGCCCGCCCGTTACCCCGCCACCGGATCACCCCGCCGCGCGAGGCCGTCACCCCGCCACGGACGCGGGTCACTCCGCGGCGCGGGGACCCGCCACCCCGCCACCGAATCACTCCGCCGCGCGGGCCCGTCACCCCTCCACGGGACCGGGTCACCCCGCCACTCGGGCCCGTCACCCCACCGCGGGAGCGGATCACTCCGCGGAGGGAGCCGTTCGCGGCGGCGACTGGATCCGCATGCCCGCGCGGCGGCGGTGGACCGTGAGGTAGGACAGCCCGTTCTCGCCGGCCACCAGGCTGCGCGTGGAGCCGTGCGGCATCCAGGCCAGAGTGCCCGTGCGCAGGGGCTGCGCCCCGTCGGCGGCGACCAGGGTGCCTTCGCCGGCGACGACGAACAGCAGCACGTCGAGCTCGGGCTCGGCGTGGGTGCCGATGCGGCCCGCCGGCGGAACGCGCACGACATTGGCGTCGAGCTGGCGTCCGGGCTCGGTCAGCCGCCACAGCGCTCCCGCGCGGACGGGGCCCAGCTCGGACCCCGCCCCGGGATCGGTCTCGGCGGCCGCGTCGGCGTGCGGGCCGGTGAGCGACTGCACGTCGCAGAGGATTCGTGGGCCGGTGCTCGAGTCAGCCATCCGTTGCCACCGTTCGATGGGTGCCGCTTTCAACAAATGGGAACCTAACATGCGCATTTGTTAGCGTCGGAGTGTGCGGCTGACAAAGTTCACCGACCTGGCGCTTCGTGCCGTGATGCGCCTCGCGGTCTCCGAGACGAACGGCTCCGACGGCATTCCGGGCGGCCCGGGCGGCATTCCGGGCGGCCCGGGCGGCATGCCCGGCGGCCCCGGCACGGGCGGGCAGGCCGGGCTGTTGACCACCCGGGAGGTGGCGGAAGCCATGCACGTCCCCTACACCCATATGGCGAAGGCCATAGCCCGGCTGCAGCACCTCGGTGTGGTCGAGGCCCGGCGCGGCCGCGGGGGCGGACTCACGCTGACCGAGGAGGGCCGGCGCATCTCCGTCGGCCGCCTGGTGCGCGAGCTGGAGGGCGAGGGCGAGGTCGTCGCCTGCGAGGGCGACACACCGTGCCCGCTCCGCGCGGCCTGCCGGCTCCGGCACGCCCTGCGCGAAGCGCAGGAAGCCTTCTACAGCGCTCTCGACCAGTTGACCGTGAGCGATCTGGTGGCCTCCCCGACCGGCCCGGTGCTGATCGGGCTCGGCCGGCACGGGTAGGGGGCCGCCTCCCCGGGGGAGAAGTTCTCGTCCTCCCTGGGGGGGAAGTTCTCGTCGCGAACGAGTCGCCGACTCCGGCGGCCCCTGTGAAAGTGGCCGATGGGGGGCGGCCGCCCACATCGGAGGAGCGACGTCATGAAGTACCTGGTGATGGTGCAGGGCACGCAGGCGGACTACGACGCCATGACCGGCAGGGCGTCCGGCAGCCCGGCCTGGAGCGAGCAGGACATGCGGGCGATGTTCGCCCACATGGGCAAGATCAACGACGATCTCGCCGCGTCCGGGGAACTCGTCGACGCACAGGGGCTGGCCGAACCCGCGAAGACCCGGTTCGTCACGATCGGCGCCGACGGGGAACCGGTGATCACCGACGATCCGTACGAGAAGACACGCGAGCTCCTGGCGGGGTACTGGGTGCTCGACTGCGAGAGCCTGGACCGGGTCACCGAGATCGCAGCGCGGGTGGCACGCTGCCCGGTCCCGGACGGCACGCCCGAGTACCCGGTCGTGATCCGCCCGATCGGCGAAAGCGGCCCGGACGTCTGACCGCGGCGCCGCGGGCCGGGTGGCCCGCCCGGCGGGTCGGCACCGGCCTCGCGCACGCGGCACGCGCGTCACACGGCACCGCGCGGTCGTCGTCTCAGCGCGCACGAGACGGCCCACTCCCCGCGGACGCGGGCGGAACGGCCGCGGCCCCGGCCGCCAGCACCCTGATGCGGTGGGTGAGCTCGGTGACCTGGTTGAAGATGGAGCGCCGCTGGTGCATCAGGCTGCGGATCTTCCGGTCCGCGGTCACCACCGGGATGTGTTCGCGTCCCCCGAACAGCGCGCCGATCGCGGGCAGCGGAAGGTCGGTCAGCTCCCGGCAGAGGCTCATGGCCAGCTGGCGGGCCGTCACCAGGACGCGGCTGCGGTCCGGTCCGCGCAGGTCGTGCACGGCCAGACCGAAGTAGTCGGCCGTCTCGGAGAGGATCAGCGGTCCGGTCACGCCGTGGTCGGGTGTGCGGCCCGGCGGGACGAGGTCCCTGAGCACGATCTCGGCCGGCTCCGGGCCGATCCGTTGCCGGTTGAGGCTCGCGAACGCCGTGACGCGGCTCAGCGCACCCTCCAGCTCGCGGACGCCGCCCGCGACCCGGCCCGCGATGAGCTCGACGACGTCCCGCGGCACGTCGAGCTCCTCCCGCGCCGCCTTGCGGGCGAGGATCGCGGCCCGGGTCGCCGGGTCCGACACCTGGACGTCGACGACCAGGCCGCGGGCGAACACCCCGCGCAGCCGCTCGTCGACGGCCAGCCGTGCCGGTGGCCGGGCCGAGGAAAGGACGACCTGTCTGCCCGTTCCCCGGAACTCTCCGAGGGTGCCGAGGAACTCCTGCTGGACCGCGGCATCGTCCTGCAGCACCTCACACCCGTCGACCACCAGCAGATCCACGTCGCGGTACCGCTCACGGAACGGGACGAGGGCGTCGTCGCGGACCGCGGCGAGGAAGTCGGCGCGGAACGCGTCCCCGTCCACGTACCGCGTCCTGAGGGCCGGGTCCAGGGTCCGCGCGTAGTGCACCAGGGCCTGGAGCAGATGCGTCTTGCCCCCGCCGTTGCTCCCGTGCACGTACAGCGGGTTGTACGGGCCCCCGGGCGCCTCCGCGACCTCGACGGCGGCACCGTGCGCCAGCCGGTTGCCGGGTGTCACGAGGAAGTTGTCGAAGAACAGCCCCGGTGCGGGGCGCTTCCCCGGGCGGGCGGAGGCTCGCGCCGCCCGGCGGCTCGCCGCGTTCTCCATGGCGGCCAGTTTCTCCTGCAGCACGCGCAGTTCCTCCTCCAG
Organism: Streptomyces sp. STAM6; assembly: GCF_054963715.1. Taxonomy (NCBI): domain Bacteria; kingdom Bacillati; phylum Actinomycetota; class Actinomycetes; order Kitasatosporales; family Streptomycetaceae; genus Streptomyces; species Streptomyces sp. STAM6. The sequence goes on along the minus strand of NZ_JBUEFZ010000005.1, from coordinate 262,996 downwards.
CGCGGCCGCCCGTGACGCGTCGGCGACCGCCGCCGCGCGTGCCTTGCTCTCCTCCTCCTGCCGCGCCTGTTCCTCCGCGGTCACCAGCTGCCTCTCCAGGTCCTGGCAGCGTTCCTCCGCCAGCAGCCGGCGGGCGTGGGCGTCCTTGAGTTCCTCGCCGAGTACGTCGACCTGCTCACGCAGCAGGTCGCGCTCCCGGCGCAGCCCGGCGACCTCGTCCTCGTACACCTGCAGGGCGGCCTCGGTCTCCGGACGGCCCTCGTCGTGGGCCGCCCGCAGCTGCCCGAGCTGCGTCTCCAGGTCGGCGACCCGGTGCTGCGCGTCCAGCAACGCGTCCTCGACCGCCCGTTCCCGGGCCGCCGAGCGGCGGGCACGGCGGTCGGCTTCGGCCAACTGGTCCTCCAGCATGCGGACCACGTGGGCCGGAGAGCCGCTCGCGGAGACGGCCCTGCGGTGCAGCGTGCGCAGGTGCTCCACGGTCTCGGCGGTCGGCGAGCCGCCGTGGTGTTCCGCCACGTCGCCGAGGAGATCGACGACGAACTCCCAGGGCGGGATGCGCGTGCCGTTCAGGAAGCGCGAGACGGAGCTCGCGTCGCGGTGCCGGCGGGCCGCGTACCGGCGCACCCCGATGTCCAGTCCGCCGAACAGCCCGCGTAACGCGTCCGCGAGTGCCCGCGCCTCCCCCGGAAGGTCCCCTCCCAGCGGTTCAAGGCTTCCCATCCCGCCCCCTGCCCAAGTCCGTCCACCTGCGTTGCGGCGGTTCGGCAACTGTGCCGCCTACCGCAACACCCCCCGCCCCGCAGAGCCTGGTGACCGCTTCCCACAACGATCGGAAAGGCAGCAGCGTAGTGAGCAACGCATCCCGACGGACCGATCTCGCGGCATTCGTCGCGGTCCTGTCGACCGGAGTGGTCCTGATCCTTCGCGGGGTCCCGCCGGAGGCGGTGGCGACCGTCGCGGTGGGCCTGGCGACCCTGTACGGCGCGTGGCGGCGGTGAAGGGGGGCGGAGGGCCCGTGTGGGCCGCGCCGTACGGGCAGGAACGATGGCCGGGGGCGGCCGGTCGGCCGGGGGCCGGCGGTGGCCCGGGCCCGTCCGTCAGTAGTGCGTGTCCTCGCGGTCCACGCCGGGCACGCCGAGGTCCCCCAGCCCGTCCAGGACGAGATCCACGCCGACCGCCGCCAGCAGCAGCCCCAGCAGCCGCCCGAACAGCTCGATCGTGGCGTGGTGGGTCCGCTGCAGGACCCGGACGAGGACCACGACGCAGACGAGGTCGAGGACGATGACGGTGATGTACGCGCCGACGACGGTGCTGCGCCAGCTCCACGAGTCGCGGGCCGCGGCCTCGATCAGCACGGCCGTCATGGCCAGTGGGCTGACGACGTACGGCATGAGCAGTTCCCGGACGCCGCTGACCAGGTCGGGGGCGTCCTGCCGGGGCTCCTGCGCCCCCAGGTGCACGCCGAGGACCAGCCCGACGGCGTAGATGAAGAAGATGGTGCCGCCGGCGAGCTGCAGCGCCGGCGTGCTGATGTGGAACAGCTCCAGCAGCCAGGGCGCGGTGAAGCCGGTCACCAGCCCCACGAGGACGGCGGATGCGGATGCGATCGCCGAGATGGTGCGCAACTGGCGGGCGTCGTGGAGGTGGGCGAGCTCGGCGAAGGCGAGCATCACCTTCGGCGGGCCGATCACCGAGAAGAAGGTGATGAAGGCGGCGGAGAAGGTGAGAGCGTCCACGAGCGGCATCATCGCGGCGCCCGCGCCCCGCTTCCGGGAGCGACGCCCCGCCGCGCGGTGATGCCGCGCCGTGGGGGTGACGCCCCGCCGTAGGGTGACGCCCGCCGCGCCGGAACGCCTGCCCGCAACGCGGGGACACGGGACGCGGGGACACGGGACGCGGGGACGCGGGACCCGGAACCGGGACCCGGAACGCGGGGCCCAGGACGCGGGACCCGGAACGCGGGACCCGGCCCTCGCGCCCGCCCGCGGGACCCGGAACGCGGGGCCCGGAACGCGGGGCCCGGCCCTCGCGCCCGCCCGCGGGGCCCGGCCACCACGTGCATCCCGGACGCTGCGGCGCGATCATCGATCCATGACCACCACGATCCGTCTCGCCCAGCAACCGGAAGCCGACGAGCTGCTGGGCCGCAGCCCGCTCGCCGCCCTCGTCGGGATGCTGCTCGACCAGCAGGTTCCGATGGAGTGGGCCTTCTCCGGCCCGTACACGATCGCCCAGCGGCTCGGTTCCGACGATCTGGACGCGCACGAGATCGCCGCGCAGGACCCGGAGGCCTTCGCGGCGCTGCTCTCCGCCAAGCCCGCCGTGCACCGCTACCCCGGCTCGATGGCCAAGCGGGTGCAGCAGCTGTGCCAGTACCTGGTGGACGAGTACGGCGGTGACGCGAGCGCCGTCTGGGCGGACGCCTCCACCGGCAAGGAACTGCTCGCGCGGCTCCAGGCCCTGCCCGGGTTCGGCAAGCAGAAGGCGCAGATCTTCCTGGCTCTGCTGGGCAAGCAGTACGGCGTGCGGCCCACGGGCTGGCGCGAGGCGGCGGGGGCGTACGGGGAGGAGGGTTCGTACCGTTCGGCCGCCGACATCACCGGCCCCGAATCGCTCGCCAAGGTGCGCGCCCACAAGCAGGAGGCGAAGCGCGCGGCGAAGGCCGCGAAGGAAAAAAACGCGGCGGACTGACGGGTTCCAAGGCGAAAAGCACGGAAAATCACGTGAGTTGCGGCACATCTGTTCCCAGGAGCGTGGGAGATCGCTAGCTTCCCTTCAACCTCGTTCGCACCGGGAAGGACCTCTGTGAACGCATCCCATCGCAGAGCCGTGGCCACCCTGGCCGCAGCCGCACTGGCGACCCCGCTCATGCTGGCCTCCGCCTCTCCCGCTTCCGCCGGCCGGAACGACCCCGGCAAGGAAGCGGCGAAGGACGCCGCGCACCTGTCCAGCAAACTCGTGCGGGAAGCCTCCGCCAAGGACGCCTTCAAACACCTGCAGAAGTTCCAGCAGATAGCCGAGTCGACAGGCGGCCACCGCGCCGCCGGTTCGCTCGGGCACGACGCCTCGGCGGCGTACGTGTACCAGCAGCTGAAGAAGGCCGGCTACCAGGTCTCGTACCAGAAGTTCGACTTCACCTACACCGAGACCCTCGCCGAGAAGCTCTCCGTCGTCTCGCCGGCGCCGCGTGACATCACCGTCAAGGCGATGACCTACACGCCGTCGACGCCGGTCGGCGGCGTCAAGGCCGCGCTCGCCGCCGTCGGCACTCCCGACGACGCGACGCCCGGTTGCGAGCCGACGGACTTCGCGACCGGCACGTTCACCGGCAAGATAGCCCTGATCAAGCGTGGCGGCTGTGCCTTCGCCGACAAGCAGGCCCAGGCCGCGGCGGCCGGCGCCGTCGCCGCGATCGTCTACAACAACGTCGACGGCGTCCTCAGCGGCACCCTCGGCGAGCCGGGCGTCGGCAAGATACCCACCGGCGGCATCACCAAGCCGGAGGGCGAGAAGCTCCTCGCCGACCTGGCCAAGGGCCCGGTGGAGGTCTCCACCGAGATCCGCCAGCTCCAGGAGAAGCGTTCCACCAACAACGTCATCGCCGAGACCCAGCGCGGCAACGCCGCCAACACCGTGATGCTCGGCGCGCACCTGGACTCCGTGACCGCCGGCCCCGGCATCAACGACAACGGCTCCGGTTCCGCCGGTCTCCTCGACGTCGCCCTGAAGTTCGCCAAGCACAAGGACAAGACCACCAACAAGGTGCGCTTCGCCTGGTGGTCGGCGGAAGAGGTCGGCCTCCTCGGCTCCGAGTACTACGTCGACCACCTCGACGCGCTCGGCAAGAAGGAGATCAAGCTCTACCTGAACTTCGACATGATCGCCTCCCCGAACTACGGCCAGTTCGTGTTCGACGGCGACAACTCCGACGGCGTCGGCGCGCCCGCCGGCCCGGCCGGATCCGCCCAGATCGAGCGCGACATCAACGAGTTCCTCGACAAGCAGGGCAAGCCGCACGAGGGCACGGACTTCACCGGCCGCTCGGACTACGGCCCGTTCATCGCCGTGGGCATCCCCGCCGGCGGCACGTTCACCGGCGCGGAGGGCATCAAGTCCGCGCAGCAGGCCGAGAAGTTCGGCGGCACCGCCGGTGTCGCGTACGACGCCTGCTACCACGCCAAGTGCGACGATCTCAAGAACATCGACATGAAGGCGTTCGACGTCAACATCGACGTCATCGCCAACGGCGTGGGCACCTACGCCCACGACCTGAGCTCGCTGCGCAAGCCGGTCGTCACCGTCCCCACGGACGGCGACGAGGGCAGCGGCGGCGGCCTGCACGACGATCACGACCACGACGTGACCGAGTAGAACCGGGCAGTGACGGTCGCGCCGCCGGGGCCCGCCCCCGGCGGCGCGCCGTGCCGAGCGGGCGCTGCGTTCCGGCGACTCCCCGCCGGGCCGAACGGCCCCGCCGGGACCGGCCCGTCCCGGTTTCGGTGATTTTCGCCAGCAGCGCACTGCCGCCGCGTGGCTGCGCCGGGAGCACCTCGCCCGGTAGGCTGCCCGTGTGATCTTCAAGCGCATCGGTAACGGGCGGCCGTATCCCGACCACGGCCGGGAAAGCACCCGGCAGTGGGCGGATGTCGCGCCGCGCCCGGTCCGCCTCGATCAGCTCGTGACCACCAAGGGCCAGCTGGACCTGGAGACGCTCCTCGCCGAGGACTCGACCTTCTACGGCGACCTCTTCGCGCACGTCGTGAAGTGGCAGGGCGATCTCTACCTCGAGGACGGACTGCACCGCGCCGTGCGCGCGGCCCTCCAGCAGCGGCAGGTCCTGCACGCCCGCGTACTCGAGCTCGACTGAGCCGGCGGGCTCACCGCATCAGCCTTTCGAGCCGTTTACCACCCATCCGGCTCTCTTCTGCTGATCGTTTAGTAGGCATAGTCAACGGGCCGCATTACGCTGCGCCCATGAGCATGCTCACTCCCCCCGGTATGGGCGGAAAGTACCGTGTCACGGGCCGTGCGTATCCACGGATGCGACGCCCGAGTCGCCGCCGCCGGATCGCGCTCGCGGCCATGGTCGCGGTGGTCGCCCTCGGCCTGGCCGGCTGGGGAACCCTGCAGCTCATCGATGTCTTCGGCGGCGGCACCGACAAGAAGCGCACCTCCGCCGGCGCCGTCCCCTGCCGCCCCAAGAAGGGTGCCGCGTCCCCCGTCCGGGTGCTGCCCAAGCCCGCCCAGATCAAGGTGAACGTCTACAACGCGACGCCGCGCGCCGGGCTCGCCAAGACGACCGCCGACGAGCTGAAGAAGCGCGGCTTCGCCATCGGCAAAGTGGGCAACGCGCCGGCCACCTACGACAAGAAGGTCCCGGGCACCGCCCTCCTGCTGGGCGCCACGACGGCCACCCGCACGACGCTGCCGGTGCTCGGTACGCAGCTGAAGGGCGCCGCCCTCAAGAGCGACACCCGCGCCACGGCAGATGTGGACCTGATCATCGGCACTGCGTTCCAGGCCCTGAACGCCCCCCAGGACGCCACCGCGGCCATGACCGTCCTGACCAAGCCCGCGCCCGCGCCCTCCACGACCTGTTAGGGCTCGGTCCCCCGGCCGAGCCGGGGGGACCGAGCGCCGGATCAGTCAGCCGTGCCGTACATGCGGTCGCCCGCGTCGCCGAGGCCCGGGACGATGTAGCCGTGGTCGTTGAGCCGCTCGTCGACCGAGGCCGTGACGACCGTGACCGGCGTGCCCGCGAGCTCGCGCTCCATCAGCTCGACGCCCTCGGGGGCCGCCAGCAGGACGACCGCCGTCACGTCGTCGGCACCGCGCTTGATCAGCTCCTGGATGGCCGCGACCAGGGTGCCGCCCGTGGCCAGCATCGGGTCCAGGACGTACACCTGGCGGCCCGAGAGGTCCTCCGGCATCCGGGTGGCGTACGTGGACGCCTCCAGCGTCTCCTCGTTGCGGATCATGCCGAGGAAGCCCACTTCGGCGGTCGGCAGCAGCCGGACCATGCCGTCGAGCATGCCCAGGCCGGCCCGCAGGATCGGCACCACCAGCGGACGCGGGTGCGACAGCTTCACGCCGGTCGTCCCCGTCACGGGGGTCTCGATGTCGACCTGCTCGGTGCGCACGTCCCGGGTGGCCTCGTACGCGAGCAGGGTGACCAGCTCGTCGGCGAGCCGCCGGAAGGTCGGGGAGTCGGTGCGCCTGTCGCGCAGCGTGGTGAGTTTGTGCGCCACCAGCGGGTGGTCGACGACGTGGATCCGCATGCCCTCAACAGTAGCCCGCACTGGCGTCGACACATGCCGTGGAGGGAAGCTGGGAAACAGGGAGCCTGGGGGTGGTGTCGCGATGCCGGACCCGCAAGAGCCGAATGAACCGCAGCAGAACCGGGAGACCCAGGAGAGCGATGCCGAGCGGCGCAGGCGCCGCGCGCAGTTTCTCCGTGAGCTGAACGAGGCCAAGGCCCTGCGCGAGCGCGTCCAGCCGCGCCGCGCCAGGGCGGCCCGGATGCGCCAGGCGATGCGTATGCGCACCTTCCGGTGGTGACGCCCGAGGGGGTGCCGGGCGGCTCGCCGGAAGGACCGCCTGGTGACACCGACCGGGCCACGGGCTCAGACTGGTGCACGACGCAAGAGCGGAACACCTCTCCTGAAGCCCTCGTATCTGCCACGATGCCGAGTGGGCGGGGCATTCAGGAGCATGCCGCCCGATCGTCACACCTCTGATCAGTGGGAGAGTCACGGTGTACTTCGCCGCACTGCTCGCGCGCACCGAAGACGGGTGGGAAGCGAGCGACACAGAGCTCGACGATGTGGAGACCTTGTCGGATCTGCTCGAGCTGGCCCGGGAAGCCTCGGTGGACGACGACACGGTGATCGTCTTCATCGAGCAGGAAGACGCATGGTTCGGCATCGTCCGCGTGGAGGGTGAGGACGACCCTCGCATCTACGTCTCGGACGGAGCGGCCGCCGCCCGCTCCTCTTACGGGGAGATCCTCACCAAGGAACTGCTGGGCGACGACCTGGACGACGCCGACGACGAGCTGGACGCGCTGGACCTCGACGGGACCGAGGACGGCGAGCCGGCCGACGACGACGAGGAGGAGGAGTCCGTGGTGGCGGCCGAGGCCGTGCCCGCCGAGCCGGTCGGGGACCGGCTGATCCTGGCCGATCTCGGCCTGTCGGAGAAGGACCTGCTGGTCCTCGAGACCGACGCGCTGTCCGAGATCGCGGACGCGCTCGGCGCGGCCGAGGTGCTGGAGGCCGTCCGGTAGTGCCCGTGTCCGACCGCCCCGTGCGCGATCCCGTCCACGGGTCCGTACCCGATCCCCCTCACGACCCGGTGCACGATCCGTGGCGGGCGTCCATGCGCCTCGCCCTGGAGGAGGCCGCTCGGGCCGCGCGGGCCGGCGATGTGCCGGTCGGCGCGGTGGTGCTGTCCCCGGACGGCACCGTCATCGGGACCGGCCACAACGAACGCGAGGCGACCGGCGATCCGACCGCGCACGCCGAAGTGCTGGCACTGCGCCGGGCGGCCGCCGCGACCGGGGAGTGGCGGCTGCCGGGCTGCACGCTGGTCGTCACGCTGGAGCCGTGCGTGATGTGCGCGGGCGCGCTCGTGCAGTCCCGGGTGGACCGCCTCGTGTTCGGGGCTCCCGACGAGAAGGCCGGCGCGGTCGGCTCGCTCTGGGACCTCGTCCGGGACCGGCGGCTCAACCACCGGCCCGAGGTGATCCGGGGAGTCCTGGCGGAGGAGTGCTCGGGGCTGTTGACGCGCTTCTTCCGAGAGCGCTGAGACCGGCGCGGACAGGACGCCCCTTATGGATTTCGGCGAACCGGCACCTGTGGGCTAAGCTCTCTCTCGGTAGCGTGTCCGAGCGGCCGAAGGAGCTCGCCTCGAAAGCGAGTGTGGCGCAAGTCACCGAGGGTTCAAATCCCTCCGCTACCGCTTCCGGAAGGGCTCCGGCGCATCAGCGCCGGAGCCCTTCCGCCGTTCCGTCCCGGGGTCGCCCCACTCCTCCCCGTGCGCCCCGTAAGGGCGGCAATGGGCCCCGGTGGCCAGGGCCTTGGCCCAGGAGCGCTCGGTTAGACTCACCCGACCGCGCTGGGGATCGCAGGGGAGACAGGACTGATGGCGCAAACGAAGAAGATCGCGCTGTACGTGGTCGTCGTCTTCGTGCTGTACACGATCATCAACTCCCCCGCTCGGGCCGCGGATCTCGTCCAGGTAGGGTTCGAGGGCATTTCGAGCGCCGCTCAAGGCGTCGGAGCGTTCATGACCGAGCTCGTCAATTAGGAGTCCACGTGATCCGCCACCTGGTCCTTTTCAAGCTGAACGAGGGTGTGCGCCGCGACGAGCCGCGTGTCGTCGCGGGCGTGAAGGCGTTCGAGGCGCTCGGCGGGGTCATCGAGGAGCTGGAGTTCTGGGAGTGCGCCTGGAACATCACCGACCGGCCCATCGCGTACGACTTCGCCATCAACTCCGCCGTCGCCGACAAGGACGCGCTGAAGCGTTACATCGAGCACCCCGACCACCAGGCGGCTGCGGGCCAGTGGCGTGAATTCGCCACCTGGGTGATCGCCGACTACGAGGTCTGAGCCAGGCTCACCCCGAGCCCGCTCTCCGGAGCCCCGCACCACCCGCCGCCCGGGTGGTGCGGGGCTCCTTCTTTCGCCGTCCCTTTCGCCGCCCCTTTCGCCGTCAACACGGCGTTATGGGGTGCTTGCACACAGTGGACATGTCTTGTGATGCTATGACCGCTTTTGACGGATCAGTTGACGTAGTAGCCGCAAAATTGACCGCGAAGGGGTGGCGTGAACGTGCCGGCCAGTACGACGCCTCAACAGGTGCCGCCCCAGAACGAGTCTGAGGAGCGCGCCAAGCCACAGGGGCGGGCCGCGGACACCCGAGCGCTCACCCAGGTGCTCTTCGGCCAGCTCAAGAGCCTGGAGCCGGGCACGCCGGAGCACCACCGGGTGCGCGGGGCACTCATCGAGGCGAACCTGCCCCTCGTGCGCTACGCGGCCGCCCGGTTCCGCTCCCGCAACGAACCCATGGAGGACGTCGTCCAGGTCGGCACGATCGGTCTGATCAACGCGATCGACCGGTTCGACCCGGACCGCGGGGTGCAGTTCCCGACCTTCGCCATGCCGACCGTCGTCGGTGAGATCAAGCGGTACTTCCGGGACAACGTCCGGACCGTGCACGTCCCGCGCCGGCTCCACGAACTGTGGGTCCAGGTCAACGGCGCCACCGAGGACCTGACGACCGCTCACGGCCGCTCGCCGACGACCGCCGAGATCGCCGAGCGGCTGAAGATCTCCGAGGACGAGGTCCTCTCCTGCATCGAGGCGGGGCGGTCGTACCACGCGACGTCCCTGGAGGCGGCCCAGGAGGGCGACGGGCTGCCCGGCCTCCTCGACCGGCTCGGCTACGAGGACCCCGCCCTGGCCGGGGTCGAGCACCGCGACCTCGTCCGCCATCTGCTCGTCCAGCTGCCCGAGCGCGAACAGCGCATCCTGATGCTCCGCTACTACAGCAATCTGACCCAGTCTCAGATCAGCCAGGAACTCGGGGTGTCACAGATGCACGTGTCAAGACTCCTCGCCCGTAGCTTCGCTCGACTGAGGTCCGCAAATCGGATCGAGGCGTAACCTGATCGGGTAGACCCGTTCGGCCCCGGTCGGGACGGCCCAAAAGCCGCACACCCCCTGTTTCCTGCGCGGATTTGCCGCATTCTTGTCGACAAGTCACTACAGCGTGTTGCCGACATGTGACATTCTGCTGGAACCGCGTTTGCCGCAGTCTCGGCTCCGGTATTCAGGTGGAGGCTGCGTTCCTCCGATGGTCGCGGCCCACGCGACCGTCCGCGACCTCAAGGGGGTGGCATGTCCGCAGAACAGGGCAGCTCGAAGGTGCTCACGCTCACGCCCGTCCAGAGCGAACCCGCGACGCTTCTCGACCCCACGGAAGCCATCGACACCCGCACTCTCTCCCGCTCCCTGTTCCTCCGGCTGCGCGCTCTGGACGAGCAGGGCGCGGCGGCGGACAGCCCGGAACGCACCTATGTGCGCGACACACTCATCGAGCTCAATCTGCCCCTCGTGCGGTACGCCGCGGCCCGGTTCCGCAGCCGCAACGAGCCGATGGAGGACATCGTCCAGGTCGGCACGATCGGTCTGATCAAGGCGATCGACCGGTTCGACTGCGAACGGGGCGTGGAGTTCCCGACGTTCGCGATGCCGACCGTCGTGGGCGAGATCAAGCGTTTCTTCCGCGACACCTCGTGGTCGGTGCGGGTGCCGCGCCGGCTCCAGGAGCTGCGACTCGCGCTGACGAAGGCCAGTGACGAGCTGGCGCAGAAGCTCGATCGTTCGCCGACCGTCCCCGAACTGGCCGCCGTCCTCGGCGTTTCCGAGGAGGACGTGGTCGACGGCCTCGCCGTGGGCAACGCCTACACCGCGTCGTCACTGGACTCGCCCTCGCCCGAGGACGACGGCGGCGAGGGCTCGCTCGCGGACCGGCTCGGGTACGAGGACACGGCACTGGAGGGCGTCGAGTACCGCGAGTCGCTCAAGCCGCTGCTGGCCAAACTGCCGCCGCGCGAACGGCAGATCATCATGCTGCGGTTCTTCGCCAACATGACGCAGTCCCAGATCGGCGAGGAGGTCGGCATCTCACAGATGCACGTCTCACGGCTGCTGACCCGGACGCTGGCGCAGCTGCGCGAGGGGCTCATCTCCGACTGACCCGATCTCCGGCCGACCCCTACCGAACTGACGCTCCGTCAGCCACACTGGCGCGATGCGACGGCGGACCGGGGTCCTGACGGTGTCGACGACGGTGGCGCTCTGCCTGGGCGGGGCGCTCGCCGCGTGCGGCGGTGACGGTGACGGCGACGGACGGGTGACGGTCGGGGCGGTCGGATCGCGGCCGGACGGCGCGCCCTCGGGCCCGGTACCACCGTCGGGCCGGGTCGAGCTCGTACCGCTGCACCCGCCGGCCGGCCAAAGCGTCCTCGACGGCGCACGGCAGGGATCCGGCGGGCGCGCGCCGTCGGGCGGACCGGCCGGCACGGGCCTGCCGCCTTCGTCGCGCGGGCCGACGCCGCCCGCGTCCGGACCGGCGGCCCCGGCACCGCGACCGTCGTCCGCCCCACCGCCCGCGGCGACGCCCGGCACACCCGCCCGGCCTCCGCGGCCCACGCCGCCGTCGGACCCGGCGGACCCTCCCCCGCCCGGCACACCCGCCCCGGGGCCCGCCGTGCTGGAGGTCGGAGATCCCGTGCGCGCGACCACGGACCGGCGCTGGTGCGAGAAGGTGACCGTGGAGCTCCGCAACACCGGTGGTACACCGGTGCGTTCGGGCACGGCCACCTTCGCGACGCACATCATCGGCGCGCTCGGCGTCGACTGGGCCACCGTCGAGACGGCTCAGCCCCTGCCGGCACCGATCACGGCGGGAGCGGTGCGGAAAGAGACGTACACGGTGTGCGTGGACGCCTGGCGGGTGCCGCTGGGCATGCACATCGAGACCCAGGAGGTCACCGCCTCCTGGACCTGAGGCGAGTGAGCCGCTGTGGCGCCGTGGCGAAGGCAGGAGAGCGCGCGGGCGCCGCGGCACGGCAGGCGGCCCGGAGGAGAACCGGGCCCGGAGAATCTAGGCCAGCGCGAGCCAGGCGACCGCGGCGACGATGGCGACGACCGCCACGACGCCGATGATCAGGCCGACGCGCGGGCCGGACTGGGCGGCCACCTGCTGCTGCCGCTGCGGGGCCCCCTCGTCGACGAAGGCGCGGAACATCTGCGTGCTGCCCGAGGGGTCGTAGTTGCCCTCGGGTCCCTGGGGGGCGTGGGGGTTGTGTGCCATGGGGCAGGACCCTAGCGAATCGGGGCTCCCGGCCCCACCCCCGGTCACGTTTACCCCCGCTTGCGTGCACCTTTGCCAGGTCTTTAGTGGCGTTCGCCCGTTTTTAGTTTGCCTGTAGCAACCAACAGCTTCTATCGTTGCCCTAAGCAACAAGGTAGCGGGGGTGCCCATGGCCGAGCGGAGTCAGTACGAGGACCTGGCCCGGCAGCTGAGCGCCCTCGGCGCCGTCAAACGCGGTCTCTCGCGGCTGCTGCCCGCCGAGTGCCCGGCCGGCTCCGCCGCCGTCCTGGCCCTGCTGGACCGGTACGGAGAGATGCGGATGAGTCGCCTCGCCGAGCTGCTCGCCGTCGACATGTCGGTGACCAGCCGGCACGTGGCCCATGTCGCCGAGCGCGGCTGGATCGAGCGGCGGCCCGACCCCTGCGACAAGCGCTCCCGCATCCTGCGGCTGACGGCCGCGGGCAAAGAGCTCCTCGACGACCTCGGACGCCGCTCGGCGGATCTCTTCGCCCACTGCCTCGGGGACTGGTCCGACGACGAGGTCGGACAGCTCAACGCGATGCTGGCCCGCCTCCGGAGCTCCTTCGGGGACTGCCGGGCCCACGCCACCCGTACACCCTCACAGACGTAAGGAAGTCCATGGCTACGACCACACCGTCCGGTGTGCGGGGCGGCCACGCCAAGCATGGGGGGCCCTCCTCATCCGACGGCGCGCCGATGACGCACCGGCAGATCATGGAGGCGCTCTCCGGGCTGCTGCTCGGGATGTTCGTCGCCATCCTGTCCTCGACGATCGTCTCCAACGCCCTGCCGCAGATCATCACGGACCTCGGCGGCGGCCAGAGCGCCTACACCTGGGTCGTCACCGCGGCCCTGCTGTCGATGACCGCGACCACCCCGCTGTGGGGCAAGCTCGCGGACCTCTTCTCCAAGAAGCTGCTGGTCCAGATCGCCCTCGTGATCTATGTCGCGGGCTCGATCGTGGCGGGCCTGGCGCAGAACACCGGCATGCTGATCGCCTGCCGCGTGGTGCAGGGCATCGGCGTCGGCGGACTCACCGCCCTCGCCCAGATCATCATGGCCGCGATGATCGCGCCGCGTGAGCGCGGCCGCTACAGCGGCTACCTCGGCGCCACCTTCGCCGTCGCCACCGTCGGCGGCCCGCTGCTCGGCGGTGTCATCACCGACACCGACTGGCTCGGCTGGCGCTGGTGCTTCTACGTCGGCGTACCGTTCGCGGTCATCGCACTGGTCGTGCTGCAGAAGACCCTGAAACTGCCGGTCGTGAAGCGCCGGGTCAGGGTGGACTGGGCCGGTGCGTTCTTCATCAGCGCCGCCGTCTCGCTGCTGCTGATCTGGGTCACCTTCGCCGGCGACAAGTACGACTGGCTGTCCTGGCAGACCTCTCTCATGGTCGGCGGCTCTCTCCTCCTCGGCGCGGTCTTCCTGCTCGTCGAGTCGCGGGCGAGCGAACCGATCGTCCCACTACGGCTGTTCCGCAACCGCACGATCACCCTGGCCTCGCTGGCCTCACTGTTCGTCGGTGTCGCGATGTTCGCGGGCACCGTCTTCTTCAGCCAGTACTTCCAGCTGGCGCGCGACAAGTCGCCCACCATGTCCGGCGTGATGACGATCCCGATGATCGGCGGCCTGTTCGTCTCGTCGACCGTCTCCGGCTTCGTCATCACCAAGACCGGCAGGTGGAAGGCGTGGCTGGTCAGCGGCGGCGTGCTGGTGACGGCGGGCCTCGGCCTGCTGGGCACCCTCCGGTACGACACGGAGTACTGGCACATCGCGGTCTTCATGGCGGTCCTGGGTCTCGGGCTCGGCATGATGATGCAGAACCTGGTGCTGTGCACACAGAACCAGGTCGCCCCGGCCGACCTCGGCGCCGCGTCCTCCGTCGTCACCTTCTTCCGGTCCCTGGGCGGTGCCATCGGCGTCTCGGCGCTCGGCGCGGTCATGGCCAACCGGGTCACCCACTACGTCAAGGACGGCCTCGCCGAACTCGGCCCCCGGGGCGCCGCGCTGGGCCACGGCGGTACGGGCGGCGGCGGCATCCCCGACCTGGACGCCCTGCCGGCCCCGATCCGCACGGTCATGGAGAGCGCCTACGGCCACGGAGTGGGGGATGTGTTCCTGTACTCGGCGCCCTTCGCGCTGCTCGCCTTCCTGGTGACGCTGTTCATCAAGGAGGTGGCGCTGAAGAGCGCGCCCCGTTGAGCCCCCGGGTGGGCGTCTTTGAGCGGAGAGTGCCCGCCCGGTGTGGATACGGCCCCGGATCCGGGGCCGGCGGCAGGGGACGCCGCCGGTCCCGCCCGGGGCCTGCTGCCGTCAAGCGAGCCCCCTACCCGACGTGCCGGGCTGAGCGCTGAGGGCCAGGGCCTGCGCCACCATCGCTGCGGCGTCGTCCCGGAGCATCCCCACGTCCACGTACACCCGGCCCTGGTGGGTGACCACGGGCCTGATGGAGCCGTAGGCCTCCGGAGAAACGCCGGACGCGGAGAGAGCTTCTCGCAAGGCCCTGGCCGTGCTGTCGGCACGGACCCAGCGCGCGCCACTGATCCATCGGCCCGGGCATTCGATTGAGGTGCAGTACGAGTTCACGCCGGAGCGGTGAGGGCCCTGAGGGGCGGAGGGCGTCAGCCCGCCGCGCGGGCCACCATGGCCTCGATGCCCGCGAGCTGGAGGTCCAGCGCGAACTGGAAGTCACGCTCGCGCATCTCCGCGACGGTGTCCCCGCCGCGGGCCTCCATCATCCGCTCGGCCTGCTCGAAGTGGTCCGCGTATCCGGGCCGTTCGCGGACCGTGCCCATGGCGTGCCGGAAGTACTCGTCCTGCGTCATTCCGGCCTCCTCGCACCGCTGGCGGAAGTGGCCCTCGATCGTGCCGAAGCCGTAGACGAACTGGAAGAGCGAGGCCATCGCGCCGGTCTGCAGGTGCAGCGGGAGCCCGGTGTCGGCGATCACCTGCTGGACGGTCCGGGCGAAGCGCATCGAGTGGGGCCCGATGTTGAGGAAGCGTCCGAGCAGCGACGACGCCCACGGGTGGGCGACGAGGAGGGCCCGGTAGGACGCGGCCAGCTCCCGGAGCCGCTCGCGCCAGTCCGCCCCGGACGATTCCTCCGGAAGGTCCAGCTCGCCCGCCACCCGGTCGAGCGCCAGCTCCAGGAGGTCGTCCTTGGTGTCCACGTACCAGTAGACCGACATCGCGGTGACGTTCAGCTCGGCGGCGAGCTTGCGCATCGAGAACTTGGCGAGGCCTTCCGCGTCGAGCAGCCGTACCGCCACCTCGGTGATCTTCTCCCGGTCGAGTCCGGAAGGCTGGTCGGCCTTCCGGCCCCGGGTCGACTTGCCCTCCAGCCACACGCTCGTCCGCCGTGCCGACGACGCCATCGCGCACCCTCCTCGTTCCTGGCCCCGATGCTATGCCGCCGCTACGCCGCGGCCACGGGTGAGTCTGCCCGCTCCGCACGCCTCAGCAGCAGCGCCGCCAGCAGACCACCCGCGAGGACGGCCACCGCGCCGACCAGCTGGCTGGTCTCCAGACCGGAGGCGAACGCGTCCGAGATCCGGGCCTTCTCCGCCGGGCCGTCCGCCGCCGCCAGCGCGGCCGGGAGCGAGGCGGCCGACACCGAGACGAGCGAGGCGAAGCGGGAGTTGAGCACGGCTCCGAGGACGGCGACGCCGAGGCCGTTGCCGAACTCGGCGAGCGTGCCGTTGATGCCCGCGCCGACGCCCGCCTTCTCCGGCGGGATGGCGCTCATGATGGCGTTCGCCATGGCCGGCATCGACAGCGCGACTCCGGCGCCCATGACCACCAGGCCGAGCAGCATCCCGCCGTACCCGTGACGGCCGCCCAGGACGGCGATCGCGGCGAGACCGGCCGCCACCAGGGCCATGCCCGTGGCGATCGTCGCCGGGGTGCCGAGCTTCGGCAGCAGTCGCGCCCCGACGCCGGCGAGGTTGAGCACGACGACGGTGAGCGCCAGCGGTGCCGTCCGCAGACCGGCGTCCAGCGGCCCGTAGCCGAGCACGAACTGCAGGTGCTGGGTGAGCAGGAACAGCGAGCCCGTCATGCCGAACGCGACCAGGATGGCGCCCGCGACGGCGCCGACGAAGCGCTGGTTGCGGAAGAAGTGCATGTCCAGCATGGGGTACGGGGTGCGCAGCTCCCACAGGGCGAACAGGCCGAGGACGAGGACGCCGATCGCGGCGGAGAGCAGCACCTGGCCGGACGTCCAGCCGTGTTCGGGGCCGGAGATGATCGCGTAGACGACCGCGGTCATACCGATCGTGGACAGCAGCGCCCCGAGCAGGTCGGGCCGGTCACCCTGCTTGTGCTTGGACTCCGGTACGAGCGCGGCGACCGCGAACAGGCCGATGAGCGCGACCGGGATGTTGATCAGGAAGATGGCACCCCACCAGAAGTGGTCCAGCACGAACCCGCCGAGCAGCGGGCCCGCGGCGAAGCCGAGGGAGCTGACCGTGGACCACAGCGCGATGGCCTTGACCCGTTCGGTGTCGTCGAAGACCTGGACGACGACGGCGAGGGTCGTGGTCATCAGCAGTGCGCCGCCGACGCCCATGCCCGCGCGGGCGGCGATCAGCTGCGCCGACGTCTGGGCGAGGCCGGCGGCCAGCGAGCCGATGCCGAACAGGGCGAGACCGGACAGCAGCATCTTCTTGCGGCCGTAGCGGTCGGCGGCGTTGCCGGCGGTGAGCAGCAGGCCCGACTGGACCAGCGAATAGGCGTTGATCATCCACTGGATGTCGGCCGTGGAGGCGTCGAGCTCCTTGGTGAGGGAGGGGATCGCGACGCTGAGGACGGTGTTGTCGAGCAGCACGGTGAGCTGGGCGAGGCAGATGACACCGAGGATCAGCCAGCGCTGCGGGTGGCCGCCGGTGGGGACGGCCGTGGGGTTCTCGGCGGTCGTCGCCGTCATGGGGAGCACTCCTTGTACGGTGTACGGGACTCGGTCTCGTACACCGTACAAGAGGTAGCCTTACGCTGTATAGCGAATTCAGGACGTGGTCGTGGCGTGTGGCGCGTTCAGGTCGTACAGAGTGGTGCCGTCCACCGTGACCTTGGTGAACGTGGCCTCGACCCACGAGGTGATCGCCGAACTGCCGTTGCGACTCGGGCCGCCGCCCGGGCCGCCGCCCCGGCCGCCGCTCGCGATGAAGTAGTGGATCCGGCCGTCCTCGACCAGCTCCTTGAACCGCGCGAGCGTCGGGGAGGGGTCGCTGCCGTTGAAACCGCCGACGGCCATGACCGGCTGCTCGGTGGCGAGCTGATGACTCGCGGCGTTCTGGGAGCCGACGGCGGCGGCGACCCACGTGTAGTCGTCGGCGTCCCGCAGGAGCTTCGCCCGCACGGCGGAGGAGACCTCGGCGCCGTCGAGGAGACCGCCCGTGCCACCGGCGGGGCCGCCCCGCTCGCCCCGGCCGGGCACTTGGCCCTGGCCGGGCCCCTGGCCCTGACCAGCCGCGCCCGGAGGGAACCGGTCCCCGCCGCCCTGCGCCGTGCCGGGAGGACCGCCCCGCGCACCCGGGCCGCCCGGGACTCCGCCCGGGCCCTGACCCGGCGTCTGTCCCTGGCCCGGAGCCCGGTCCTGCCCCTGGCCCGGAGCCCCGCCGCCGTCGGTGGCCGCGGGCATCCGGCCCTGCTGACCCGGCCGCATGCCGCCACCCGGACCGCCACCCGGACCGCCACCCGGTCCCCCGGCCCGCGCCGACGCCGGACCGGCCGTCACGATCGAACCGGTGTGCCCGGTCCCCAGCGTCGACAGGGTGTACGCCGTCGGAGCCGCGAGTGCCGCCACCAGCGCGAGCCCCGCGGCCGCGGAAGCCGGCCCCCGCCCCGGCCGGGCCCCGAGCAGCAGCCCCGCCGCCGCCACGAGGCCGACGGCCGGCACGGCCCAGCGCAGCCACGGCAGATGATCAGGCGTCCGGCCCAGCAGGACGTGGGCCCAGACCGCTGTCACCACCGCCGTCAGCGCCAGCGTCGCCGAGGCCGCGACGTGCGCCCGCTCCTCCCACAGCACCGTCACGCCCATGCCGACGAGCGCCGCGATGTACGGGGCGAGCGCCACCGTGTAGTACTCGTGGAAGATGCCGGCCATGAAGCTGAAGACCGCCAGGGTCGTCAGCAGCGAGCCGCCCCACACCAGGAACGCCGCCCGGGCCGTGTCCGTCCGGCCCGCCCGCCGTGTCACGGCCACCCCCGCGACCAGCAGGATCAGCGCGGCGGGCAGCAGCCACGAGATCTGGCCGCCGACGGCGTCGCCGAACATCCGGCCCACACCGGTCTCGCCCCATCCGCCGCCCCCACGGCCGCCGCCCCCTCCGACGCTGCCGGTCTCCTCGCCGTTGAGGCGGCCGAGGCCGTTGTAGCCGAACGTCAGCTCCAGGAAGCTGTTGGTCTGCGAGCCGCCGATGTAGGGGCGCGAGGACGCCGGCCACAGCTCGACGACCGCCACCCACCACCCACCGGAGACGATCACCGCCAGCCCCGCGAGAGCGAGTTGGCCGAGCCTGCGCCGCAGGGCCGTCGGCGCGCACACCGCGTACACGAGCGCCAGCGGCGGCAGGATCAGGAACGCCTGGAGCGTCTTGGTGAGGAAGGCGAAGCCGATCGCCACACCCGCCCACACCAGCCACTTGGTACGCCCCGCCTCCAGGGCGCGCAGCACGCAGTAGACCGAAACGGACATCAGCAGCGCCAGCAGCGCGTCCGGGTTGTTGAACCGGAACATCAGCGCCGCGACCGGCGTCAGCGCGAGGACCGTCCCCGCGATGAGCCCGGCGGCGGGGTTGAAGCGGCGGCGGACGGCCGCGTACACGACCGCGACCGTGCCCACCCCCGTGAGCACCTCGGGCACGAGGATCTGCCAGGAACCCAGCCCGAACAGCCGCACGGACAGCGCCATCGGCCACAGGGCGGCTGGCGGCTTGTCGACCGTGATGGAGTTGGCGGCGTCGGACGAACCGAAGAAGAAGGCCTTCCAGCTCTCGCTGCCCGCCTGCACGGCGGCCGAGTAGAAGGAGTTGGCGTAGCCGGAGGCGTCCAGGTCGTACAGGTACAGCAGGGCGGTGCCCAGCAGCAGGCCGAGGAGGGCGGGCCGCACCCAGGCGGCGTCCCCCTCCCTGCCGCGCTCGTGGGACGTCGTCATCGCGCGTTCCTCGCTTCGTCGTCGTACGCGTACGGAGCGCCCTGCCCGTACGAGGGGTCGCGGCGGTCCGGGAAGACCCAGGCCCGGAAGAGCAGGAAGCGCAGCACCGTGGCCGCGAGGTTCGCCGCGATCAGCACGGCGAGTTCGGTGCCGTGCGAGGGGTTGCCGGCGGCGGCGTCGAGGGCGGCCAGCGAGCCGCTGGTGAGCGCGAGGCCGATGCCGAACACGACCAGCCCCTGCACCTGGTGGCGCACGGCGCGGTCCCGGCCGCGCACCCCGAAGGTGAGACGCCGGTTCGCGGCCGTGTTCGCGACGGCCGACAGCAGCAGCGCGAGGGCGTTGGCTCCCTGCGGCCCCGCCCCGGCCCGGAAGACCGTGTACAGCAGGAGGTGGAGCAGCGTCGACAGCGCGCCGACGGCACAGAAGCCGACCAGCTGCCGGGCGAGGCCCCCCGGTACGCCGCCGATCGTCCGGTCGCGCGGGTCGTCGCCGAAGGGGCGGGCCAGCCGGTCCAGCGGCAGGGTCCCCTTCGCGAGCGCCCGCCCCACCCGCCACACGCCCTTCAGGTCGTCGGTGGCGGTCCGCACGATGCGGACCGTGGAGTCGGGGTCGTCGACCCAGTCGACCGGCACCTCGTGGACGCGCAGCCCGGCGCGCTCGGCCAGCACCAGCATCTCGGTGTCGAAGAACCAGCCGGTGTCCTCGACCATCGGCAGCAGCCGCTCGGCGACCTCCCGGCGTATCGCCTTGAACCCGCACTGCGCGTCGCTGAACCGGGCGGCCAGCGAGCCGCGGAGGACGAGGTTGTAGGTCCGCGAGACGAACTCCCGCTTCGGTCCGCGCACCACGCGTGACGAGCGGGCCAGCCGGGACCCGATGGCCAGGTCCGAGTGGCCGGAGATCAGCGGTGCCACCAGCGGCAGCAGCGCGTTGAGGTCCGTCGACAGGTCGACGTCCATGTAGGCGAGCACGGGCGCGTCGGAGTGCGACCAGACGGTGCGCAGCGCCCGCCCGCGGCCCTTCCGCTCCAGGCGCACCGACCGCACGTCGGGGATCAGCGCCGCGAGCCGGGCCGCGATCTCCGGCGTGCGGTCGGTGCTGGCGTTGTCGGCGACCGTGACGCGGAAGCCGTACGGAAAGGTGCGCGCGAGGTGCTCGTGCAGACGCAGCACGCAGGGTTCGAGGTCCTTCTCCTCGTTGTGCACCGGAATCACGACATCGAGGACGGGCCGGCCGACGACACCCACGGGTAGGTGCTCCCGGGCGGGCAGAGCTCCTGGTGAGGTCCCCGGTGGGGCCACCGGCGAGGCCGCCGCAAAGTGTTCGGTTCGCATGCGCCGACCCTCGCGGGCGGCGCTGTCACGGCCGTGTGACGAGCCTGTGCCCCGCCTGTGAGTCGTCGTCCCCGGTGGCCTCGTCGTCCCCGGCGGCCGCGGCCGGCAGCCTGACGGCGAACACCGTCCCGCCGGGCGCGCTGTGGACCGTCACCTCGCCGCCGTGCGCGGCGACGACGGCCTGGACGATGGCCAGGCCCAGCCCCGTGCTGCCGGCGTGCCGGGAGCGGGAGGCGTCGCCGCGCGCGAACCGTTCGAAGACCCGCGGCAGCAGCTCCGGCGGGATGCCGGGCCCGTCGTCCTCGACCTCGACGACGGCCCACGCGCCGTCCCCGCGGACCCGGGCGGTCACCGTGGTGCCGGGCGGGGTGTGCGAGCGGGCGTTGCCGAGCAGATTGACCAGCACCTGGTGGAGCCGGGCGGCGTCCGCCCGCACGGTGACGGGCTCGCCGGGCAGCTCCAGGCGCCAGTGGTGCCCGTGACCGGTGACCCGGGCGTCACCGACGGCGTCGACGACCAGCGGGGACAGATCGGTGCCGCCGTACGAGAGCGGGCGCCCGGCATCGAGCCGGGCGAGCAGCAGCAGGTCCTCCACCAGCCCGGTCATCCGGGTCGCCTCGGCCTCGATCCGCCCGAGCGCGTGCCGGGTGTCGGGGCCGGGCCGCTCCCCGCCCCTCCGGGTCAGCTCGGCGTACCCGCGGATCGAGGCCAGCGGTGTACGCAGCTCATGACTGGCGTCGGCGACGAACTGCCGCACCCGCGTCTCGCTCTCCTGGCGGGCGAGCAGCGCCGAGTGCACATGGTCGAGCATCCGGTTGAGGGCGGCGCCGACCCGGCCGACCTCCGTCCTCGGGTCGGCCTCGGCGTCCGGGACGCGCTCGTGGAGCGCCACCTCACCGCTGTGCAGGCGGAGTTCGACGACGCGCGTGGCGGTCGCGGCCACCCGTCGCAGCGGGCGCAGCGCGACGGAGACCAGGGTGCCGCCCGCGAGGCCCGCGGCGACCAGCCCGGCGGCGGTCACGCAGATCTCGATGACCACCAGCTTGCTCATCGTCTGCTGGACGTCGCTGAGCGGGAAGCCCAGGACGAGCGATCCGTCGTCGGAGGCCAGCACCAGGTAGTCGCCGAGTCCCGGCAGAGCGACGTCGTGCGCCCGGCCGTCACGCGGGGCGGCGGACAGCGCGGCGGTCTGCGCGGCGTCCAGGCGGCCGGGCGGGTCCTCGGGCCGCTCGCCGACCAGCCGGCCGCCCTCGGTCAGCGGACCGCCCGGTGCGTCCGAGCGGCCGCCGACGGTGCCGAACGGCTGCCCGGGCGCGGTGATGAACCGCAGGTCGCTGCTTCCGGCGACGGGGCTGCGCACGGGCCGGGAGGCCCGCTCGACGGACTCCCTGAGCTGCTCGACCTTCTGCCCCACGAGGTAGGAGTGCAGGGAGATCGTGGTGACCGTGCCGATGACGGCGGCGACGACCGCGATCAGGGAGACGGCCGAGACGACCAGCCGCGCCCGTAGCGACCAGCGGCGGCGCGGCGAACTGCCGCGGCGGGCCGGACTACCGCGACGGGGCGAACTGCCGCGGCGGGCCGGACTACCGCGACGGGGCCGCCGCATCACTCACTCACCCGGCTTGATCAGATATCCGGCGCCCCGCCGGGTGTGGATCATCGGCGAACGGCCCGCGTCGATCTTCCGCCGCAGGTACGAGATGTACAGCTCGACTACATTGGCCTGACCGCCGAAGTCGTACGACCACACCCGGTCCAGGATCTGCGCCTTGCTCAGCACCCGCCGCGGATTGCGCATCAGGAAGCGCAGCAACTCGAACTCGGTGGCGGTCAGATGGATGCCCTGGCCGCCCCGAGTCACCTCGTGGCTGTCCTCGTCGAGCGTCAGGTCCCCCACCACCAGCAGCGACTCACTGCGGGCCAGTGCCGCGCCCGACCGCCGGATCAGCCCGCGCAGCCTGGCCACGACCTCCTCCAGGCTGAACGGCTTGGTGACGTAGTCGTCGCCACCCGCCGTGAGACCGGCGATCCGGTCCTCCACCGAGTCCTTGGCGGTGAGGAACAGCACGGGCACGTCCGGCAGTTCGCGCCGCAGTCTGCCGAGCAGCGCCAGCCCGTCCATGTCGGGCAGCATCACGTCCAGTACGACGGCGTCCGGCCGGAAGTCGCGCGCCGACCGCACCGCCCCGGCGCCGTCAGCGGCACTGCGCACGTCCCAGCCCTCGTACCGCAGGGCCATCGACAGCAGTTCGGCGAGCGAGGCCTCGTCGTCCACGACGAGCACCCGGACGGAGCTGCCGTCGGGCCTGAGCGTGGCGGTGCGCCCCTGGGGGGAGGTCGTGGTCATGCTGACACGCTGGCCCGCGCCTGTGAGAGCAACCTTTCCCGTTCCTGTGAATTCCCTGAGAAAACGGCGCGGGTGGCCCTCGGCCTCCGCAGGGCTCACGCAAGGCTTCGCGGGCTCAGGGAAAGAGCCGTGCGCCGTTCCCGTGGCAGACCGCCCGCAGCCACTCGTCACCCAGGTCGAGCCGCTCCAGAGCCCGTAGCTGGTGCAGATACCCGTACGGGATGTTGGGGAAGTCGGAGCCCAGCAGGATCCGGTCGCCGAGCTCCCGCAGCCGAGTGCGCTCCGCGACCGGGAAAGGCGCGAGCCGTTCGCTGAAGTCCGTGAACGCCATCGTCGTGTCGAGCCGCACCCGCGTGTACCGCTCGGCCAGGTCGAGGAAGTCGGTGTACTCGGGCATCCCCATGTGCGCCACGATCAGGGTCAACCGCGGGTGCCGCGCCAGCAGCCGGCCCACCGGCCCGGGACCGGTGTGCTTCCCGGGCGCGGGACCCGACCCGCAGTGGATCACCACGGGCACGCCGGCCTCCGCGAGCAGACCCCAGGCACCGTCGAGGAGCGGGTCGTTCGGGTCGTACGCCCCCACCTGTAGGTGCGCCTTGAAGACCCGCGTGCCGCTCTCGACCGCCTCGCGCACATACCGGTCCACCCCCTCCTCGGGAAACAGGGTCGCCGTCCGCAGGCACTCCTCCACCCGCCCCGCGAACCGCTCCGCCCAGGCGTTCAGCCACTCCGCCATACCGGCCTTGTGCGGATACAGCATCGAGGTGAAGCGCAGCACCCCGAACTCCCGCAGCAGCTCGACCCGCCGGTCCTCCTCCTCGCGGTAGGTGATGGGCCACTCCCGGCCGGTGAGCGGTCCGGCGGAGTCGAAGTACGCCCACACCTTCCGCAGGACCCGGTCGGGCATGAAGTGCGTGTGGACGTCGACGAGACCGGGCAGTCGGAGACGCCGCCAGAACGCCGTGACGAGCTCCGCCTCGCCGGGGGCACCCGCCTTGCCGGGGGCACCCGCCTCACCGGGAGAGCCCGCCGCGCCGCCGGGGGCGCCGGCCCCGCCGGGGGCACCCACCTCACCGGGAGAGCCCGCCGCGCCGCCGGAGGCTTCCGTGCCGGCCCGGCCCGCCTCACCCGCGCTCAAAGCCGTAACTGCGCTCCACCTTGCCGATGTGCACGCGGTACCGCTGGTACCACTGGTCACGACCGCGGCGCTGGGCCGCGCGGTGCTCGGCGATCTCGCGCCAGGCGGCGATGGCCTCCTCGTCCCGGAAGTACCCGACGGTGATGCCGATCCCGCCCGCCGCGCGGGCCGACTCGTACCCGAGGAAGCCGGGTGTCTCCCGCACGAGCTCGGCCATGAGCCGAGCGGTCTCGTCGTACCCTTCGTCGTCCTCGGTGAGTACGGAGGTGAACACCACGGTGTAGTAGGGCGGTTCGATGCCACCCACAAGTTCCTGACTCATGATGATCACCCTCCGTCCGGGGGCGGGACCGTGTCCAGGTCGGAGGACCAAAGGGATCCCAGTCTTTACCCACCGGTCGCCAGGACCTTCAGAAAAGCCCTCCCTGTACGGTCCTCGGCGCCATCGCCACCGGCACGCTCACCCCTCCTCCGGCCGCCACCAGCCCCCACCCCGTGATGAGCCGGGTGTCGAGGACGAGCGAGCGGCCACCGGCGTCCAGCAGATGCAGATCCGGCCCGGCCGCGGCCAGGAGCGTGCCGTGGACCGAACCACCCGCCACGAGCTCGGTGACGGTCCCGTCCACCCGCTCCAGACCCGCCAGCCCGAACACCTCGGCGTGATCGGCCACCTCGCAGGGCAGCCGCTCCAGGGTCTCCGCCCAGCCGGGCACCGCCACGGCCCGCCGGTACAGGTCCTCGACCTCGGCCGCCCGCTCCCCCGGCCCGGCAGCCCGGCCCGCGCGGCGCGCTTGGCGGCGTACGGAATCCGGTCCGGCACGCCCAGAGCCGTACCCAGCACCTCCTCGGTACGCCGTGCGGCCATCAGCGGCCCGCGCCCGAGCCAGCCGAACGCGACGGCGCCCTGCTCCAGCAGCCGGGCGCCGCCCCGCTCCTCGGCGGTGATCCCCACCTTGACCATGCCGGGTCCGAACCAGGCGAGATACACCCGGTAGGTGCGCAGGTCGTCCGCGATCGTGTCGGCGGCCACCGAATGCGCCCGGTCGAGCCGCGCGCACTGCGCGCACAGCCCGCCGGTGCTGCGCCCGCCGACGACGGCGGACAGGGCGCACGGATTGCCCCGCGCCCCCGGGCAGCGCCGCTCACCCACGGCGCCGAAGCCGATCACCTGCCCGTACGTCAGCGCGCTGGCCCGCTCCGGCTCCCAGCACAGCACGGGCTTCCCGTGCGGCCACCGCAACCCCCTGCACCGCCACACCGTCATTCCCGCACCGTAACGCGGGGCTCTGACAGCGGCCTTCCGGCCTTCCGCCCCACCTCGTGTCCTGCTGTCCTTCTGTTTTCCGCTCCGGACTACCGCCGCGGCGCGCCGCCCGGCTTCGGCTCGGGCACGGGCGGCAGCTCGGTGTGCCGGACATCGAAGCCGCCCCGGACGACGGGCGCGAACGGCGCGGGCGCCATGCAGGTCCCGACCGTCGGCCGGGTGCCCGGGTTCTCCGGGTCCGCGTTCGCGACGCCCCACGAGAACCCGAGCCGGCCCTTCGCGCCCTTGCCGCCCTCCTGAACGCTGATGCCGAGCCGGGTGCCGACCCGGTCGACGTTCGACTTGGTGACGACGGCGGTCAGGGTCGCCGTGCCGCCCCCGGTGACCAGGCAGTCCACCCGGGCCTCGGAGGTCGCCGTGGTACCCGTCTCCGGGACGTGGTGCGAGATCAGCACGGTGCCCCGGGCGTCCGTGGGCAGCCCGTGCGGCGCGCCCGGGAAGGGCCTCGACCAGGGCACGGCCTCGGCGTCGACGGTGAAGCGGATGTCGTGCGTGGCGGAGTACACGTACCCGATCCGGGCGGAACCGCGCACGCTCGCGACACCGCTCGGCGGCACGGCCGAGGACGGGACGGGGGCCAGGGACAGGGCCGGGGACGGGGCCGGAACGGGCGCGGCGCCGGCGAGGGCCGCCCCCGCCACCACCGTGACGAGCGCGGCGCCGACCACACCGAACGAAGTGAGACGCATCGTGAACTCCCTGCTCAACCGGTCTGTTCGAGAACGAGACCAGCCTCGCGGGAACCCCCGCCCCTGCCCATCTGCCGATCGGCGGAGACGAGGGTGCGCGGCTCCGCCGTTCCGGGGGTGGACGCCCTAGCCGCCGACGCGGTACCGGGCGCGGGGCGCCGACGCCGTGGCGTGGAGATCGGCCAGGACGGGCCGGGCCGTGCGGGCTTCCCGCAGAGCCGCCGGGTCGAGGTCGGCGAAGACCAGCTCGGCCCGGTCCTGACCGGCCGCCGCCACCGGGCGCCCGTCGGGGCCCCACACCCCGCTGGCGCCGCAGGTCGTCCACTTCCCGGTGACGCCCACATGGTTGGCGAGGACGGTGTACGTCGTGTTGTCGAAAGCCCGCGCGGGGAACCACATCCGGGACTCGTGGTAGCCGCCGCCGACACCGAACAGCGCCCCGACCAGATACGCGTGGCAGCCGTCCACGGCGGCAGCCCGGGCGTGCTCGGGGAAGCCCGAGTCGTAGCAGACCCCGAGGCCGAGCCGCCAGCCGTCGACCTCGACGGTGCAGCCGGCATCGCCCTGCCCGTAGACGTCGCGCTCCGTCGCGAAGAGGGTCTGCTTGTCGTAGCGGGCCACGACCCGCCCGTCGGGTCCGATCACCAGGGCCGAGACGTACAGCTCGCCCGCGTCGTGCACCGCGGTCCCGAGCACGGCCACGACGCCGGACTCCCGGCAGGCGTCCGCGACGGGACCGAGCCGCCCGTCCCCACCCGCCCGCACGGCGCGGCGCACCGGCTCGGCACGGATCAGCTCGGGCTCGTACCCCGTGAGGAACTTCTCGGGGAACACGACCACCCGTGCCCCGCCCTGACCGGCCTCCCGCACCATGGCGGCGGCGGTACGGGCGTTCGCCTCGACGTCTCCCGCGACGGGGCACGCCTGCGCGGCGGCGACGCGCAGCACACCCGGGGGAAGCTTCTCGACCTCGTCGAGCTGTTCGATCTCCACGGACGCGCAACGTAGCAACAACGTTTCTCCGGTGAACGCACACGCCCATCCGGCGCATTTGTTCGGGTCTTTGCCACTCCCCGGGGTGATGAGCGACTACTTCGGTTGACGTGATCAAGAACCTGATGCGCGCCACCACGGCCGTCGCACTCGCCGTCCTGCCCCTCACCATGTCCGCCCCGGCCGCCGAGGCCACAGACATCCGCGCCGCCGTGTCGCTGCCCCTCGCCGACGCCGTCACGGCCCTCCCCCTCGCCGCCGAGTCCCGGACGGGCTACCAGCGCACCAGCTTCCGCCACTGGAACGCCGGCCAGATCGCCTCCGACGGCTGCAACACCCGTGCGGAGGTCCTCCTGGAGGAGGCCACCGAGATGCCGCAGGTCGACGCCGGCTGCCGACTGGTCGGCGGCCTGTGGTGGTCCTACTACGACCAGACCTGGATCTCCTCGGCCTCCGCCCTCGACATCGACCACATGGTCCCCCTCGCCGAGGCCTGGGACAGCGGCGCCTCCCAGTGGACGGCCGCACGCCGCGAGGCCTACGCCAACGACCTGGGTGCCCCCGCCTCCCTGGTCGCGGTCACCGCCCGGTCCAACCGCAGCAAGGCCGACCAGGACCCGGCCGAATGGCTCCCCCCGGCCGAGTCCGTCCGCTGCGAGTACATCGCCGACTGGACGGCCACGAAGCTCCGCTGGGGCCTCACCGCCGACACCACGGAACGCGACACCCTGACCACCCTCGCGGCCTCGTGCCCGGAGACGACGGTCGTCTACACCCCGACCTCCTGACACCCACCGCACGCCACGACGCGAGAGGCCCCCGGTTCCCCGGGGGCCTCTCGCCCGCTGGGCACTCAGGCAGAGCCGCGCGCTCTCGTTGCTGCGGGCCACGGTGGTTCGACGGCGTCCCCCCCATGAGAGGCCCGTCAGGTCCCGATGGGTGTCTCGGAACGGGGACGGCCCGGGACATCCACGACGCGCTTCTGCGAGACCGTCCCGAGGAGCGAGTGACGCTGCTCGTCGAACGCGATCACCCGAAGGTACGCGCGCTGTACGAGAACTGGGGTGACGAATGGTTCGGCGAGGTTCTGCCCTTCCCCGACGCGCCCCTGTACGACGCGACGGTGCTCAGGCTGCGACGCGCCCCTCGGTCACGCCCCACGGGCGGCGCCGTCTGATCGGGATGCCGCGCTGAGCCGCTGTACGACCTCGCCCCGTCCTCGACACACCGGGCGAACGGACCCGCAGCCGTTCGCGTGCTTGAGCGTCCAGACGGATCCTGACGACGGAGCTCGGCAAGCTGCCCGACGCGATGGGCGGCACCGGCTGAGGGCGGTTGCCGTACGTGGCTGCTGTACGGCCCGGCAACGCAAGAGGCCCCGGATCTCTCCGGGGCCTCTCATCTGTGTGCACTCGGCAGGATTCGAACCTGCAACCTTCTGATCCGTAGCTCTAGCCGGATCGGTCAGCTGGGGTCATACCGGCCGCTGCGGGGCCGGGAAGGGCGCTACCGGGCGGGGTCGGTTGCTGGGGTTGCGGTACTTCGCTGCTGTACAAGCCGACCGACACGAAGGCCACCACCACGCCTTGGCGCCGACACTCCTTCAAAACTCTTCATTCAACACGGCGCACGGGGACGCCCATCTCGTGCAACACCTCGGTCAGGGAGAGGTGACCGCTTGAGAAGGTCTCCGTTTCACGGCGACTTGCCTCAATGGAGTGCCGCCTCCCGAAGATGTCGGTGACCACGAGCCTGTATGCATCGATGGACATGCTGCCGCTCGCTCCCACCGCCAGGAAGCGCCGGTTATCCAGATGGAAGACGAGGAGTCCCACCATGGGTGCCCCATGTTCAACCTTGCTTTCCAGCAAGGCCGTCACATGCTCTTGAGTGACCCGGAAAGCCCATTTGCCACTATTCCCATCAGTTATGGAAATCTCAGCCAATTCGCTCACTTGGTAGCGGGCAAGACGCCCGGCCGCGTACCACTCACCGGCGATCCTCACCTCCAACGCGGCACCGACAGGGTGAACCGGGTGAGTTGACCGGTTGGTGAGTATTACGTGCACGCCAATGAGCGTGAACTCGCCTTCATTTGCTGAGCCTTGCCAGGCTCCAACAACCCGACCGGCAAGCATCGGTCGAGGGCGAAGGGCCCGCCAAGCGGCGGCGGTGGACCCTACCGACAAAACGGCCGCGACCACTGCCACGATCAAACTTGCTAACTCCAAAATTCCTCCTTGATCTGCGAGCTCACCAGGGTCGGCATCTCAATCTTCCCCGGCCGCAATCCCGACGGATCAAGCCATGGCACGGATAGGCGATGGAGAGGGTTGCGGCGCCCGGTGTGGTTTGAGCTAGACCAGTGAGCTCCAAGGCCATGGAGCACCCGCCCACACATACGAAGAGTGGCCATCACGTTCAAGGCTCGCGCCAGCCCGACGCACCTGCTCCCCGTCACGAGGCCTCATCAGCGACCGATGGAGACCTCATAGACGATCTCGCATAGCGCCGCCGGCACGACGATGTCCGCAGTCTCTACAGGCTGCCCCCGATCGCTGTAGTACGTCCGCCGGATGTGCGTCACAAGGGCGGCCTTCTGGATCCCGAGCAGCGAGGCCTCCTCGGCGGTCGCCTGCCGCGGTTCCGGCTGCTCCACGGCATGGCTCACCGTGACGCCGATCTCGGCCATCCGGTTCACGACGCCCGCCCCGGCATGCGGCCCACCCTCGGGGAGGACGACGAGGGTGCCGGCAGTGAGGTCGTACGGCTCCCAGCTCGTCGACAACTGCACGGGGCGGCCGTCAGCAAGGAACTCGTACACGGTGCGGACGCAGAGGTCCCCCTCGGCGATGCCGAGCCGCGCAGCGATCTCCGCCGGCGCGGGCACCTTGGCATCGGTCCGGCTCTCCCAGCCACCGTTCCGCCCCACGGCCTTCATGTCCGCGCGGAACGGCGACCCGTCGGGCTGCTCACGCGCCGCGGACCGAACCATCCGCACCCGCTGCCGGGGCTCGGCCACATACGTACCTGACCCGGCCCGGCCCTCCAGAACACCCTGGGAGATCAGCAGCTCCTGGGCCCGACGGACCACGTTCTCGCCCACGCCGCACTCCTGCGCGATCTGGGCGCGGGACGGGAGCCGGTCTCCGGGCGTCCACTCGTGCTCCGTGATCCGCCGCCGGAGTTCGTCGGCGATGCGGAGATAGGGCGGCTGCTCAGGCATATGGAAAATCTAGTCCACTAGCTCTAATCTAGTTAACTAGCTTCACTCAAAGTGATCGCCGGTGACGGAGGCTGCCCTGTGCCTGCTCCAGAAGTAAGCGCGGAGGCCATCGCCGCACGGTTGTCCGCCATCGGACTCACCACCCGCGTGCTGGAACACACCAGACACACGTCGATCGAAGCGGAGGTACCGGAATCCCTCCCCGCCGAGACATGGCGGGAGGTCCTGGGAGTCGTGGCACAGGCGGACCACTTCGGTCTCCTCGCCACCAGCCTGGGCGGCCGAACCCTATGGGCCGCCGTGAACAAAGCGGTCCTCGCGACGGGCGATGTCCGGGGACCTGGCCATCAGCGATAGGAGCTGATCAGCGTGTTCAACCGTATCCGCCGCGCCATCACACGCACCAGGGAGCGGTACTCCCGAAAGCCCCGGCAGCGCAGCGTCTTAACGCCCACCCACATCCCCAACGGGACGACGCCGCCCCTGAGGCATCACCGATACCACGCGGAGGACTTCCCCCCGGGCGAGGACTTCCTCCCAGGCGAGGAGACCGCCCTCGTCCGCCCGTACGTCCTAACCCACGAGCAGCGCACGCGCCAACACTCGGCACCGCTCCCGCACCACTCCCTCGCCCACACCTGCTTCACGCCGGCGGAGGCTTACTGATGACGAGCCCCTCCCCGGCAGCGGCCGCCCCCTACCGATCCAGCTCGTGCCGGATCGGCACCCACCACAAGTGCGCGCACTCCTCCCCGGCAACGGCACCGGTCGACGTCCCCGTCGTCTACGAGGCGTGCGCCTGCCCCTGCCACACGGCGGCCACTCGCACGGGGACGACCTCATGACGAGCTGGGCCCCCAGCGGCGCTCTGGCCACCGGCGGCCAGCCCTGCCGGGTAGCCGGCCTCCGCCAACTCCCCAGCGGCGCCGAGCGCCTCCTCTTCGAGTCGGGCGAGCTCCTGACCATGCACACCCGGTCCCGGCACTTCGCCGTACGGGTACTCAGAAGGTGGTGAGCCAGCCCGTGCCGTCCCTCCGATACACGATCGCCGCCGACCTCCGAGCTCAGATCACCACCGGCCGTCTCAAGCTCGACGAACGCCTCCCCGCAGAATCCCAGCTCGCCACCCACTACAAGGTCAGCACCCCGACCCTCCGCAACGCCCTCGCGCTCCTCCAGGCCGAAGGTCTGATCGAGAAGATCCACGGCAAGGGCAACTTCGTCCGTCGCCCTCTCCGCAGAATCACCTACGTCGGCGGCTGCCTCACCCCCACCGAGGACCTGCACGTCACAGTCCGCACGACCAAGGTCCGAGCACGAGGTGACCTGATCCGCCTGCTCAAGGTGCCGTCGCGCACCCCGTTGACCGAGTTCCTCTACCTCAGCCAACTGGGAGAGATCCCATACGGCCTGGCCCGCGTCTACGTCCCACGCGGCCTGACGCCGGCCGAACCACCGTGGCACCGCCCAGAACCGGTGGATTCCCGAGAGAAGGTCAGCGCCCGCCTCCCCACCCCAGAGGAAGCCTCAGCCCTCCGGATCAGCTCGACACTTGCCGTCCTCGCGATCACTCGCGTGTCGACCGACCCCACCGGCCGCGTCGTCGAAGCAGCTCTCTTGGTCCTCCCGGGCGACCGAGCCGACGCACTCTTCACCACCCATCACACGACCGACGAGAAAGGACCGGCAGGATGCCGCCCCACAACGAACTCCGCCTCCTCCCATGGTCAGGCCCGGACGGCAAGCCCTGCTACCTGAGCACCGACGACACCAACAGCCACCTCAGCCGCCTGGCCGACACCACCGAGTCGATCCAGCTAGGCCTGGCAACCGATCTCGTGGCACACGCGCTGGAAGCCCTCAGCGACAAGGAGACGGAGCCGGAAGAACTTCGAGACCTGACCGCTGACCTGGTCGGAGCCCTACGGGACACTCTCCGCGTAGCAACAAGCCGCGGCCACCGCCTGTCGACACTGGAGCCCTCCGCTCCGGGAGGTGACGACAGCCCTCGCTTGCCGGCGGCAGCCTTCGGCTAGCACTGAAGACCCAATCGGCAACAGAAGGGCCCCGGGGCTACCCCGGGGCCCTTGGCGTGGCGGGTGCTCGCGCACACGGCTCCGGAGGCCCCATGCGTCTCGCGCGTTTCAGCAGGTTAGGGCGCAGTAGACCACCTCTGGTGGCTCACTCGTCCACGAATAGGCCACGCTTGGGTGGTGCCTGTCGCTACCGCCCGTCGACGAGAACGCTCCACCCCTCGGGAAGTCGAGGTTCACTCCCGGGTGGAAGGATCTCGTGGACGCTGTAGCGACCTTTGTCCTCCCCTGTATCCCAGTCATCGAGAGTCTTGCTTAGCGACGAGATGAAGGGGTCGCCGACGTTGTTCCAAAGGAGGAGGGGATCCAGCTCCCCATCGCCCGTGTGAGCGTACGGACCGGTGTCGGTGAAGCGGCCCCAGCCAACGATGTGGGCAATGATCAACACCTTGCCCTTGGCGTCGGCGATGGCAGTACGCCACCCGAACGGCGCGGGGGAGAAGTTGGATAAGTCCCTCGCGGTCTCTGACATGCCAGCGAGCATCCCAGCTATCAACGCCTACCAACAGAGGGCAAGGCTGGGTAGCCCACGCCGCACAGCTCATCCAGTGTCTGACTGCCCCGCCGGCCCGTTCCAGCATGAGGCAGGGCCAACGGCGGGCTTCAGGCGCTAGGGGCCTGACCTGAAGCGAAGCTCGCAACCACACGGGCTTCTGACACAACTATTGATCACCTAGCCGGGGGTGCACACACCGGGCGGGAGGTGGTCCTAGAAGCTCTAACGAATCTAGCTCGCCTCGTAAAATGCCGCGGCGACCCTATCCTGTTCGGCATAGTCGTCGTATGCAACGGATTCGGGTGGAGGAGCAGTGGGTGAGTGCCTGTCTTCGGGCAGCGCTGCCCGGTGTCGTGATCCTCGCTCACGACGACGGCAGCCACCCGGGGATGCATGACCTTGATCTACTGCGAGACGGACAGAGATTCGCAGCCATGGAAGTCACTGCTGCCGCAGATGCGGAATTGATCGAACTGTGGAAGGCCATGACCCGCGGTGGTCGCTGGATTGATGGCAGTCTGGCTGGCGGGTGGATCGTTCAACTGCTGCCGACTGCCCGAGCGAAGAGGGTGCGCGCCCAGCTACCGCCGCTGCTTGCCGAGTTGGAACAGCTTCAGGTTCGGGCACTGAGCGAGGTGTACGGACCAACTGATGACCTCGTCGACCGAGCGGAAGAGCTAGGCGTCGTTTCTGCGTACCAGTCCGCTGGCACTGACTTCGCCGGCAGCATCTACTGCACCGTAAGCCTGCCTGAAGAGAGAGCCGGCGGCTGGATTGCCGATACGGGTGACGCCTTTGCTCATTGGGTGAGTCGCTGGCTAGCTGAGCCACATCAAGCTGACAACCTCGGGAAGTTGCGCCGCTCGGGTGCTGATGAGAGGCACCTGTTCTTGCTCATCCCAGGGTTCACGACGGCGCCCTTCGATGCTTTCGACCCGCTGATGAGAGCAGGTGGACCGCTCCCGACGACGTCCCCCGTACTGCCGGACGACATCACGCATCTTTGGGCAATGAGTACGTGGACCAGCGGGGATGGCTTTGCATGGGCCCCTGACGCCGGATGGTCCCGCTTTCGCAAGATCGTGTGAGCGGGGAGCCCCGCCACTTAGCTGCAGCTTGAACTGAACTGCTCTGCGAGCGCCTTCCATGATATGTCTCCGAGCCGTACGTTCTTCGGATCGTCAAGAGGCACGAACCGTGAGAATTGGAAACTTATCAATCAGCACCTTATCGAAATAGAGCACGAAATCTCGCGACACTGTGGCCGACTTAACCGCCACCTCAGGTGACAGGGAAATGATCCTTCCGTTAACCCTCGCGGCCAGAACCCGAGCGTACTGCTCCTTCAGTCGAAACAGATCCTTGAACTTGCTGATTTGCAAATCGGTGAGACGGCCATCGCCGTGGACAATGCTATTCCTAAGGGAGATGACGGCATCAAAATCTTGTGCAGCTCGGTCACCGGCTACATTAATGCCGAAGGCGCTGGATAGCCATTTGCGCCTAGCCTCCCATGTCCTGTAAATCGAGTCCTCTACCTCTGAATGCAACACGCGAGCTAGCGGGAAAGACATGGCGGCATCGCTTGTGAACAGGCTTTTAAGGACCTTGTCCACATGCGCTTCGACCAGGGTGGCGCACGAAACCACTGCAGCGCGAATGCTGTCTTGATCTGAGTCAGCGTATGGTGTTGTGCCTAGCATGCTGATTCGACGCAGGACCCCCTCGCCGCTTTCGGTAAGTTGCCACGCATTCAATTCAGCTCACCCCAGGCGAATGCTTCCTTATTCAGGGCTCTTGCACTAGTTACTGCTTTTGTAAGTGAGGAGTTAAGGCTTCCTTGGCGGCCCATTGCCGCCGCGATCGCGTGCTCCGAGATTCCTGTACACTCTTTCAAGAGTTCAACGGTCATGTCATCAGTCAGCACCCCGAACTTGGCTGATGTCCATGCAGCTTCCGCTCTTACTATTTCATGGCGATCGCTGCACTGGGCTTTCGCCCAATTGAGAACCCAATCGCAGTCTACGGAGCTACCGCGCGGAAGTCGTCCGGCCACATGTAGGAGCCAAATGCGACCCCATGGTCCGATCCTGCCGGCTGCGATTATCTGCCGCACGAGAGACCAGTTCTGCTCTGTCTCAGGAAAAGAGTCCATGCGGTTGAGGATGTACTTGCACACTCGCTCCAATCGCACCGGCTCCCTGAAGACTAGATTTGTGAAGACCTCCGAATCGATGCGCTGCTCGTCTTTCTGTAGCGCCGTGATAGCAAGTGGCAGCATGCGGCGGAGCTCTGCCGCCTTGTAGGTTTCCATGTCTGGCTGACGGCCTATGCTGGAGGCCTTCCAATCGGCGATGATGCGCCGCATGGACTCCTTTAGTGCCTTCTCGTCGTCTGGTGGAATTTCGATAACTTCGACGTCGTCGTAATCCCGCTGCACCAGTTGAGTAAGCGTAAGCCGGGCTTTAGCGCTGTCGAAGTACCTTTTCTCAAGGGCACTTTTTGTCTTGACTCGTGCCCTGTGCACGTCTGCCCGTATGATCACTGTCTTGTCGGATGACAGAATGAGCCCCAGCTCGCGTGCGTACTCGGCTGCGTACTCGATCACCTCGTTGGCCATTTCCCAGTTATCGGCTCTGATGCGAAAATCATCCGCATAGCGCATAACGGGAAGCTTATGGCGCAATAGTTGACGTTCCAGCACACTCAAGTAGAGGTCGGCCAGCCGGTCGCTTGGGGTCGAAAGTTGTGGAAGGCCTCGCCCGTTGAAGGAACATCGCTTGAGGAAAGAATGCACCGCGTCGGCCTTGCCGTGGTCCATCGTGCGCATGAGTAGTTCTCGATACAGAATCTGGTGATCGATAAATTCGTAGCATGCGGCGATGTCGATGTCGACTACGTAGTCAGTCGGCGACTCTTCGGCGAATCTTGCGTAGGCACCCCAATTCCCCTCGCTTCGACTGTCCGGCTCTAGCTGCTTTTCGATGGAGTCAACTAGCGCGACATACAAGCATCTGGCTGCCACGTCTGGAATAACGATGGGCCTGTGGCCAAACTTCTTCTTCGGCATAGTGATGGTCTCTACCGAAATGTTGGTACTTGGTAGTAGCGCAATTTCTGTGAGACCTGCCAGGGTCGCCTGTGAGTTCGCCAGGGATCGATCGGTAACAAGATTCGGCAGACGGTCAAGTGGCTTCGCCAGCACGGCCTTTACCGCTTTGGGGATGTTCAACTGGAGATCTTTGTCTGCCACGGTTCCGCCGCCTGCCGTTCATAGGGATGCTGAATCATGATGTCAGGGCAGAGGGGGCCCGTCACCGGTTTTTACAGGACGCCACGAGGTCGGCGGAGCGGGTTTGGCCGGTGGCCTGCCCGGTTTGGGGCCGAGCATGATCAGGGGGCCGTACGCTGGTTGGCAACTCGGGCAGGCTTTGGACCCTGCCCGTAATGAGCACGAGTGGCCCCCTGGTCTTGCTCGGCGCGGGACCCGGATCGGGGAGGTGGCTAAAGCCGTGGAGCCGACCGGCCCCAGCCCCGGCCTGGTATTTCGCCCCCTTTGTGGGCGCGGGCGGACGACGACGCGGGGCCCCCGGTGGCGGAGACATGGAGGGGGCAGCGCGGCGGCGGCCGACCGGCGCCGCCGCGCCTTGGCGCGGCACCTCAGATCTCTGATCTGACTGCCTTTGCAGTTCAGGAGGCCGGGAACACAGACGCGTCCCCGTGTCTACGAGTGCTCATCCCCTCGGCCTCAGCCAGCCAGTAGCGCGCGTAGCGCGCCTTGATGAAGTAGAGAAACTTTCACCGCGCCTGGATCAGGCGCTTGCCGTCATGGCTTCGGACATGAGGCCCGTCCTCGTCCAGCGCATCAAGCAGCCGGACCGCGTAGACCTCGGCCATCCGCTCGGCAACCTCGTCGGGCGTGAGCCAGGCAACTGCCGTCGACTCGACCGAGGTTCGCTCAACGCCGCCTGACGGCTTGCACCGGAACACCAGGGCAACGATGCCTCGCGTCGTGTTCTTGTAGACGCCGGTCAGCTCGTCCACCTCAACCCGGATCCCGGTCTCTTCCCAGACCTCGCGGGCTACGCCCTCCTCCGGTGCCTCGGTGAGTTCAAGGACTCCGCCCGGCAGCTCCCACCTTCCGTTGTCCGCACGGCGGATCGCCAGGAGTCGCCCGTCCTCGCGCACGACTGCGCCCGCGACGGACACGGAGTGCAGTGGCGTTGACTGGGTCTCCCGGGCGCTGTTACTCATGTACAGGAGCATAGGAGAGTGAGAAGGACTATGGGAACAGCCGTAGGAGGTGGGAGGGCCGTACCTCGGTACGTTCAGATCGCCGAGGAGATCGTTCAGCAGATCCGGGCCGGTGTCCTCAAGCCTGGTGACCTGGTGCCGAGTGAGTCTGAGCTGGTGGAACGCTATGGCGTTTCCGGCGGGACGATCCGCAAGGCCATGGTGGAGGTCCGGGCCAGTGGGCTCGTGGACACGCGCCACGGCAAGGGATCGATTGTGAAGGACCGGCCGCCCGTGCGGCTGCGCTCTTCGGATCGCTTTCGGGCATCGCACCGCCGCGGTGGCAAGGCCGCCTACCTCGCCGAGTCGGCCCAGTCCGGTGCGACGGCCAAGGTGAGCGTCCTCTACATCGGCCCGATGGAGGCCCCCAAGGAGATCGCCGAACGGCTCGACGTTCCTGCCGGCACTCAAGTGCTCGCCCGGCGTCGCCTCTACTTCCGCAACGGCGTCCCAGTCGAGACCGCCACGTCGTACCTGCCGTGGGACGTGGTCAAGGACATCCCCGAACTGTTCTCTGAGAACCCTGGACCCGGCGGCATCTACGCCCGTCTGGAAGACACCGGCCACACCTTCGCCGAGTTCATCGAGACGCTGACAGCGCGCCCGGCCGTGAAAGCTGAAGCGTCCGAACTGGCGCTGAGCCCCGGGGCACCGGTCGTTCACCTGCTTCGGAACGCGGTCACCGAAGAGGGCCGCGTGGTGGAGGTCTGCGACACGCTTATGGCCGCCGACCAGTTCGTTTTCGAGTACCGCATCCCAGCATCGGACTGACGCCCACTCAACTCCTCACAACCCGCCGCGATTTCTTCGTCGCGGCGGGTTGACTCATGTACATGAGTCAGGCACTCTTCTTCATGTCACTCATATACATGAGTGACGGAGTCCAGCACTTCTAGAGGAGTGATCTAGTGCGTCAGATCCCCGTCGACACCTCCGCCGCCTCCGTGATGGTGGCCCAGCCCCCGCAGCCGAAGATCAAGGATCGCCGCACCGGTGAGGTCGCGACCGACGCCGAGACTGGCGGAAACCTCATGACCGTGAGCGTGATGTTCGCGGCCAACGACACCGTGGAACTCCTGCCCGTGACCGTTCCCGAGACCGGCATCTCGGGTGATCTGACGATGGGCACCCCGGTCGCCCTCACCGGCCTGATCGCCCGGCCTTGGGAGCGGGACGGTCGTCACGGGATCGCCTTCCGCGCCGTCGCCGTCACGTCCCTGACGGCCGGTGCCACAAAGCCCAAGGCGGCCTGATCATGTCGTGGCTGGCCGCACTCCTGGCGCTGGTCGTCGTCACCGCGGGCCTTCTGCGGTGGCGGCGCCCCGCCTGGTACTGGCTGACCTTCGGGGTCACCTTCGCCATGCTGCGCGTCCTGGTCCGCTACGGCTCGGTCATGGACGCCTGCGGGCTCACCGTCCCGCCGCCGCGCTGGCGACTCGCCGTCGCCCGGATGGCCAATCGCCCGGCTCCCCAGCCGCGTGCGCCGCGCATCCTGAGGCTCCGCCCGACTCGGACCGGTCTGGTGTTACGGCTAGGACTCCGCCCCGGTCAGGACGCCTTCGATGTGGCGGCCTCCTGTGACCGGCTTCGGCACTCGTTCGCGATGTACGGCGTCACCTCGCGTGAGATCCGCTCCGGCGTGGTCGAGCTACGGATGACCGGCTACAACGTCCTCGCCCGGGTGCAGATGCCCGCCAAGGTCGACACTGCCCCGATGCGGGTCCCGGTCGCCCTGCGCGAGGACGGTACGGTTCACTACCGCGACTACCGCACCACCCCGCACGCCCTGACCGTCGGCGCCACGAAGTCCGGCAAGTCCGTCTACCAGCGCAATCTGGTCGCCGGACTCGCCACGCAGGACGTCGCCTTGGTCGGCATCGACTGCAAGCAAGGTGTGGAGCTCTTCCCGCTGGCACGCCGGTTCTCCGCCCTGGCGGACAACCCCGACACCGCCGCCGAACTCCTCGACGCACTCGTCACGCACATGGAGGGCATCTACCAACTGATCCGCGCTGAACAGCGCATCACCGCAGACGTACCGGACGCTGAGATCGCGGCCGACATCTGGGACTTGCCCGACCGCCTGCGCCCGACTCCGATCGTCCTGCTCGTGGACGAGGTCGCCGAACTCGCCCTGTTCGCAACCAAGGACGAGGAGAAGCGGCGGGACCGCATCATCACCGCGCTCGCCCGTCTCGCCCAGCTTGGCCGCGCCGCCGGCATCTATCTGGAGATCTGCGGGCAGCGCTTCGGCTCCGAACTCGGCAAGGGCATTACGATGCTCCGCGCCCAGCTCACCGGTCGTACAGCGCACCGCGTCAACGACGAATCCTCCGCCAACATGGCGTTCGGCGATGTCGCCCCGGATGCCGTACTGGCCGCGATCAACATCCCCACTGAGGCACCCGGCCTCGCCGTCACCGCCGACTCCTCCGGCGGCTGGGCCCGCATCCGCACCCCGCACACCTCAATGCGCCAGGCCGTGAACGCCTGCAACCGGCACGCCCACCGCACCCCGGACCTGCCCGCGCTCGCCGCCTTCCGCCCTGAGCTGCCGCCCACGGTCTCGCTGGTCAAGATCCCGGCCCCGACCGAGGCACCTGCCTCCGCCTGATCCCCCGCACCCGGTCGGCGCGACCTCCTCGCGCCAGGTCCCTACCCCAGCCATGCCAAAACGCCCTGCAAAGGAGGTGAAGACATGACCCGCAAGCTGCGCATCGACGCCGTCCTTGTGCAAGCGGTGATCGCCGGGGCCCTGTCCTTCGCCCACCTGCACGACCTCGCCGCCGCTGCCGGACAGACCGGATGGAAGGCATGGGCCTACCCCGTTTCGGTCGACCTGCTCCTGGTCGCCGCCTGGCGACGACTGCGCAACGACGGCCCGTCACGGCTCGCCTGGTGCTGGTTCCTGATCGCCCTGGTCGCCTCGCTCGGCGCGAACGTCGCCACCGCCGGATTCCTCGACCTGGCTCACCCGCCCGCCTGGCTGCGCTTCGGCATCGCCGGATGGCCCGCGCTCGCCTTCCTAGGCGGCACGCTGCTCGCTCACTCACCGGCCGCGGCCGACCGTGAGCCCGAGACCGAGCTGGAGCCGGTCGAAGTAGTGCCCGCCGAACCCTCACCCGTGGCTGAAGCGGTGCCCGTCACCGAGCCGGAGCCTGCCCCGGCCCTGCCCCCGGCCGATCCCACAACCGCCCTGGCTCCGCCGGTCCCGGCCGCGCTGGTCGACCACGCCCGCAAGGTCGCCGACGACTACCACTCCCGCACCGGCACCCCGATCGACACCGACACCCTGCGCGCCCGCCTCGGCGTCCCGGCCCCGATGGCCAACGCCATCGCCGCTCAACTCGCCCGACCTGGAAGGGAGAAAGCCCGTGACCCGTGATCCGGCCGACCTGACCGCCGCCGACTACCTCGACGGCGCCCGCGAGATGACCGCCGCTGACCGGCCCTACCTCGCCCACCTGCTCGCCGAGGAAGCCGCCCAGCGCACCACCGACCCGGCCACCGCCGCCGGTATCCGCGCCGCCTACCCCGACCCGACGACCAGCCGAACGGAGAGCGACTGACATGCCCGCCCGCGACCACTTCCACTCCGTCATGCGGATCGGACCCGTGCAGATCGGCACCCACCGTGACCGGAACGGCCGGACCAAGCACGCCGCCGTGTGCACCAACGACCGCTGCGGCTGGTCCGCCGACTACTCCAGCCAGTCGGCCGCCCAACTCGCCGCACGTACCCACCGCTGCCGCATCGCGGACTGATCGGAGATCACTGCCATGGATGTTCCCCTCTGGCTCGCCCTGATCGTCGTCGGCGCCCTCGGCATCAAGCTCATCCGCCCGCCCTGGTGGCTCGTCGCCGTGCTCCTCCTCGGCGGCTACCTCCTCACCGACAGCCTGCTCGCCCCCGCCATCGACACCGCCGTCAAGTAGAGCTCCACAGATGGGAGATCACTCCATGTTCCGCCCGAAAATCCCCACCATGCCGACACCGACCGGCATCGCCACCCCGCCCACCGTCGAGCCGACCGCCATCGTCCAGCACGCCCCGGCCCCGGCTCCTGTCGCCCCGACGGCGCCGGCCCGGCAATCGGTGCAGCTCACCCCCGGTGCCCTGGTCGCTCTCGTAGGCGGCGGTGCCGCCGTCGTGCTCCTCGTCGGCGCCGTCCTGATCTCGATGCTCCTCGCGGTCGCCGTCACCGCCGCCTCGGTCGCGGTCTGCGCCGTCGTGCTCCGCTCCCTGCTCACCGCCGAGACCAAGCGCCGCTGACCGGCCCCGGGGCGGTCTCAACCGCCAAGTCTTGCCCGCCCCGGGAGCCGTGCCCCTGCCCGAACCAACTGATCCGGAAGGAACACCCATCATGACCGACCGCATCACCGCCCCAGCGCGGGTCTGCTCGAACTGCGACGGCTTCCCCACCCGCCCCGCCCGCTGCACGCTCCCCGCCCTCACCGGGGTGAGCGCGTGAGCGACACCGCCACTCCGGCGGGCCTGGACCCGACCACCCTGGAGGACATCCTGAGGGTGGCCGGATCCCCCGGCTTCGACCGCTGGCAGGACCAGGTACGCCGCACCGGTGGCTGTTCCGACCCGATCCACCTGACCGGCTGGACCCTCGCCAAAGACCGCGTGAGCGGCGAGACTCTGCGCCGCTACTCGACCGACACCGAACCGGACGGACGGCTCCGCGTCGCCTGCGGCAACCGCCGCGCCTCCCGCTGTCCGTCCTGCGCCTACACCTACGCCGGGGACACCTACCACCTGATCCGGGCAGGGCTCGCCGGGGACGAATCCAAGGACATCCCCGCCTCCGTGCGCGACCACCCGCGTGTCTTCGTCACCCTGACCGCGCCCTCGTTCGGCCCAGTCCACAACCGGCCCGACCGTGGTGCCTGCCGTTGCGGTGCTCGCCACGCCGAGGACGATCCGGCCCTCGGCACCGCGCTCGACCCGGACAAGTACGACTACGCCGGGACAGTGCTCTTCAACAACCACGCTGGACAACTCTGGGACCGCTTCGCCAAACGGCTGCGCCGTGAACTCGCCGCCCGTTCCGGGCTCTCGCAGCGCGAACTCAAAGACGTGCTCCGGGTCTCGTACGGCAAGGTCGCCGAGTTCCAGAAGCGCGGAGCGATCCACTTCCACGCAGTGATTCGCCTTGACGGACCGGACGGCCCCGACTCCCCGCCGCCCGCCTGGGCCACCGTTGACCGGCTCACCGACTCGATCCGCGCTGCGGTCGCGCACTCGTACACGTCGATCACGGTCCCGGCCGCCGGTGACCAGCCGTGCCGGCCTTTCCGCTGGGGCCAACAGCTCGACATCCGGCCCGTCCGCGCCTTCGACGACGGCTCCGACATCACCGAGCAGGCGGTCGCCTCCTACGTCGCCAAGTACGCCACCAAAGCGGCTGAGTCGACCGGCAGCCTCGACCGCCGCATCGGGAATCGGGAAGTCCTCGACCTTCTCGACGTGCCCGATCACCCCCGGCGGCTCATCGAGGCATGCCTTGACCTGGCCCCGCTCTACCCCGACCGCAAGCTCGCGGCCTGGGCGCACATGCTCGGCTTCCGCGGCCACTTCTCCACCAAGTCCCGCCGCTACTCCACCACCCTCGGCGCTCTCCGCCAGATCCGCGCCGACTACCGCGCCGCCCAGGAGCAAAGCGCGCTCGGCGACCCGGACACCGTGCTCGTCCTCGCCTCCTGGCAGTACGCCGGACACGGCCACACTCCCGGCGAATCCGCACTCGCCGCCAGCATCGCCCGCGACATCCAGCTCAACCGCGAAACCGCCCGTGAAGCCCTGCAAGACCAACTCGCCCTGGAAGGAGTCACCGCATGACCACCACCGTGATCGAGCGGAAGTGGCACACCGTCGCCGAAGTCGCCGAGATGCTCGGCTTCGGGCTGTCCAAGACCAAGATGCTCGTGCTCACCGGGGAGATCCGCTCCGTGAAGGTCGGCCGCAACCGCCGCATCCTCCCGGCCTGGGTCGACGAGTACGTCCAGCACGTCACCGCTGACGCGGAAGGGCAGGCGGCATGAGCAGCAAGCGCGGCAACGGTGAGGGCTCCATCTACCCGTACAAGAACGGTTACGCCGCATATGTGTGGGTCACCAAGCCCGACGGCACGCGGGCCCGGAAGTACGCCTACGGCAAGACCCGCGAGGAGGTCCACGAGAAGTGGCTGAACCTCCACGCGGAGGCGAAGAAGGGGCCCGTCGCCACTCGACATCGGACGGTCGCCGCCTTCCTCTCGTACTGGCTCGACTCGATCGTTAAGCCCAACCTCGCCCCGCTCTCGTACGTGTCGTACGAGGGGTACGTCCGGCTCTACATCGCCCCGCACCTCGGCGCTAAGCGGCTGGACAAGCTCACCGTCCGAGACGTGCGCGAGTGGCTAACCAAGCTGGCAACCGCCTGCCAGTGCTGCGCCCAGGGCAAGGACGCCAAACGGGCTCCCAACCTCCGAAAGTGCTGCGCGCTTGGCGACTGCTGCGAATCCTTCCCGTCCCGGCGCGTGATCCAGGGTTCCCGGGACGCGCTGCGGGCCGCTCTCACCCATGCGGTCGCAGAGGAGGAGATCAGTAAGAACGTCGCCTCCCTGGTGAAGGTCCCCAAGCCGCGCCGCCGCCGGATCAAGCCGTGGTCTGTCGCTGAAGCGGGCCGGTTCCTCACCGACGCCGCCGCCCGCGATGACCATCTCTTCGCAGCCTGGGTGCTCGTGCTGTGCCTCGGGCTCCGCCGGGGTGAGGTCCTGGGCCTGACGTGGAAGTCCGTCGACTTCGAGACCGGCGAGCTGTACGTGGATCACCAGATCCAGCGCGCCGGGCGCCAGCTCCTCCACCGCGAGACCAAGACCGAGGACTCGGACGACTTCCTGCCCCTGCCGGCGCTCTGCCTCAAGGCCCTACGGATGCGCCGGGCCCGGCAGCTCGG
Organism: Streptomyces sp. STAM6; assembly: GCF_054963715.1. NCBI lineage: Bacteria > Bacillati > Actinomycetota > Actinomycetes > Kitasatosporales > Streptomycetaceae > Streptomyces > Streptomyces sp. STAM6. Next base: position 219,060 of record NZ_JBUEFZ010000005.1, on the reverse strand, counting down.
CGACCGGAAAGCCGCGGGGGACCTCTGGCAGGACAGTCACGACCTGATCTTCACCACGAAGTACGGAACCCCGATCGAGCCAGGGAACCTCACCCGGATGTTCGCCCTGCGCGCCCACCGTGCCGGCCTTCGAGTGATCCCGCTGCGGAACACCCGGCACACCTGCAGCTCGCTCCTGGTCGCCCTCAAGGTCCACCCGAAGGTGGCGCAGCGCATCCTCCGCCACTCGCAGATCGCGATGACGATGGAGGTCTACGCCGAAGCCAGTGAGGAAGAGGTCAGGAAGGCAATCGGAAAGCTGTCCGAAGCGATGGGCGGCACCGGCTGAGGGCGGTTGCTGTACTTCGCTGCTGTACGGCCCAAACACCAGAGGCCCCGGACTCATCGCCCGGGGCCTCTGGCCTGCTGTGCACTCGGCAGGATTCGAACCTGCAACCTTCTGATCCGTAGTCAGATGCTCTATCCGTTAAGCTACGAGTGCTTGTGCTTCCCGGGCTTTTCTGCCCGGTCGGCGTTGCGGGAACAACATTACATGACCTGCGCCGTCACGCGAAATCCATTAAGCAAACCGCCTCTGACCTGCACAAACACCGCCCGACGAAGATCGCCGCGCTTGCCGTGGCCCTGCCCGGGACGGGAACACGTGTCCCCGGGGCGGGGTCGGGAACGACATCCGGACGGCCCCCGGGAACGGCCGAAGCCCCGGCCGTGGGGCCGGGGCTTCGGTTCTGCGGAGGCGGAGGGATTTGAACCCTCGATGGGCTTTAAGACCCAAACCGCATTAGCAGTGCGGCGCCATAGACCGGACTAGGCGACGCCTCCAGGTACACCCGCGCGGGCGCGAGTGGTGCGTGCAGATGATGACACAGCCACAGGGGGTGTCACCAATCGCTCCCCACGGTACTAGGCGGGCGGGCCGCAGGGCAAAGCCTCTCCGGTTGCGCAACGCCGGGGGCGGTGCAGCGTTAGAGAGGTTGGGGATGCCCCGGGCGTCCCCACGGATCCGTACCCCAGGAGTTCGTATGCTGCGCCGTCTCGTCCTCACCGCCGCCACCGCCGCGTCCCTCGCCGCGCTCGGCGCCACCGCTCCCGTCGCCGCGGCCGGGGGGCCCGCGCCGCTGCCGCTGCCGCTGCTGGCGGGGCCCGACCGGCTGACCGTGACCGTGGAAGGCTCCGGGACCCCCCAGGGCGACGGAACGTTCGACCTGGAGTGCGGCACCCGGGCGAGCGGCACCCACCCGAAGGCCCAGGCCGCCTGCGACCGGCTGGCCGAGCTGGCCCGGGAAGGGAAGGACCCGTTCGTACCCGTCGGCAAGGACCAGATGTGCACCCACATCCACGGCGGCGACGCCACCGCGCGCGTCACGGGCACCTGGCAGGGGCGGAACGTCGACGCCCACTTCAACCGGACCAACGGCTGCGAGATCTCCCGCTGGGACAACCTCAGGTATGTGCTGCCCAAGGCCGGCTCATGGCGGTGAAAAAGTGCCGGAGGCGTACGCCGCGCGCACACAACCTTGGTGAGAGCTCCCCCGCATCCGCCGCCCCACCCGCATTGCCTGCCTTTAGACTCCCTTCAGTGACAGGCCTCGGCCCGAGGGGCAGGATGGGGTCGGCCGTCCGCAAGTGGCAGTAGGTCAGTGGGAGGAAGCGTCGTCGTGAGCAGCAGGCCATCCCGAGGCGCTGCTCGCCTCGCAGCCATACTCGACGCGCTGCCGGACGGGCTCGTACTCGTCAATTGCAACGGCACCGTCGTCAACGCCAACACCATCGCCCTGGAGATGTTCGAGACGCCGGGGACGGCGCTCGTCGGGCGCGGTCTGCTCGATCTGCTGCCCGCCTTCGACTCCCGGCTGATCCCTGGTTCCATGCGCCGACCCGAGGCCGCCGACGAGCGCGGACGCACCAAACCCACCCGGATGATCGCCCGCAGGACCGACGGCGGCGAGTTCCCGGTCGAGGTGACCAGCGCGAGCCTGGAGGACGGGCGCGAGGCGTACGACTCGTACGGAACGGGCGGAAACACCTACACCGGCGACGAGCTGCTGATGCTCGTGGTGCGCGATCTGTCCGGGACCCTGGACACCGAGGCCGAACTGGCCCGCTCCCAGCGCCAGACCGAGATGATCCTGCGCGCCGCGGCCGAAGGCGTCGTCGGCACGGACACCGAGGGACGCGTCGTCCTGGTCAACCCGGCCGCCGCGCAGATACTGGGCTGGCGCGCCAGCGACCTGGGCGGCAAGGAGCTGCACGCCCTGATGCTGCACTCCCGGGCGGACGGGGAGCCCTTCCCGTACGACGAGTCGCCGCTGGCGGACACCCTGCGGTCGGGGCGCAAGCACCGGGTGCGCGGGCAGGTCGTGTGGGCCAAGGACGGTTCCCCGGTGCCGGTCGATCTGACGACCGCGCCGGTGCGGGACGGGGACCAGCTCGTCGGGGCGGTGATGACGTTCACCGACCGGCGCCCGTACGAGGAGCTGGTGAAGAAGCACGAGGCGGAGCTCGCCGAGATCGAGGAGCGGCACGCCGCCGAGCTGGCCGACTGGAGCGAGCGGCACTCCGTCGAGGTCGAGAAGCACGAGGAGCGGCACGCCGAGCGCGAGGAGCGGTTCGCGGAGCTCGCCGCCCGGCACGCGCAGCTGACCGCCGTGCTGGGCGACTCGCTGCGGGGTCCGCTGGAGGAGCTGCGCGCCGAGCTGAGCACGCTGGCCTCCGACCCGGCGGGGCAGCTGTGGCCCGAGGCGAACCAGGTGCTGCACCATCTGGCGGCCGGGTACGCCCGCATGACGACGCTCGTCGACAACGTCCTGGGATTCCAGCGGCTCGACGTCGGCACCGAGCGGCTGGCCAAGGAGAACGTGCTGCTCGACGGGGTCGTCGCGGCCGGTGTCGAGGGCGCGGTGGAGCTGATCGGACCCGGCCGGGTGCAGTTCGCGGTGCACGCCCCGCCGATAGAGGCCGAGGTGGACGGTGTCCGGCTGTCGACCGCCCTCGCGCATCTGATCGCCGATGTCGCCGGGGTCGACTCGACCGGCAAGGCCCGGGTCGTCCCGGGCGCCGGGTACGTCGACTCGACGATCGTGGTGGCCGCGGCCCAGCGCGGTGACGTCGTACGCATCGAGGTGCGCGGGCCGTTCGCCGGGGGTGACCCGGTGCACGAGCCGATCGTGCGCGGGATCGTCCGGGCGCACGGCGGTGTGCTGCAGACGCACGAGGTGCCCGGGACGAGCGGCAGCGCGTACGTCCTGGAGGTACCGCTCGGTGAAGGCGCGGGCACGGTGCAGCCGCCCGCGGCGCGGCCGGAGACGCCCACGGGCCCGGCGGCGTTGGGACCGGCTGCCCCGGAGCAGGCAGCCGCCGGTCCCGCCGCCGCGGGGGCCGGCCCGGCCGCCGTCGCGGTGCCCGCTCAGCAGGCCGGTGACACTTCGGGCGGCGGGACGTCCGGTGGCGGGCGGCGGCGAGCGCGGCGCGCCTCGACGGACGCCTTCCTGGAGAGCCCGGTCCGGGCGGAGGACCCGGTGGCCGCCGAGCCGACCGGGCGGCGGCGCGCGCGTACCGCCGACGACACCGCAGCGCAGCGCATCCCGGCGCAGGACACCGGCGGCGAGCCCGTCGGCGCGGGGACGGGCACCGGGCGGCGGCGCGGCCGGCCGAGCCCGGCCGAGGGTGCGGTCGTGACGGCCGCCGAAAGCGCACAGGGCCGCGCGGCCCTCGGGAACACGGTGCCGCCGCAGGGCGTCCCGGCCGACGCGGTGCCCGTCCCGGCCGCGGGGCGCCGGGCGCGGCGGAGTGCCGAAGGCGCGCTTCCGGCGCTGCCCGCGGCGCCGTCCGCCGACGCGGCACCCGCAGGCTCGGCACCGGTGGGCCCGGCGCCCGCCGCCGCACAGGCACCCGCCGCACAGGCACACGCCGTAGCACCGGCACCCGCCGCCGCGCAGGCGCCCGCCGCCACACAGGCCTCCGATGCCCCGGCCGTTGTCGAGCCGGGTCCGCCGCAGCCCGAGCCGACCGGGCGCCGGGCCCGCCGGGCGCTCGCGAACGCGCAGGAGCGGACCGCTCCGGCCGAGGCCCCGCGCACGGCCTTCGCCCTGCCGCCCGCCGACGCGGATCGCCGCCCCGACGACGCGGGGCGCCACGACGCCGTACGGACGGAGCCGGCCGACGACCACACGCCGCCGCAGCCGCACCCTGTGCCGGCCCCGACGGGCCGCCGCCGGGCCGTCAAGGACGGCGGTGCCGCGGCCACCGGATCCGTGCCTCCGGCCGGCGCCGTGCCCAGCGGCGCCATGCCGAACGGCGCCATGCCCGACGGCGCCGTGCCCAACGGCCTCGCGACGGGCGGTGCCGCTCCGGCCGGTGCCGCGACGAACACCGGCTCCGGCTCCGTACCGCTGCCCCCCGAAGTGGTGGCCGCCCAGGACCCGGCCGCCGTGTCCGCGCCGGTGCCGGCCGCCGCGGCGCCCGCGTCCCGGCCGCCGCACCCCGCCGCGCAGCCGCTGCCCGCCGAGGCCCCGGGGTCACAGGCACCGGCGTCACACGCAGCCGCGCCGCGGCCGGCGGCCCCCCAGGCACCCGCCCCACAGGCGCCCGTCACCCGGGCACCGGCCGCGCAGGCTCCGGCCGCCCCGCAGCCGACCGCGGTGGAGGGGCAGGACCCGTCCACCACCTCGCAGGGGCGCGCGTTCAGCGTGCGGACCCTCGGCCAGGGCGTGCCCTTCGCCCAGCAGATCGGCCAGCAAGCCGGTCAGCCGGGCGGCGTCCCTGTCGTGAACGGCCAGGCGCAGCCGGCCGTGTCGGGTTCCGGGCGGCGCCGCAAGCTGGCGACGCCCCCGGACGGTGAGCGTGTCCCCGCGGCGGAGACCGCCGCCGCCCGGCCCCACCCGCAGGCCCAGCCCGTGCCGCCGCAGCCGCAGCCCCTCCTGTCCCCGCAGTCGGAGGGCCGGGCCTACGCCATAGGGGCGCCGGACGAGGACGCGGCCGAGGGGCCGGAGCCGCTGGACGGCCCGGGCGGCGCGGTCGAGGTGGCCAACCAGCCACCGCCCCGTCCCGTCGACGACGAGCTGCCCCCGGAGCCGCTGGACAACCCGCGCCGGCTGCTGGTCTGGCCCGCGCCGGACGTCTCCACACAGCAGGCGCTGAGCGACCGCGGCTACCGCCCGGTGATCGTCCACTCCCGCGAGGAGGTCGACGCGCAGATCGCCGCCTTCCCGGCCGCGCTGTTCGTGGACCCGCTGACCGGCCCCATCACGCGCACGGCGCTGCAGTCGCTGCGGCAGGCGGCGGTCGCCGCCGAGGTGCCGGTGCTGCTGGCGGCCGGACTCGGGCAGGCGACGCGCGAGGCGGCGTACGGCGCCGACCCCGCCGTACTGCTGAAGGCGCTGGCCCCCCGGGACAGTGAGCAGCACCCTTCCCGGGTGCTGCTCATCGAGGAGCAGGAGGAGATCGCGCTCGCGCTGACGGCGACGCTGGAGCGGCGCGGTATGCAGGTCGCGCGGGCGGCGACGGACAGCGAGGCGGTCACGCTGGCCGCTCAGATGCGCCCGAACCTGGTCGTCATGGACCTCATGCAGGTGCGCCGCCGGCGCGCCGGGATCATCGACTGGCTGCGGGCGAACGGCCGGCTGAACCGGACTCCGCTGGTCGTCTACACCTCGGCGAGCCTCAACCAGGAGGAGCTGCCCAAGCTGTCGTCCGGTGAGACGGTGCTGTTCCTTGCGGAGCGGTCGACGAGCGCCGAGGTGCAGTCGCGGATCGTGGACCTGCTCGCGAAGATCGGTACGAACTGACGGCAGGGTGCCCGGCGACCGCCGGGCACCCTGCCGTGGTGCGGGAGAAGGCCGCGGCCTACGAGAGCCGCGTGACCTCCAGCTCGCCGTCGCCGTACTGCCGGCGGATCACCTTCTTGTCGAACTTGCCCACGCTGGTCTTCGGCACGGCCGGGACGACCGCCCACCTCTCGGGGAGCTGCCACTTGGCGATCGACTCGCCGAGGAACGCGCGCAGCGCCTCGTAGTCGGCGGTCGCGCCCTCCTTGAGGACGACGGTGGCGAGCGGGCGCTCGCCCCACTTCTCGTCGGGGACGGCGACGACGGCCGCCTCGGCGACCTCCGGGTGTGCCATCAGGGCGTTCTCCAGCTCGACGCTGGAAATCCACTCACCGCCCGACTTGATGACGTCCTTGGCGCGGTCGGTGAGGGTGAGGAAGCCGTCCGGGCTGATCACGCCGACGTCGCCGGTCTTCAGCCAGCCGTCGGGGGTGAACTTGTCCTCGGGCCGGAGGGGTTCGCCCGCCGCTCCGCCGTAGTACGCGCCCGCGATCCACGGGCCGCGCACCTCCAGCTCGCCCGCCGACTCGCCGTCCCAGGGCAGGATGTCGCCGCCGGGGCCGGTCAGCCGGGCCTCGACGCCCACGGGGAAGCGGCCCTGGGTGATCCGGTAGCCGAACTCCGCCTCGGTGCCCACGGCGTGGGCGGGCGGCCTGGCGATCGTGCCGAGCGGCGACGTCTCCGTCATGCCCCAGGCGTGGCAGACCCGCATGCCGAGCTCGTCGAAGGCCTTCATCAGCGACGGCGGACAGGCGGCGCCGCCGATGGTGACCTGGGTGAGCGAGCTGACGTCACGCGGCTTCGCCGTGAGCTCGGCGAGCAGGCCCTGCCAGATGGTGGGGACGGCCGCGGCGTGCGTGGGGCGCTCGCTCTCGATCATCTCGGCGAGCGGGGCGGGCTGCAGGAAGCGGTCCGGCATCAGCATGTTCACGCCGGACATCAGCGTGGCGTGCGGCAGGCCCCAGGCGTTCACATGGAACTGCGGAACCACGACGAGGCTGGTGTCCGCGTCCGTCAGGCCCATCGACTCCGCCATGTTGACCTGCATGGAGTGCAGGTAGATCGAACGGTGCGAGTAGACGATGCCCTTCGGGTCACCGGTGGTGCCGGAGGTGTAGCACATGGCCGCGGCGGTGTTCTCCGCCAGATCCGGCCAGTCATAGGTGTCCGGCTTCCCCGCCAGCAGCTCCTCGTACTCGTGCACCTGCGCCTGGGCGCCCTCCAGCAGCGAGCGGTCGCCGGGGCCGGAGACCACGACGTGCTCGACCGTCGGCAGGTGGGGGAGCAGCGGTGCGAGCAGCGGCAGCAGCGAGCCGTTGACGATGACCACGCGGTCGGCGGCGTGGTTGACGATGAAGACCAGTTGTTCGGCGGGTAGCCGCAGATTCAGGGTGTGCAGGACCGCGCCCATGCTGGGGATGGCGAAGTACGCCTCCACATGCTCGGCGTTGTTCCACATGAGGGTCGCCACGCGCTCGTCGCCGGTGACGCCGAGGTCGTCGCGGAGGGCGTGCGCCAGCCGGGCGGCCCTCTCACCGATCTCGCGGTAACTGCGGCGGTGCGGCTCGCTCTCCCCGGTCCACGTCGTGACCTGCGACGATCCATGGATAGTCATCCCGTGCTTCAGGATGCGGGTCACGGTCAGCGGTACGTCCTGCATGGTGCTCAGCACGGCGTCCTCCCGGTGGGCGCTACGTGGCAGTAAGGGTGTGCAGATTCTGCGCACATACCAAGCGGTATGTCACTACCCGGGATTACATCCGCTCGCATCGATTCGCTCGACCCGCCACCGGATCGCCACCCGGACCGGCCACCACACACGCCGTCCGACCGATTACCGGACGCGTCACCGGTCCGGTCACCGATTGACGGACCGCCTTGCCGGGGTCACCGGACGGGAGCGAGCTCCGGGTCGTCGCGGAGCTTGCCGAGCGCCCGGGAGACGGCGCTCTTGACCGTGCCGACGGAGACGCCCAGCACCTCGGCCGTCTGGGCCTCGCTGAGGTCCTCGTAATAACGGAGGACCACCATCGCGCGCTGGCGGTCGGGCAGCCGCATGACCGCGCGCCACATCGCGTCGTGCAGCGCCTGCTGCTCGGCCGGGTCGGGTTCGGGCAGCCCGAGCGGCTCCGGCAGCTCCTCGCAGGAGAACTCGTCGACCTTGCGCTTGCGCCACTGCGAGGTGCGGGTGTTCAGCAGCGCCCGGCGGACATAGCCGTCGAGCGCGCGGTGGTCCTCGATGCGCTCCCAGGCGACGTACGTCTTGGCCAGGGCGGTCTGCAGCAGGTCCTCCGCGTCGCACGGGTTCGCGGTGAGTGACCGGGCGGTGCGCAGCAGCACCGGGCCCCGGGCCCGTACGTACGAGGAGAACGACGGGTAGCCGGCGCCGGTGGTCACCGTGGCGGCCGTGGAGGCGCTGGTGCAGACGGGCCCAGTAGTCGCGGTCATAGGTCCACGCTAGGAGCGGGCCCACGTCACCGGATCGCCCCCAGGTCCCGAACCCGAGTCCGCCTCAGGTTGTAGGGGCCGGGCCGGCCCCACCTCCTTTCGGTGGAGGCGCACGGTACCGGCGTCAGGGTCCTGGGAGCGGCCCCGGGTGGACGGGCCCGGGCCCGGGGCGGGGCCCGGTTCAGCCGTCGGCGGTGAGGATCAATCCCGAGGTGGGGACGCCCGACCCCGCCGTGACCAGGGTCCGCGCCGCCCCCGGCACCTGGTTCACGGAGGTGCCGCGTACCTGGCGGACGGCTTCCGCGATGCCGTTCATCCCGTGGAGGTACGCCTCGCCGAGCTGCCCTCCGTGGGTGTTGAGCGGAAGGGCGCCGGCGGCCACGAAGTCGGCCGCCTCACCCGGCGCGCAGAAGCCGAACTCCTCCAGCTGCATCAGCACGAACGGGGTGAAGTGGTCGTAGAGGATGCCCACGTCGATGTCGGCCGGGGCCAGCCCGGAGCCGCGCCACAGCTGCCGGGCGACCACGCCCGTCTCGGGCAGTCCGGTGAGATCGTCGCGGTAGAAGCTGGTCATCGCCTCCTGGCGGCGGCCGGCGCCCTGCGCGGCGGCGGCGATCACGGCCGGCGGGCGGGGCAGGTCCCGGGCACGCTCCGCGGAGGTCACGACGAGCGCCTGTCCGCCGTCGGTCTCCTGGCAGCAGTCGAGGAGCCGCAGCGGTTCGACGATCCAGCGGGAGGCCGCGTGGTCGGCGAGGGTGATCGGCCTGCCGTGGAAGTGGGCGGCCGGGTTGCTGGCCGCGTACCGGCGGTCGGTGACGGCGACATGACCGAAGGCCTCGGGGGTCAGGCCGTAGGTGTGGAGGTAGCGCTGGGCCGCCATCGCCACCCAGGAGGCGGGCGTGAGCAGTCCGAAGGGGAGCTGCCAGCCGAGCGCGGCGCCTTCGGCGGACGGCTCGCGGTGCTGCACCCCGGAACCGAAGCGGCGGCCGGAGCGCTCGTTGAAGGCCCGGTAGCAGACGACGACGTCGGCGACTCCGGTGGCGACGGCGAGGGCCGCCTGCTGGACGGTGGCACAGGCGGCTCCGCCGCCGTAGTGGATACGGGAGAAGAACGACAGCTCGCCGATGCCGGCCGCCTGGGCGACGGTGATCTCGGGGCTGGTGTCCATGGTGAAGGTGACCAGCCCGTCGACGTCGTCGGGGCTGAGCCCGGCGTCGTCGAGAGCCGCCCGCACCGCCTCGACGGCGAGCTCGAGTTCGCTGCGGCCGGAGTCCTTGGAGAACTCGGTCGCGCCGATGCCGGCGATCGCGGCCCGCCCACCGAGGGTGTCGGCCCTGCGGATGCTCATGCCGGATCCTCCGCGGGGACGGTCACCGTCACGGTGCCGGTGACGTGGTGGCCGAGGCCGTTGGCGCCGGTCACGCGCACGTGGGCCGTGGTGCCGTCCACCGCGGTGACCGTTCCCGTCAGCGTCATGGTGTCGCCCGGGTAGTTGGGCGCGCCGAGCCGGATCGCGACCTTGCGCAGGCGGGCACGCGGGCCGAAGTGATCGGTGATGTACCGGCCTACCAGGCCGTTGGTCGTCAGGATGTTCATGAAGATGTCGGGGGAGCCCTTCTCGCGGGCGAGCTCGGCGTCGTGGTGCACGTCCTGGTAGTCCCGGGAGGCCACGGCACCGGCCACGATCAGGGTGCGGGTGATCGGGATCCGCAACGGTGGCAGTTCGTCACCCGGCGTCATGACGGCTCTCCTTGTCCGGTCGGACGCCGGCCGGACAGGTCCTGGCCACCGGTCAAGTCCCGGTCCGTCAGGTCCTGGCCGCCGGTCAGGTCCCGGCCCATCAGGTCCTCGCCGATCAGATCGCCGAGTTCGGCGAGGATTTCGGTGCCGCAGCCGAGATACGCGTCGAGCTGCCGGCCCCACAGGAAGTGCCGGTGTACGGGGTGGTCGAGGTCGGCCCCCAGACCGCCGTGCAGATGCTGTCCGGCGTGGACGACCCGCTTCCCCGCCTCCGACGCCCACCATGCCGTGACGAGGGCGTGTTCGGCGGCCGGCATGCCCTGGTCGTACCGCCACGCCGCCTCGTAGGCCGTGACCCTGATCGCCTCGGTGTCCATGTGGGCGTCGGCGGCCCGGAGCAGCACCGCCTGGCGGGCGGAGAGCGGGCGCCCGAACTGCTCCCGCACGGAGGTGTACGCGACGGCCCTGGCCAGCGAGCCGGCGCAGACCCCTGCCTGGAGCCCGGCGAACGCGATCCGGGCCGCCGCCAGCACGTCCTCGTACGCACCGCCGGCACCCAGCCGCTCGCCGGGAGCGCCGTCGAGCACGAGCCGGCCGGCGGCCCAGGGGGCGGTCAGCTCGACGGCGACCACGGGCAGACCGGCGGTGGGCACCAGCCGGAGCGTCCGGGTCTGGTCCGGTACGAGGACGTGGGTGGCGTCCCGGAGCCAGGGCACCCAGTCGACGGTCCCGCTGAGCCGGACGTCCCCGGTGGGCCGGTGCGGAGCGCCGTCGTCACCGGCTGCCTCCGCCCGGACATGTCCGGCGGCCGGAAAAGCCCCGGTCACCACCGTCGTACCGGCCCGGAGGCCGGGCAGCAGCCGGGCGCGCTGTTCCGGCGTACCGTGCCGGGCCACGGCGAGGAGCCCGTACACACAGCTCGCGGTGAACGGCACCTGGGCCGTCGTCCGTCCCTGCTCCTCGGCCAGCAGCACCAGACCGAGCAGCCCGGTGTCCTCGACCGCCCCGGGAAGGCCGGCCGCGCAGAGCGCCTTCCACAGCTCGGCGTCCGTGCCGGTGCCGGCGGCCGTGAGCCGTTCGTGCGTGGCGAGGTCACCGAAGATCCGCCCGGCCAGGTCCCAGGCCGCTGACTGTTCCTCCGTGGGTGTGAAGTCCATGGTCAGCCCTCCTCCCCGCGAAAGACCGGGAGTTCCAGCTCCGCGTCCACGCGCAGGAACTCCAGCCGGACCGGCATCCCGATCCGGACCTTGTCGTACGGCACACCGATCACATTGCTGATCATCCTTACGCCCTCGGCCAGTTCGACCAGAGCGACCGGGTAGGGAGGGTCGAACGCGGGGAAGCGCGGGTGGTGCATCACCACGTACGAGAAGACGGTGCCGTGGCCGCTCCCCTCCACCGTGTCCCATGCGGCGGAGCCGCAGGCGTTGCAGCCCGGCAGCCACGGGAAGCGCAGCGTCCGGCACCCGGTGCACCGCTGGACGAGCAGTCGGTGGGCGGCTACTCCCTCCCAGAAGCCGGCGTTGTCGCGGTTGATCACCGGGCGCGGGCGCCGGGGCGGCGAGGCCCCCGGCGCCTCGGTGGCCCGAGAGGCCAGGGCGGCGGGAGGGGCCTGAGGGGCGTGAGCGGCGGGAGCGGCGTTGCCGGCACCGGGGGTCCGGGCGGCTTGGGGAGCCTGGCCGGCGTGCGCCGTGGGACGGGTCGCGGGCGCGTACTTGAGGATCCGGAAGCGGTGCGTCCCGGCGAGTTCGCCGTCCGCCCTGATGTCCGTCCGCGTCGTGACGAAGTGGCCCGTCCCCAGCCTGGTGCTCTTGCGGGGGGACACCGACTCGATGACGGTGTCGAACGTGATCGCGTCCCCCGGCCGCAGCTCGCGCAGGTACTCCTGTTCGCAGTCGGTCGCCACGACGGCCGTGCACCCCTCGGCGTCCAGCAGCGCGAAGAGCTCGTCGTACGCCGTCGAGCGGCCGGTGTGGCCGGAGAGTCCGGCCATCGTCCAGGCCTGGAGCATGGTCGGGGGCGCTATGGCGCCGGGGCCCGTGTACGCCGGGTTCGTGTCGCCCATCGCCTCGCACCAGTGCCTGATCATCGCCTCGTTGACCAGGTCCTTGCCGGTGCCGGCGGTGGTGGCCGCCCGGCCCTCGTACGCCCTCAGCCGCTCGTACGCCTCCAGCGGTTCGTACGCCCTCAGCGGCTCGCGGGGTTCCGCCCGCCCGTACGCCTCCGCCCGCTCCTCGGGTCCGGTCATGTCCCCCTCCTCCCGCCCTTCATCCCGAGCCGCATCGTCGCGACGATCTCGCGCTGCACCTCGCTCACCCCGCCCCCGAAGGTGTTGATCTGTGCCGCGCGGTTCATCCGCTCCAGCTCCCCGTCGTCGAGGGCGCCCGGCGACCCGGCCCGCACCAGTCCGGCCCCGCCCGCGATCTCCTGGCACATCCGGTACACCTCGACGGCCGATTCGGTGCCCGCGAACTTCACACCGCTCGCGTCGCCCGGCGCCGGCCCGCCGGCCGCGACGTCGGCCACCAGTCGCCAGTTGAGCAGGCGGGTGGCCGCCAGCCGGGCGTACGCCTCGGCCGCCCTCAGCCGTATCCACGGCTCGTCGATCCGGCGCCGGCCCGTCATGGGGTCGGTGGTGCGCGCCCGCTCCAGGGCCGCCTCGTAGAAGTCCTCCGCCTGCATCCCGATCGCGGCCAGCGCCACCCGCTCGTGGTTGAGCTGCTTGGTGATCAGCTCCCAGCCGCCGTTCTCGGCACCCACGAGGTGTCCGGCGGGCACCCGGATGCCGTCGTAGTAGGTCGCCGTGGTGGTCAGCCCGCCCACCGTCTCGATGGGTGTCCACGAGAAGCCCGGCGCGTCCGTGGACACCAGCAGGATCGAGATGCCCCGGTGCTTGGGCGCGGCCGGGTCGGTACGGCAGGCGAGCCAGATCCAGTCGGCGTTCTGGGCGTTCGAGGTGAAGATCTTCTGGCCGTCGACCAGCCACGAATCGCCGTCCCGCACGGCGCGGGTGCGCAGTGCGGCGAGATCGGTCCCGGCCTCCGGCTCGCTGTACCCGATCGCGAAGACCAGTTCGCCGCGCAGGATGGCGGGCAGGAAGGCGGCCTTCTGTTCGTCGGTCCCGTAGGCCATCAGCGTCGGTCCGACGGTGTTGAGCGTGACCATCGAGACGGGCGCGCCCGCCCGGTACGCCTCGTCGAAGAAGACGAACTGCTCGTCGGGACCACGGCCCTGGCCGCCGTACTCGACGGGCCAGCCGAGGCCGAGCATGCCGTCCGCGCCGATCCGCCGCAGCAGCGCGCGGCGGGCGGGCAGATCGCCGGCGGGCGGCGGGCCGTCCGGCATGAGCTGTCGGAAGTACGCACGGAGTTCGGCGCGCAGCCGCAGCTGCCGCTCGGTCGGGGCGAGGTGCACGGCGGCGGACCTCCCGGACGACGGACTGCCCTGTCTCAATTTCTGACTATCTGTCAGATCCGGGCGGTGCGTCAAGGTCGCGGACGACAGCACTCAGGCGCGGCTCGCTCCCGCCCAGCCGGTCGATCGCCCGGTGCGTTTTCGGCCAATCCCTCGGACCCCTCCCCTTCTTCGAACGTGTGTACGAAAATAGGGCCATGGCCACCACCGACCGGCAGACCGCCCTCCTGGCCCTGGCCCACGCGCTCTCCGCCGCCGAGCGCGGGCTCCCCGTCATCCCGCTGTCCGCCACCAAACTCCCCGCCCTGCCGTCACCGCACCGGGACACCCCCGAGCCGGTGCACTGCCGCGGGGAGTGCGGCCTGCCGGGGCACGGCGTCCACGACGCCACGAGTGACCCCGCCGCCGTACGGGCGCTCTTCGCCGCCGCACCCTGGGCAACGGGGTACGGCATCGCCTGCGGCCGTCCCCCGCACCATCTGATCGGCGTCGACCTCGACACCAAGGCGGACTCGGTTGCGGGGCTGCGGCACCTGGCACTGCGCTACGGCTTCACCGTCCCGGCGACCGTCACCGTCCTCACCCCCAGCGGCGGCCGGCACCTCTGGCTGACCGGCCCGCCCGACGTCGTCGTACCGAACTCCGCGAGCCGCCTCGCCCCCGGCATCGACATCCGCGGCGCCGGGGGCTACCTGGTCGGGCCCGGTTCCGTCACCGCCCGCGGCGCCTACCGCCTCGCGCCCGGCACCGCGGACCTCGCCCCGGCGCCCTGCCCACCGGCCCTCCTCGGCCTGATCGCCCAGCCCCCGCATCCGGAGGTCCCGCCCACCGCATCCGCCGGGCCCACCCGGCCCGCCGCATCGCCCGGACGCGCCTCCTCGCCCGCGAGGCCGCCCCGCGGACAGGGGCTGATCCACTTCGTGCTCGCCGCCCAGGAGGGCCAGCGCAACACCCGCCTCTTCTGGGCGGCCTGCCGGGCCTACGAGAACGGCCTCGGCGAGGCGCTCGCGGACGCGCTCGCCGACGCCGCCGTCCGCACCGGCCTCACCGAACGCGAGGCACGCGCCACCATCGCGTCGGCGGCCCGCCTCTCCTCACCCCGTCCCTGACGGAGCCGGCCTCCCGGAGCCCCGGCTCCCGTCCCGCCGCGCCCGCTCGGCCAGCACGAACGTCACACTGATCAGCAGCGCCCACGCGCCGAACTTCGCGAGCGCCACCGGCTGCCAGCCGTCCAGCTGGTCCGGATAACTCCAGGCACCGACATAAGTGGCCGCGTTCTCCGCGACCCAGAGAAAGAACCCGATGAGCACGAAGGAGAGGGCGAGCGGCATCCGGTAGCGCCGCTCCCCCACGGTGAACCCGACCCACGTCCCGGCCGTGACCGCCACCATGGCGGCGGCCAGCACCCACCGCCCGTCGGGCAGCCAGTGGTGCGTGAAGAAGTTGACGTACACCCCTGCCGCCACCACGGACGTGGCGGTCGCGCGATACCCCGTCACGCGCAGATCGAACAGGTGCCAGGCCCGGCACACGTAGCTCCCCACCGCCGCGTAGAGGAACCCCCCGTACAGCGGTACGCCCGCGACCTTGGTCACCGCCTCCTCGGGATAGCTCCACGATCCCAGCCGCACCTTCACCAGCTCGAAGGCGAGCCCCACGAGATGGCAGGCCGCGATCACGACCGTGTCCCGCGCGCTGTCCCACCCCACCCACCGCGCGACGAACGCCAGCAGCACCCCGTACACGAGCACCAGGTCGTACCGCGCCACCGGCAGCTCGGGCAGCACCCCGGACACGGCGATACCCGCCACGAGCGCCACGGCGAACGCACAGCACCGCGCCTGCAACAGCCCGAACCGGACGAGCTGCCGTATGCCATCGGAGATCTTGTCCATGCACTCCAGGACGCCGGAACGCGTGCCTGCGGTTTTCCCGGCACGACGTTCGTGGCGGCCGGCGGGCTCAGGAGCCGGGAGCGCGGACGGAGCCGGTGGTCGAACCGCTGGAATCCTCCACAGCGCAGGTGACCTGGCGGTCGCCGCTGTCCCAGGTGTCCGACGAAGGATAGTAGTAGGTGGAGGTCATCCCGGACGGACTCGCGTCAGCGCCCGTGTAGCTCCTGAGAACCGCGGCGTCACAGGTCTGATCGGCACGCGAGCGGATCTCCTCCTCGCCCGGGTACGGCCCGTCCTCCAGGTCGAAGACCGCGTACGCCTCAGCCTCATGGGGCTGGTCGCAGGGCACGATACGCACCGTCGTGTCGACCTGCTTGCCCTGGCCGTCGTCCAGCACCGGTTCCTCCGTGTCGAAGCAGTCCCCCGTGCGGAGGTCCTCCCACGCGCCGGAGACCGGCTCGGTGACCCGGCCACTGCTGTCGCGCTCCGGGTCGTCCAGCACGTCGGAGAACGCGAAGACCAGGGCCCCGACGACCACGAGGGTGACGCTGTGGATGACGATGGCCGCGATGGCCAAACCCTTGCCCTTCTCTCCGCGTTCACGGATCTGGTTGAGGGCGACGATGCCGAGGATCAGCGGGACCAGCGGTATCGCGCAGATGAGGGACATGACGAAGGCCACGATGGCCAGCACGTTCGTCCGCTGCGACGTGGGCGCGGGTGCGGACGGCCCGTACCAGCCCTCGGTGCCGCCAGGCGGTCCCGCCGGTCCGCGCGGTCCCCAGTGGTTCGGCTCGGGGGACGACGGTGGCGGTGGTGGTGAGGGCGGTATGGACATGCGCGTGACTCTCCTTGCATGCGGAGGATGAGACACAACTGCCGCTCTTGGCACGCGCGCAGGCGGCGGTGACGGGCGGCGACGACGGCCGCTTCTGTCCCTAGTGGTCTCGGGCGCCTCGGCGGGGATGCGTAGGACCGCGCCGACGCAGGCCTGCCGGTGATGTTCCGGCCTCTTTCCACGCTACCGAGGAAAGCGTCACCACGCTTGTCGTGGCGAGGGCGGGAAGACCGAGCGGCACCTCGGCCCTCCGCCGGCCGCGGCCCGGCCGGCGCCCTGCCGCGGGAGCCGCCGACCGCGCGGTCGAGGAGCGGCGCATCCTACGGGCAAATCAGGGCCGTTGCTCCGCTTGTCGGCATATTCACCCGGGTCTTGCTCACCATCGGTAGCTTCTCCCTCACCGTTCGCAGGTGACCTACCGCGGACGTGTCACGAGCACACGAGTGAGAAAGGAAGTGAGCGCCTGATGGCAAGCGTGGAGACTTCCCTCAAGGAGGCCATGGCATCGATCGAGGGCAGCGTCGGCGCGGCCCTCGTCGATTACACCAGCGGCATGGCGCTGGGCACCCTCGGCGGCGGAAAGGACCTCGACCTGGGGGTGGCCGCGGCCGGCAACACCGATGTGATCCGCGCCAAGACGCGCACCATGGAGCACCTCAACCTCAAGGACGAGATCGAGGACGTGCTGATCACTCTGGACCATCAGTACCACCTCATCCGGCTGCTCAAGGGACGCGGGGGCAACGGCCTCTTCCTCTATCTCGTGCTCGACAAGGTGAACTCGAACCTGGCGATGGCACGGCACCAGTTGAAGCGCATCGAAGCGGAGTTGGAGCTCTAGCAGACGCACCGGTTCTCACGTCTCCGGCTGCCCATGAATTGAAGATTTCTTCACTTCGACAGATCCCGATGCGGTCAACCGCCTGGGAGCTCGGCACCCGGAGACGGGAGAATCGGCCTGTACTGCACCGTCGCTTACGGAGGCAGCAACCAGGCCCCGATCCCGGGCCGAACGTCGACCCCCTTGGAGCGTTCACCCATGCAGGTTCCGCTGTACCAGGCCAAAGCGGAGTTCTTCCGGATGCTCGGACACCCCGTCCGCATCCGCGTGCTGGAGCTCCTTCAGAACGGCCCCGTACCGGTGCGGGACCTGCTGTCCGAGATCGAGATCGAGCCCTCCAGCCTCTCCCAGCAACTGGCGGTGCTGCGCCGCGCCGGGATCGTGGTGTCGATCCGCGACGGCTCCACCGTCAGCTACGCCCTGGCCGGCGGCGATGTGGCCGAGCTACTGCGCGCGGCCCGCCGCATCCTGACCGAACTGCTCGTCGGCCAGAGCGAGTTGCTCGCGGAGCTCCGACAGACCGACGTGTAGCGAGGAGGCGGGGCCGTTCGCCCTGCGGCACGCGGGAATCAGCCTCTGGAACAAGAGGGTGGGCCCTGCGGAGGTCGCCCCTCGGGCTCCCGCCGCTACCCCGGGGGCGCCGGAACTCCGGCCCACACCGGCAGACACCACAGCCGCCGCCTCCCCGAAGGCCGGACCTCGCATGCCGGCCTTCCTCGCCGGCCGGCAAGCACACGCCGCCGCGCAGACCGGCGACCGCACTCGGCACTGCGGCACATCCGCCAGGCGGAGACCGCCATGGACCGCGCCGAGTCGCGCGGCACGGCGTTCGGCTCGTACGATCCGGCGTCGCTCAACTACCTCATCAGCCAGGTTTGTTGTGAACTCTGCGACGTCTCCGGCGCCATCGAGGCCATGCGGCAGTCGGACACGGTGCGCTACAGCGGGCCGGCTGACCGGGACCGTCGGCACCGTTGTCCGTGAGCACGTGCTCCCCACCACGAACGTCATGACCGGCACGCCGGCGGTGCCGAAGGGGAAGGACCAGGAGCACTTCAAGGCGTTCCTCGGGCCCCTCTCCTACGCGGCAACCCGCCCCGGCGAAACCGTGACCTCCGGCTCTCGGACCTCATGACGAAGGGGTGCCCCTGGCCGGAGCACCCCTTCTGACCAGCTCATACGCTGACCTGCATGCGGTGGGTGTGGGATTTGAACCCACGGTGACTCGCGCCACGACGGTTTTCAAGACCGTTCCCTTAGGCCGCTCGGGCAACCCACCCACGCCCCGCCTCACCTGCGCAGGGGCGGGCTACAGCCTACCGGCTGGACGACGGCGCGGGGTCGGACCCGGCGAAGGACTGCCGCTCGGGGGCACGGGGGCGAGGCGCGGGCCGGTCCGCGGCGGATGCTCGCCAATTCGCCAGGATTCGCCACCCACATCGGCTCCGACCAGGTGTTTTTTACCGGCCGTTTACGTTAACCGTCATTAACATACGTCTGGGCGCCTGCTCACAGAGGTGCCCCTGTCAAAGCCACCGCTACATTGACTGAACACGGCCCGCGCGGTGCGACAGGCTCCCGTTGCGGCGAAGGCCTGACCCCGGTTGCCCCCGGGGCCAGGCCGGCCACACGGGCGGTGGGCCCGGTCGACCACTCAGCGGCCGGGCCCACATCGTGGGCCCCTTCGACCGGATCGCCACTCACGCTCCCTCACCGCATGTACGGCGCGGCGCAGCCCGCGATCGTTCCAGCCACGGCCAGGGCGTCCAGGGCTAACTGAATCCACCACCGGTGGCGCCGAAACCAACTCGGCACTTCGGACTGGTCCATCAACTCACCTCCTACCTCTCTCAGTCCCCCCTGCTTCGCTGAAGCAGGAGAGGCGTGGAGGGGCAGGACGGAGTCCTGTAGCGGAGGCTATCGCGTGGTGGGGTTTGTCCCGGTCGGCTCGAACCGTTCGCGGAATTCCGTCCCGTTGGGGGAGGACCTTGCCCTACACTTCGGCCGGCTTCCGTCCGGTCGGCACGGTCGCGGGCGGGTCCCGCCAACGGGCCCACACATGACATGCGTCACAAAGAAAAATCGGACGCGTAGGCAACTGCGCCCTTTGATCACTTTCATCCGCCCCGGGGGCTCGTACAGCGCTCCCACGTGGTCCGCTCTTGCGCTTCCCACACCCCAACCGCGGCCATACGATCACACCGCAGCCGCGCAGCGTGAGGTCTACCGCAGCGCCTGCCCCTAACTCTTTCGGACCCAGAAAAGGGCTCTAGTGAAGATCCGCCGCATTCTCGCAACCGCTGTTGCCGCCGCAGTGACCACGCCCGCCGTGCTGCTCTCCGCCACCGCCGCCCCCGCGTTCGCCGCCGGCACCACCCCGGCCGCGCAGGGCCAGGCGCAGAAGAAGCAGTCCGTCGAGGAGCTGGAGAAGGCCGCCGCCGCGGCGCAGAAGGCGTACGACGACGCCGTCGCCGCCGAGGCCGCCGCCCTGGCCGCGGTCGAGGCCGAGTTGTCCGAGAAGTCGCCGCTCGCGCTCGCCGCCAAGGCCGCGGACGAGGCGGCCGACCTCGCCAACACCGCAAAGACGGCCGCCGACCAGAAGGTCTTCGCCGCCAAGGAGGCCCTCGCCGCGCTGCCCGAGACCGCCACGGAGGAAGAGAAGGCCGCCGCCCGGGCCGCCGTCACCGAGGCCGAGGCCGTCGCCAAGACCGCCGCCGAGAACAAGACGGCGGCGGACGCCGAGGCCGAGGCGGCCGCGAAGCAGCGGGACGACGCCCGTGTCGCCGTCCTCCGTACGTACGAGGAGGCCAAGAAGGCCACCGGCCTCGCCCGTGACGCCAAGGCCACCGCCGACAAGGCGCTCGCCCAGGCCAAGGAGGAGCAGGAGGAGGAAGAGGAAGAGGAGGAGGGCAGCTGCGTCCCGGAGAGCAAGCTGACCACCGTCGTCAACGGCCTCCCCTCCAAGATGGTCGCCGGTACGACGACCGACTTCACGATCCGCGTGACCAACGGCACCGACCGCACCCTGGACGAGGTCTGGCCCTTCGTCGGCGTCCACGCCACCGACAAGAGCGGCTACAAGAGCATCGACAAGCTGCTGGACCTGAAGTGGTCCACGGCCGCTTCCCCGAAGTGGCAGCCGCTGGACATGCAGTACTACGCCGGACCCGTCACCGCCCTGAAGCCGGGTGGCCACGCCGATGTGAAGCTGCGCCTCACCATCGACGCCAAGGCCCCGGCCGGCGACGGCTTCGCCTTCGTGGCGGGCGACTACGTCAACGAGGACGGCACCTGCGGCGGCACGCCGGGCTTCTACGAGTACGACTTCGAGATCCTCGCCGCGGGCAGCAAGCCCGGCAAGGTCGACCCGGCCAAGGGCGAGAAGGGCAAGGCGAACACCCCGGGCATCACGCCCCAGGGCACGGCCTCCACCCAGCCGGTCACCACCACCGGCGGCACGCTGGCCGCGACCGGTTCGTCCTCCGTCATGCCGCAGCTCGCCCTCGCGGGCGGCGCGGCCGTGGCGCTCGGCGCCGGCGCGATGTTCGTCGTCCGCCGCCGCAAGGCCGGTACCGACGCCTGATCCGCACCGCACGGAGCAAGGGCCCGCGTCCTCGACGGACGCGGGCCCTTCCCGCTCACCTGCCCTGGGTGCGGCGTCAGTTGCTGTCGCCCTCGCGCTGGCCCAGCGTGATCTGCACCGTCGTCTCCTTGCCGTCGCGCTCGTAGGTCAACTCGACCTTGTCGCCCGGCTGGTGTGTCCAGATCTCGCCGATCAGCGTGGGGCCGCTGTCGATCGCCTTGCCCCCGAACCGGGTGATCACATCGCCCGCCTTCAGTCCGGCCTTCGCCGCCGGGCCGCCCGGCGCGACCGCCGGAGTACCGCGCTCACCCTGCTCGGCGATGGTGGCACCCTCACCCTTGTCGGTCATGTTCACCGTCGCCCCGATCACCGAGTAGACCGGCTTGCCGGTCTTGATGAGCTGCTGCGCGACGTTCTTCGCCTGGTTGATCGGGATCGCGAAACCGAGCCCGATGGAACCGGCCTGGGTCTGCTGGCCGAAGCCGCCCCCGGCGGACTGGATCGCCGAGTTGATCCCGATCACCGCGCCGCGCGCGTCCAGCAGCGGACCACCGGAGTTGCCCGGGTTGATCGAGGCGTCGGTCTGCAGCGCGCTCATGTACGAGTTCTTGCTGCCCGAGCCGTCGCCCGAGGCCACCGGGCGGTTCTTGGCGCTGATGATGCCGGTCGTGACGGTGTTGGACAGCCCGAACGGCGCGCCGATCGCGATCGTCGAGTCGCCGACCGCCACCCGGTCGGAGTTGCCCAGCGGCAGCGGCACCAGACCCGCGGGGGCGTTCTTCAGCTTCAGTACGGCGACGTCGTAGCCCTGCGCCCGGCCGACGACCTCCGCGTCGTACTTCTTGCCGTCGGAGAACGTCGCCGAGAGCGTCCCGCCCTCCGCCGCCGAGGCCACCACGTGGTTGTTGGTGAGGATGTGGCCTTCCTTGTCGTAGACGAAGCCGGTGCCCGTGCCGCCCTCGCCCTCCGGGGCCCCGGCCCCGGACTGCGCCTCGATGGTGACG
Source organism: Streptomyces sp. STAM6 (assembly GCF_054963715.1). Classification (NCBI taxonomy): domain Bacteria; kingdom Bacillati; phylum Actinomycetota; class Actinomycetes; order Kitasatosporales; family Streptomycetaceae; genus Streptomyces; species Streptomyces sp. STAM6. The sequence continues at coordinate 197,472 of NZ_JBUEFZ010000005.1, read as the reverse complement.
ACGCTCGGCAGCGCCTTGCCCGCCACGGCCGCGACCGTGCCCGGTTCCCGCTTGAAGGCCGCGGGCGCGTCACCCGCCGAGACGGTCGTCGACGTGGTCGTGCCGTCGCCGCGCTGGGCCGCCCAGTAGCCGATGCCGCCACCGACCCCGCCCGCCACGAGCGCGGCGACCAGAACCGCCGCGACCAGGCCGCCGGAACGTTTGCGCGGCGGTCCCGCGGGCGGCACGGGCGCGCCCCAGGCTCCGCCGTCGCCGCTCCCTCCGCCGTACGAGGGAAGCCCCGGCGGGGGCGGCGGCCACCCGGCCCCGCCGCCCGCCTGCGTCGCCGGGCCCTGCCCCGGTGCGCCCTCCGCGCCGGCGGCGGGCAGCGGCGCCGTGGCCGGTCCGGGCGGGGGGGTCTGCCCGGGCCGGTCACCCGGCGCCGCCGCCGGTCCATGGCCGGCCCCGGCCGGCGCGTACTCCGGAGCGGAGCCCGCGGGGGAGCCCGGTGCCGGCGCGGCCGGTGCGGACGCGGGTGTTCCCTCGGGAGCGGCCGGCACGGGAGGCGCGGACGGGGCTGCCGGGGCGGACGGAACCGCAGTGCCCTCGTTCTCGGTACTCACAGCTCGTTCTCCTCGGTCTCCACGGTTTCCACGTCGTCTTTCGGCAAGAGTCCGCTGCACAGATGTCTGCGGTCAGCTTTTCCCACCGCCCGTCAGGCCACTGTAAGGCGGACCTGTGCATCTTCCGCCGATCCTTTATTTCCGGCGAATCGGACGTCCTCGAAACGTCCGCCGAACAGCGTCGAACGGCTGGGAACAGTGCCCCCGTCCCCGCCTACCCCCGTCCGATGGCACCATGACGCGGTGACCCACGCACGTCAGCACACGATCCAAGTCGTCGCCCACCGAGGCGCCTCCGAGGACGCGCCGGAGCACACTCTCGCCGCGTACATGAAGGCGATCGAGGACGGCGCGGACGCACTCGAATGCGATGTCCGGCTCACCGCCGACGGCCATCTCGTCTGCGTCCACGACCGTCGCGTCAATCGCACCTCCAACGGCCGCGGCGCCGTCTCCACGCTGGAGCTGGCCGACCTCGCCGCGCTGGACTTCGGCTCCTGGAAGGACCCGCTCGAGAGCCCGGACACGATCGACCGCGAGTACACCTCCGTCCTGACCCTCGAGCGGCTGCTGGAGCTCGTCGCCGACGCCGGGCGGCGCGTCGAGCTCGCCATCGAGACCAAGCACCCCACGCGCTGGGCGGGCCAGGTCGAGAAGGCGCTGCTGGAGCAGCTGCGGCGGTTCGGCCTGGCCGAACCGCCGGCCGGCACCACGTCCCCGGTACGGATCATGAGCTTCTCCGCCCGCTCGCTGAACCGGGTCACCGCCGCCGCGCCCGCCATCCCGACCGTGTATCTGATGCAGTTCCTCTCGCCGCGACTGCGCGACGGCCGGCTGCCGGCCGGATCCCGGATCGCCGGCCCCTCCATCCGGATCGTCCGGAACAACCCCGCCTACATCGCCCGGCTCCACCGGGCCGGCCACCGGGTGCACGTCTGGACGGTCGACGAGCCGGAGGACGTGGAGCTGTGCCGACGCCTCGGCGTGGAGGCGATCATCACCAACCGGCCGAAACAAGTCCTGTCCCAACTGGGCCGCCAGTAACAGAAGTCACAGGGAGTGCACCGGCGCGTTCGGTCCGTGTTCGATGATGTCGAGTGCGTCACCACACATCGATTGGCCGGTTTCCGGTCCAGGCCATTGGGGCATCCACACCGTGGCGTGGGGCGAAGGAGGTCTCGGGGGTGGCGTTGGTGGTGGCACAGGAGGTGCCCACGTCGTCGAGCATGGCCGTACCCCATGGCCCTGCGGGCGTGGGTGAGGCGAGACACCGCATGCGGGAGCAGCTGAGCCGCAGCGGAGTGTCCGCATCGGTCGTCGACGATGCCGTACTGGTCCTGTCCGAACTGCTCAGCAATTCCTGCCGGCACGGCAGGCCGCTGGGCCGGGCGGAGGTCGGTGACGGTGACGTCCGCGCCGCGTGGCGGGTCGACGGGCACGGCGCCCTGACCGTCGAGGTGACGGACGGGGGTGGGCCGACCCGCCCTGTTCCGTCCACGCCCTCGGTCACCGCACGCGGCGGCCGTGGGCTGAACATCATCAGCGCCCTCGCCCAGGACTGGGGGGTGCGCGACAGCGCGTCCGGTGAGGTCACCGTGTGGGTGCTGCTCACGGCGGGGCACCGCCGCGACGATTTCGCTACGCGCGTCACCGGACCCGGCACCGCCGCCGGGCTGGATTTCCTGGACAAGTACGGCGCGTACGAGGACGTGGACTGACGCTTCCGGCGGCCCGGTACGGCTAGGCTCGCGGCCGACACAGCACTGCCGCACTGCCGTTACGGGAGAAGCCACGCCATGGCCAAGAAGCGCCCCCAGACCAAGGCCGGGAAGCCGCACGTCAGCAACGGAGCCCGCACCGAGGCTGACGCACCCATTCCGGTCGTCGGGGCCCGCGAGCCCTGCCCCTGCGGTTCGGGCCGCCGCTACAAGGCCTGCCACGGCCGCGCCGCCGCGCACGCGGTGACCGAGCTGGTCCAGCGCCCCTTCGAGGGCCTGCCCGGCGAGTGCGACTGGGTGGCCCTGCGGGAGCTGGTGCCCGCCGCGACCGCCGCGCTGCCCCTGAAGGGCGGGCTGCCCGAGGGCGTGCCGTCCGTGACGCTGGCCACCGTGCTGCCGATGGCCTGGCCCGCCCTGCGCCGCGACGACGGCTCCGTACTGCTCGCGCTGCAGAACGACACCTCGTCCGGCGACCTGAGCCGCGACCTCGCGGACGTGCTCCAGCGGGCCCTCACCGCCGAGCCCGGCACGCCGGTCGCCGCCCAGCGGGTGCCGGCCGACGGCCCCCGCCTCCAGGACCTGCTGGACGCGGACGCCGCTTTCGAGCCGGTCGTCCACGCGGGCTTCGAGTTCTGGGTGCCGGACTCCGAGCAGAGCGCGTCCCCCGAGGTGGCCGCCTCGCTGGAGCGCGCCAACGCGGCCGCGATCCCCACGGTCAAGCTGTCCGGCGTGGACGCCGCGTACTGGTGCGAGACCCCGGAGAAGAACCACCTGCGCTGGGTCATGCCGCACCCGGAGGAGCAGCTGCTGGACGCGCTCGCCCGGCTGCACGCCGCGGGCACGTCCTCGCTGGGCGAGGGGACCCGTCTGGTCGGTTCGTTCCGTGCGCACGGCCTCATGGTCCCGGTGTGGGACCTGCCGAGCGCGATGGGCGCGGACCAGTGCGAGAAGCCGGCCGCGGAGTTCGCCGAGCGGCTCGCCGAGGCGCTCGCGGTGGACGCGCCGCTGACTCCGGAGGAGCGCCGGGCGCGCGGCGGCCTCACCAACCGCCAGGTGACGCTGAGCTGAGGCGGCGGCCGCCACGATCGGGTGCGTCCGGCTCGAAGATCAACAGAGCCGGACAGATCCACACGGTGATCGACATCCCGACCAGTCGGTGACTTCCGCCACAACCCACCGTACCGAGAGGTAAATCCCTGTCCGAATAACTGAGATCGAATTTGCGAACAGCCGATCTCTTGTTACGGTGCTAGAAGCCCGGTCGCTGGTGCATCCCCCGTCGCCAGCGACCGGGTCCTTCACTTTTCGCGGAATCCAAGATTCCGCGCCGGAGTCCCGTGTGGAGCCTCAACTCCCCACCGCCTCCGCCGAGTTGCTCCCCGAGCGCAGCAGCAGCGGACTTTCCGCGGCATCCCCGCTCTCCACGATCCCCGCGAACTCCGCCACCGCCGTGTATTCGCCGGACTTACCGCGCGACACCTCGCGCGGAGTCTCACAGGAACCGGGCTCGTTCCCCGCCGGCACTTCGCAATGCGTTTGTACGGTGCGCCCGCCGGGACCCATCAGAGTGAGGACGGCCCTGAGATCGCCGCCCGTCGCGTTGCCGTAGTACGTCCGCGCCCAGGTTCGCGCCGCCTCGGTCATCACACAGGTCTGCGCCTCGATGCCGCCGGGCGAGGTGAGCTCGGGACCGCAGCGCACTTCGGTGGCGGCACCGGAAGCCGCGTCCCGCCCCGCTCCGGAAGAACCGGAGGAGCCGGGCGCGGCCGGGGTGGCGGGGACACCGATTCCGGCCAGAAGCCCCTCCCCGGGCTCCGGCTTCCCGTCGTCGGCGAGAAGCGGGTCCGTCCGGGAGCCGGTGTCGGGACTCCCCGCCGGGCCCGCGGAGGCCGCCAGCGGCAGCAGAGCGGTGAACACCACGACGGCCGTGAGGCCCATCATGCGGAGATTCATGGGGACCCCACCTAGCGACTGCCCCGGAAGTCTTGACGGTGGGCCGAAGATACCGAGCGCGCGGACCCGCCCGAGCGGCCGTGCGCCCAATTCAGGTACAACCGGGCCCCGCTCACACCCGAACGAGTGACATACGGGTGGCAACGGAGCCCATGGCGGCCGGGGCCCGGTCGCCGGGCGGGCCCGGTCGCCCGCGGAGCCGGCGCCCGGCGGGGCCGCGGCCGGCGCGGAGCCGACGAAGCGGGGAGCGGAGCGACCGGCGGGACGGCCGCTTCAGTACCGCAGCCGGCTGCCGCCGTCCGGGGCAATCGTGGAGGCTTCGACGAGCGCGTCGACGACCGCCTCGACATCCGGCAGCCAGGGCGACGCGGACCCGGCGAGCGGGGCGCGCTCCCAGCGCACCTGCCCCGTCCCGGTCTCGGACGGCGGCAGCACCAGGTATCCGCCCTGGCCGTGGAAGCGCAGGGAGCTGGGCACGCAGTCCTTCACGTACAACAGTTCGCCGAGCTGTTCGAGGGTGTACGGGGCGACCAGCAGGGACCACCGGGTGGGCGTGGCCACCACGGGGCCGAGGCGCATCTCCGTCCGGTCGAGCGCGACCAGCGCCCGCGCGGCCGCCACCGCCGGCAGGCTCACCGCGCACGGCGCGCGCCCTCCGGTGGCCAGCACGACGGGGGCGTCCGGGCGGTTGGTCCACCACCAGCGCACCATGCGCTCGTCCGTGGTGGCCGCGAGAAGCCCGGGGTCGAAGGGGTGTGCGCCGGGTACGACGCACTCGGGATCGGGACAGGCACAGCGTGGTTCCCGCTCGCCACGGCCTCCCACGGGGGCTCCGGTCCGGGAGGTGCTCCCGGCCGTGTTGAGTCCCACACCGGGGAGCACGGGCCAGTCCCACTCGGTGGCGCAGACGAGCGCCGCGTCGAGCTGGGCCGGCCTCCTCCTGCGCCGGAACCGGAGCCTGCGTCGCCTTCCGAGGATCTCGCGCATGAGCGCTCGTTCCTTTCCGTTGAACGCCGAGGTCCACATCACAACAGGTGTGCTTCACTTCACTGTGCGTACAAGCCGGCGCATCACCGCCCCTGCCGGTGGCATGGGTCGGCCCTCTTCGCCTGCGACAAGCAACATCACCGGGGCCGAGCGTGGGCTGTAGTCCATTAAACGCATGGCGAGGGGTGGCGCGCGCATGGCGCTTACTGTCCCGCTGTACTTTTCCCCGCCACTCGGGGGATGGGGTGCGGCCTCGGGAGTGAGGACGCCAGGGCCTCCCGACGGGTTCCGGGCCCGCCCCAACTGCCCCGGACCGTCACCGTTTACGTACCCAGCACGCTCGCAATGACGCTCCTCCTGGGACGTGGTCCCGGGAGGTGCCCCCTTCCGAACGGGCCTCAGTCGACCGCAAATGACGTCCATAGGGGGCATTTTTGAGCCAAGTTCGGCCGCGTGTAAACACCGCGCGTCCCCACGGGACAATGCTGGACATCCCCTTACTTGTGCGTGTACATGTGGTTGCAGTGATAGCGGCGCAGAAACACATGGGGGTTTGCGATGCTATTGAGCGATACGGAGCAGCCGGAAAGCCGGCTGCCATGAGCGCCCCTCACCTGCCGAAAGTGGCCGGAATCGATCCCACGGTTCCTGCGCCCGCGCACACTGCGACGCCCCTGCCGGGCATCCCGGCCCCACCGGTCGCGCCCGGCGCCCTGATCCAGGACCGGCTGGCGGGCTGGGTCTCCGACCTCACCACCCTCCACGAGCTCACCGAACGCCTCACCCGGACCGGGACCCTCGACGACGCCCTGCACGAAGTGCTCCGCGCCGGTGCGGCCCTGGTCGGCGCCCGCCGCGGGATGGCCGTCCTCGAACCCGCCGACGGCCTCGGGCCCACTCACACGATCGGCCTCGGCCTCGCCCACGCCGACCTCGGCCACATCGAGACCCTGCCGCGCAGCGTCACCTCCTACGGCCGCATCCTGGAAGGCCTGCCCGACCCGGTCGCGGTCCCCGACCTCTTCGGCGACGAGAGCCTCGACCCGCGCCACCGCGAGGTGGCCGCCCGCCTCGGGTACGCCGCCAGCTACGCGGTGCCGCTCGCCACCGGGGCGGCCGGGAAACTCGGCGCCGCCGTCTGGCTGTACGACGAGCCGGCCGAACCGGACGAGCGCCGCCGCCATCTCGTCGGCCTCTACGGGCGGTACGCCTCCGAGCACCTCGGCCGTCTCCTGGAGCTGGAGCGCTCCCGCGCGACGATGGCCACCATCGCCGAGGAACTGCTGCCGAGCAGGCTGCCCCGGGTCGCGGGCGTCCAGCTCGCCGCCCGCCACCACACCGGCCCCCGGAGCGGCGGCGACTGGTACGACGCGCTGCCGCTGCCCGAGGGCGCGCTGGGCCTGGCCGTCGGATCTGTCTCCGGGACCGGCCCGAGCGCGCTGGCCGCGATGGGCAGGCTACGGGCCTCGCTGCGGGCGTACGCCGTGATGGAGGGCGAGGACCCCGTCGCCGTGCTCTCCGACCTGGAGCTGCTGCTGCGGCTGACCGAGCCCGCCCGGTCCGCCACCGCGCTGTTCGCCTACGCCGAGCCGGCGCTGAGGAGGATCGTGCTGGCCGGGGCGGGGCACACACCGCCGCTCGTCGTCGGCGACCGGCGCACGGAGTTCGTCGAGACGTCGCTCTCCGCCCCGTTGGGAATGCTCGCCTGCTGGGAGGCGCCGAGCGTGGAGATCACGCCCGAGCCCGGCGAGACGGTGCTCCTCTACACGGACGGGCTGCTCCTGCGCACCGGGGAACCCATGGACCGGGCCTTCGCACGGCTGCACACGGCGGCCGCGACCGTGCCGAGGGCGGACCGGTCGGACCCGGGCGCGATCGCCGACCATGTACTGCGGACGGTTCTGCCCAAGGGCCTGGACCGATCGGAGGACGGCGAGGACGTGGTGCTGCTGGCGGCCCGCTTCGACTGAGGAGCGCGACGGAGAGCCGGAGGGCGGCCCGAGAGCGGACCCCAGACCGGGAGCGCGACTGACGGCGTGACCGAGACCGTGGCCGACAGCGCGACCGAGAGCGTGAACGAGACCGCGGCTGGGGGCACGACACACGCCCGTCGGCCACGAGACCGTCTCTTTCCAGCCGTACGATGGGGACGTTCCATGCCATAACCGAAGGAGACGGACCCCGTGGCCGACGAGCACACCCCGGAGACCCCGGAAGCGGCCGAGGAGCCGATCAAGCAGCGCAAGAACCGCCTCTACCCCGGCGTGTCCGACGAGCTCGCCGACAACATGAAGACCGGCTGGGCGGACACCGAGCTGCACGACCTGCGGCCACTGCCCCAGGCGGAGCACACGGCCGCCCGTCGCGCCGCCCTGTCCGCGCGCTTCCCCGGCGAGCGCCTGGTGATCCCGGCGGGCAACCTGAAGACCCGCTCCAACGACTGCGAGTACGCCTTCCGTCCGTCCACCGAGTACGCGTACCTCACCGGCGACCACACCCAGGACGGCGTCCTGGTGCTGGAGCCCCAGAGGGGCGGCGGCCACCAGGCCACCATCTACCTGCTGCCCCGCTCGAACCGTGAGAACGGCGAGTTCTGGCTGGACGGCCAGGGCGAGCTGTGGGTCGGCCGCCGGTACTCGCTCACCGAGGCCGAGCAGGTCCTCGGCATCCCGGCCAAGGACGTGCGCAAACTGCCGGCCGCCCTCGAGCGGGCCCCCGGCCCGGTGCGCAACCTGCGCGGCCACGACGCCGCGATCGACGCCGCCCTCACCGACAAGGTCACCGCCGAGCGCGACGAACAGCTGCGGGTCCACCTGTCCGAGGCGCGCCTGGTGAAGGACGCCTTCGAGATCGGCGAGCTGGAGCGGGCCTGCGCGTCGACGGCGCGCGGCTTCGAGGACGTCGTACGTGTCCTGGACAAGGCCGAGGCGACCAGCGAGCGCTATATCGAGGGCACGTTCTTCCTCCGCGCCCGCGTCGAGGGCAACGACGTCGGCTACGGCTCCATCTGCGCCGCCGGTCCGCACGCCACCACCCTGCACTGGGTGCGCAACGACGGCCCCGTCCGCTCCGGCGAACTGCTGCTGCTCGACGCCGGTGTGGAGACCACCACCCTCTACACCGCCGACATCACCCGCACCCTGCCGGTGAGCGGCCGCTACACCGACCTCCAGCGCAAGATCTACGACGCGGTCCTCGAGGCCCAGGAGGCGGGCATCGCGGCGGTGAAGCCTGGAGCCGCGTTCCGCGACTTCCACGACGCCGCCCAGCGCCTACTCGCCGAGAAGCTCGTCGAGTGGGGTCTGGTCGAGGGTCCCGTCGACCGCGTCCTGGAGCTGGGCCTCCAGCGCCGCTGGACGCTGCACGGCACCGGCCACATGCTCGGCATGGACGTCCACGACTGCGCGGCCGCGCGGACCGAGGCGTACGTCGACGGGACGCTGGAGCCCGGCATGGTCCTCACCGTCGAGCCGGGGCTGTACTTCCAGACCGACGACCTGACCGTGCCCGAGGAGTACCGCGGCATCGGCGTGCGGATCGAGGACGACATCCTCGTCACCAAGGACGGCAACCGGAACCTCTCGGCCGCGCTGCCGCGCCGGTCCGAAGAGGTCGAGGCCTGGATGGCCGGGCTCAGGGCCTGACCGGCGGGCCTCGCCCGGCGATGGCGGGAAACCGCTCGTGAGCGGCGGCGGGACCGGAGGCACGCGCCTTCGGTCCCCCGGCCCGTCAGGACGCGACGAGCGGTGCGTCCGACCTCCACTTGACGATCTTGTCGAAGCTGACGACCGCACCGCCCCGGCCCGATCTGTTGCCGAAGTGGACGTGGTCGGCGAGCTCCTCGATGAGGCTCAGCCCCCGTCCGTGCTCGGCCTCGGGCGCGGGCCTGCGAGCCGTGCGCACCGGCCCGGCCGGAAAACCCGGCCCCGAGTCGGCGACTTCGATACGGCACTTCTCGCCGTCCAGGTACGCGGTCACCCGGTATTCGGCGGAGGCGTCCCCGGAACCGTGCTCCACCGCGTTCGCACACGCCTCACTGAGTGCGAGCGACAGATCGTAGGAGATGTCCGGGTCGACCCCCGCGGTCTCCATGGTGCCGAGTAGGAGGCGACGGGCGAGCGGAACGCTCGCAGCCTCGCGCCGCAAGTGGAGAGACCACCAGATGCTCATGCTCCAGCCTCCTGGCTGCGGCTCGACATACCGATACGTATTGCCTCGGTCGGCACCACATAAGCCCCCTGGCGATGCGGTAACCCTCATTCGGCGGATGTGCCTGCCCCGGACGCCGGTGTATTGCGGGCGGTCTCGGGCCTCCGGCGGCAAACAGTGACCTTCCGGACCTGCCGTGTGGACGGCGGGGGCGCAGTGCGATGATGGCCCGGCCATGTTTGCCCCTTCCGCTGGTCCGCGGCTGCTGAGGGCCGCGGTGTTCACCGCGGTCTGCGTCGTGCTGTCCGCACTGGGGCATGTGCTCGCCGCCTGCGCGCCCGTCCCGTGGTGGACGTTGCTGTTCGGTTTCCTCGGACTCTTCGCGGTGGTCGCCCCGTTCGCCGGACGCGAGCGCTCGCTGCCGGTGATCACGACGGCCCTCGCGGGCGGACAGCTCGCCCTGCACGCGGTGTTCGGCCTCGGCCAGCGACAGCACCTGGCGATCGGCCCCCAGGCGGACGACGCGCTGATCCGGATGGCCGCCAAGCTGGTGTGCGGGGCCGGGGCGGCCTCGCTCAGCCCGGCCGACGCGCACCGGATCGTCACCCGCGCCGGGCTCGACCCCGCCATGGCCGAACACGCGGCGCACCGGGCGGAACCCGCCGCCGGACTCTGGCCCAGCCTCCCGATGGTGCTGGGGCACCTGCTGGCCGCCCTGGTGACCGGTTGGCTGCTGCGCCGGGGCGACCTGGCCCTGCTGCGGCTGGCCGGCCTCTCCGCGCGCACCGAGGCCGTACGGCCCCTGCGCGCCGCACTCGTCCTCGTCCGCGCCCTCGTCGCCGGGCTGCCCGCGCTGCCCGCGGGCGGGCCGCGACCGCCGCGCACCGCCGAGGACGTCCCCGCGCCGCCCATGGCGGAGGCACTCCAGCACACGGTGATCAGGCGCGGCCCGCCGGCCGTATTCGCCATCGCAGCCTGACACGGCCCACTCGACGGGAGTGGTGCCGTGGTGCGCGCCTGCGCACACGCCTGCTTCCCTGCTCTGAGTGGAGTGTGTCCTGCCATGAACGTCTCACGCATCGCCCTGGCCGGCGGTGTCGCCGCCTCCTCGGTCGTCCTGCTGTCCGGCACCGCCTTCGCGCACGTCAGCGTGCAGCCGCAGGGCGAGGCCGCCAAGGGCGGCTACGCGACGGTCAGCTTCAAGGTCCCCAACGAGCGCGACAACGCGTCCACCGTGAAGGTCGAGGTCGCGCTGCCCTCCGACCACCCGATCGCGTCCGTCTCGACGCAGCCGGTCCCCGGCTGGAAGGCCGCCGTCACCAAGGCCAAGCTGGCGAAGCCGCTGGAGGTGCACGGCAAGCAGATCACCGAGGCGGCCACCAAGATCACGTGGACGGCGGACGGTTCGAAGATCGCCCCCGGTGAGTTCCAGCAGTTCACGGTCTCGCTCGGCCGACTGCCCGAGAACACCGACCGGCTCGTCTTCAAGGCCCTCCAGACGTACGACAACAAGGAGGTCGTGCGCTGGATCGAGGAGCCGAAGGACGGCGCCGCCGAGCCCGAGACCCCCGCGCCCGTACTGAAGCTGTCCGCCGCCTCCGACGACCACCACGGCGGCGGAGCCGCCCAGGCCGACGACAAGAGCGGCAACGAGACCAAGGGCGCCGCGGGCCACGGCGCGGAGAAGACCGCGGCCGACTCCGGTGACACCACCGCCCGCGTGCTGGGCGTCGTCGGCATCCTCGTCGGCGCGGCCGGTGTCGCCTTCGGTGTCCTGGCCGGACGTCGCCGGCAGGCCTGACGGCCCGCCACCCCATCCGAGAGAACTCCGAGAGAGAACCTCATGCGCAACCCCCACGCCCCGCGGCCCCACCGCGGCCGGCGCACCCGGCTGATCGCGGCGGCGCTCGCCGCCGCGTCGGCCCTCACCCTGTCCGCCTGCGACGGCGACGGTGCCAAGGCGGGCGACAGCGTCGCCGACGTCTCGATGGAGCCGGGCAGTTCCAAGCCGGGCACCGTGCTCGACCGGCCGTACGAGAAGCCCGACCTCGTCCTCACGGACACCAAGGGCCAGAAGTACGACCTGCGCGAGCGGACCAAGGGCAAGCCGACGCTGATCTACTTCGGCTACACGCACTGCCCCGACGTGTGCCCGCTGACGATGAGCAACATCGCCATCGCCAGGAAGAAGCTCCCCAAGGCGGACCAGGCGAAGCTCCAGGTCGTCTTCGTCACCACCGACCCCGAACGGGACACCTCCGCGGAGCTCGCCAAGTGGCTGCCCTCGGCCGGTGACCCCTCCTTCACCGGACTGACCGGCGACTTCCCGACCATCCAGGCGGGCGCCCGGCAGCTCGGCATCGGCATCGACCCGCCGAAGAAGGAGAAGGACGGCTCGGTCGTCTCCATGCACGGAGCGCAGGTCATCGCGTTCTCGCCCACGACCGACCAGGGCTACGTGCTGTACGGCGAGGACACCTCCTCGGAGGAGTACGCCAAGGACCTGCCGAAGATCATCAAGGGGGAGAACCCGTGAACCGCCGCACCACCCGCACGATCCGCACCACCCGCACCACCGCCCTGTCCGCCGTCATAGCCCTCGCCGGTGCCCTGGCGCTGGGGGGCTGCTCCTCCGGCGGCGATCCCGAGCTGAAGGTCAGCGGCGCGTTCATGCCGCAGCCCGTGATGGACATGGCCGGCGGCTTCCTCACCATCGAGAACAAGGGCGGCACCGCGGACAAGCTCACCTCCGTCACGAGCCCCCTCTCGGACGACGTGCAGATCCACGAGACCAAGAACCAGAAGATGCAGCAGGTGGAGTCCCTGGACATCCCCGCCGGCGGCAAGCTGAGTCTCGAACGCGGCGGCAACCACGTGATGTTCATGGACATCAAGCAGAAGCCCAAGCCGGGCGAGAAGGTCAGCGTGGAGCTCCACTTCGAGAAGTCCGACCCGATCAAGGTCGAGCTCTCCGTCGAGGCGCGGAACTACAACCCGAAGAAGCACTAGGCGCAGGGGGACTGACACACCATGACGGCCACCGCCCCGCGCCTCGGAACCATCCCGGTGACACCCGCCCGGCTGCTGCTGCTCGCGGCCCTGCTGATCGGCGCGCTGTTCACCGGCGCGGCCCCCGCCTCCGCGCACGCCGCGCTGACCGGGAGCGACCCGAAGGACGGGGCGGTGGTCCCCGCCGCTCCCAGCAGCGTCACCCTCACCTTCTCCGAGCAGGTCGCGATGGGGGACGACTCCATCCGGGTCCTCGAACCGAACGGCAAGCGCGCCGACACCGGCGAGCTGCGCGACCTGTGTGCCGGATCGGTGGTCAAGTACGGCGTGGGCCTCCACGCCGGGCTGCCGCCCGGCACCTACACCGTCGCCTGGCGCGCCGTCTCGGCCGACAGCCACCCGATCGCGGGCGCGTTCACCTTCTCCATCGGCGCCCCCTCCAAGACCACCGTCGCCCTGCCGACGCAGGAGGCGGGCGGCGGAGTCGTCGGAGTGCTCTACGGGATCGCACGGTACGTGTCGTACGCCGGCTACATCCTGCTCGCGGGCGGCGCCGCCTTCGTGCTCGCCTGCTGGCCGCGCGGGGCGAGCGTACGGCCGCTGCAGCGGCTCGTCGTACGCGGCTGGGTGACCCTGACCGCCGGCACCCTGGCGCTGTTGCTGCTGCGCGCCCCGTACACGGGGTCCGGGAAGCTCGCCGACGCCTTCGACCTCGCCGGCCTCGGCGCGGTCCTGGAGACCAAGACGGGCGCCGCGCTCGTCTCCCGGCTGCTGCTGCTCGGTGCCGCGGCCCTCTTCGTGGCGGTGCTGTTCGGCGCGTACACCAGGCGGGAGGACGCGACCGAGAAGAAGGACCTGACCTTCGGGCTCGCGATCGGCGGCACGGTGGTGGCGGCCGGAATCGCCGGTACGTGGGCCCTCTCCGAGCACGCCTCGGCAGGTCTGCAACCGCTGGTCGCGATGCCGGTCGACATCCTCCACCTGCTGGCCGTGGCCGCCTGGCTGGGCGGTCTGGCCGCACTGCTCACCGCCCTCCACCGCGAGCCGTCGATCGAGCGCACCGCGGTCCGGCGGTTCTCCCGGGTGGCGTTCGGGTCCGTGCTGGTCCTGGCCGTCACCGGGATCTACCAGTCCTGGCGCCAGGTCGGCTCCTGGTCGGCGCTGACCGGCACGGCGTACGGCAGGCTGCTGACGCTCAAGGTGGCCCTGGTGGCCGTCCTGGTCGGCATCGCGTGGATCTCGCGGCGCTGGACCGGGCGCCTGGCCGAGAAGGCCACCGTGCTGCCCGGGGAGAACGAGGCCGGAAGCGGCGCGGAGGACGGGGCCGAGGACCGGAGGACGCCGGACGGCGGGGACGAGGACGAGAAGGCTCCGGAGGACGGGGCCGAGGACCGGGACGAGGAGCCGGTGACCGTGCCGGCCGGCGTCCCGGCCGACCCCGAGCGCGCCGCCCAACTGGCCCGCCAGCGGGCCGCCCTGGCCACCGCCCGCAAGAAGCGGGCCCGCGAGGCCGACCCCGAGCGCGCCGGACTGCGTCGCTCGGTCCTCGCCGAAGCGGGCGTCGCCGTCGTGCTGCTCGCTGTGACCACCGTGCTGACGACGACCGAACCGGGCCGTACGGAGGAGGAGGCCGGGAGCGGCCAGGCGGTGTCCCAGGCCGCTGTCCCGGACCGCCCCGTCGACCTGCGGCTGCCGTTCGACACCGGCGGCACCAACGGCAAGGGCACGGTGCGCCTCAGCCTCGACCCGGGCCGCTCCGGCACCAACGCCCTGCACGTTTTCGTCGACGGCACGAACGGCAAGCCGCTGGACGCACCCGAGGTGAAGGTGTCGTTCACCCTCGACGCCAAGCGGATCGGTCCGCTCCCCGTGGCGCTGGACCGGATCGCGGCCGGGCACTGGAGCTCCGAGCGCGCGCAGATCCCGATGCCGGGCGACTGGCGGCTCAAGGTGACCGTCCGCACCTCCGACATCGACCAGACGACCATCGACAAGAACGTGAAGATCGGCTGACCGTGAGCACTGCGAACGACGAGAACCTGGAGATCTCCCGGCGACGGCTGCTGGGCACGGTCGGCGCGGCGGGCGCGACCGGGCTGGTGCTCGGCGCGGCCGGCGGCGCCGCGACGTACGCGGCCGCGGCCGGCTCCCCCGCCACGGCGCTGTCGACGATCGGCTCGACCGGGGTGCCGTTCCGCGGCACTCACCAGGCCGGGATCACCCAGCCGCTCCAGTCGCGCGGCCATCTGGTCGCCTTCGACCTGGCGCCCGGCGCGGGCCGCAAGGAGGCCGTGGCGCTGATGCGTCGCTGGACGGCGGTGGCGGAACCACTGATGGCCGGGGAGCCCACGGCCGACGGGGACACGGGCGTGGCGCTGGACGCGGGGCCCTCGTCCCTGACGATCACCTTCGGCTTCGGTGCCTCCTTCTTCGGCCGCACCGGGCTGGTGGCCCGCCGCCCGGTGGAGCTGGACCCGCTGCCGGCCTTCTCCTCCGACCAGCTGGACCCCAGGCGCTCCAACGGGGACCTGTGGGTGCAGATCGGCGCCGACGACTCCCTGGTCGCGTTCCACGCGCTGCGCGCGATCCAGAAGGCCGCGGGCGGCGCGGCGAAGGTGCGCTGGCAGATGAACGGCTTCAACCGCTCGCCGGGCGCGACCGCGCACCCGATGACCGCCCGCAATCTGATGGGCCAGGTCGACGGGACCGGCAATCCGAAGCCGTCCGAGCCGGACTTCGACGAGCGGGTCTTCGTGCCGGCGGGCGGTGCGCAGCCGTGGATGGCCGGCGGTTCGTACGCGGTCGTCAGGCGTATCCGGATGCTGCTGGACGACTGGGAGAAGCTGCCGCTGAAGAAGCAGGAGCAGGTCATCGGGCGGCGGAAGTCCGACGGCGCCCCGCTGACCGGCGGCACCGAGACGACCGAGATCGACCTGGACAGGACGGGCCCGGACGGCAGGCTGGTCGTGCCCGACAACGCGCACGCCCGGATCTCCGCGCCCGAGCAGAACGGCGGGGCGGCGATGCTGCGCCGGCCGTTCTCCTTCCACGACGGCATCGGCCCGGACGGGACGCCCGACGCGGGGCTGCTCTTCATCTGCTGGCAGGCCGACCCCCTGAAGGGGTTCGTGCCGGTGCAGCGCAAGCTCGACCGGGGCGACGCGCTGTCACCGTTCATCCGGCACGAGGCGAGCGGTCTGTTCGCGGTCCCGGGCGGCCCCCGGGAGGGCGAGTACGTCGGTCAGCGGCTCCTGGAGTCATGAGGAGGGCCCCACTCGGCCGCCGTGGCGCATTAGGGTGACCGGTATGTCGGCCACGCGCTATACGTATCTCGGTCCCGAGGGCACCTTCACCGAAGCCGCCCTGCGTACGCTGCCGGAAGCCGCCACGCGGGAACTGGTGCCGATGGTTTCGGTGCCCGCGGCACTGGACGCCGTGCGGGCCGGCGAGGCCGCCGCCGCGCTGGTACCGATCGAGAACTCGGTGGAGGGCGGCGTCACCGCGACCCTCGACGAGCTGGCGTCGGGCGAGCCGCTGATGATCTACCGCGAGGTGCTGCTGCCGATCGCGTTCGCGCTGCTGGTGCGGCCGGGGACGAAGCTGTCGGACGTCAAGACGGTGACCGGTCACCCGGTCGCCCAGCCGCAGGTCCGCAACTGGCTCCGCAGGCACCTGCCGGAGGCGGTGTGGGAGTCCGCCGCGTCGAACGCGGACGGTGCGCGACTGGTGCAGGAGGGCCGGTTCGACGCCGCCTTCGCGGGCGAGTTCGCCGCGGCGACGTACGGGCTGGAGGCCCTGGTCACCGAGATCCACGACGCCGAGAACGCCGAGACCCGGTTCGTGCTGGTGGGCCGTCCTGCCCGGCCCGCCGCCCCGACGGGCGCGGACAAGACGTCGGTGGTCCTCTGGCTGGGCGACGACCACCCGGGCGCGCTGCTGGAGCTGCTCCAGGAGTTCGCGGTACGGGGCGTCAACCTGATGCTCATCCAGTCCCGGCCGACGGGTGCCGGCATCGGCAATTACTGCTTCGCCGTGGACGCCGAGGGCCACATCGCGGACCGGCGGGTGGGCGAGGCGCTGATGGGGCTGAAGCGGATCTGCCCGAAGGTGCGCTTCCTGGGGTCGTACCCCCGGGCCGGGGTGTCGCCGGACGACGTCCGTGCGCTGCGGCCAGGCACCTCGGACGAGGACTTCGTGGCGGCGTTCGACTGGCTCGCGCGCAGCCAGGACGGCCGGGCCTGAGGCCGCGGCGGCCCCGGTCGTACGTACGTACTTTCCCTGCCCACAGAAGTTATCCACAGGGCTGCTTCTCGACCTGGGGACAAGTCGACAACACAAGCGCGCAAGGTCGACAAATCCCCCTAGCCATCTCACTTCTGCCCACAGGACGGCACGACGGCCCCTGTCACCCCAATTCCATTGATCAACACCTTAGAGCGAAGAATTCCCACCCGAATGAGTGTGTGCACCGGGTTTGATCAGGGAATCCTGGGGCGGGTGCAGACGTTTCGGAGCGATCAATTCCGAAGTCCACAGACCTTCCGCACAGCCTGTGGATAACTTTCTGGACCCTCGCATACCTGTGGACAACAGCGCCCGCGGTCCAGTGGCGACGGGGGCGGGGGTCAAGGGTCCGGTCGGCGAGATGCCTCTTTCCGGCGAAGGAAATGCGCTTATTGACGATCTCGGGAGCATTCCGCAGACCGCCACGACCGCTTCGCCGTCACTTCGCGTCCACTCCCGCGACGCTTTGACAGCACTTCGGCGGCGCTTTGGCGGCACTTCGGCGGCACATTCGTTAATTCCGGCATTTCCGGCAAAACGACACGCTCGGCGATATCGATTGGGGTGGCCCGAGCGCACACCGGTAGCCTGGTGGGGTGATTGACCTTCGCCTGCTCCGTGAGGACCCCGACCGTGTTCGCGCCTCCCAGCGCGCCCGTGGAGAGGACGTCGAGCTCGTCGACGCCCTGCTCTCCGCCGACGAGCGGCGCAGGTCGTCCGGCGTCCGCTTCGACGAACTGCGCTCCGAGCAGAAGTCGCTCGGCAAGCTGATCCCCAAGGCGTCCCCGGAGGAGCGGGCCGAGCTGCTGCAGAAGGCCGAGCAGCTCAAGGCGGACGTCAAGGCCGCGGAGGCCGCACAGAACGACGCCGACGAGGAGACCCGCCGGCTCCTGCTCCGGCTGGGCAACCTGGTCCACCCCGACGTCCCGGTCGGCGGCGAGGAGGACTTCACCGTCCTGGAGACCCACGGCACGATCCGTGACTTCGGCGCCGAGGGCTTCGAGCCGAAGGACCACCTGGAACTCGGCGAGGCGCTCGGCGCCATCGACGTCGAGCGCGGTGCGAAGGTCTCCGGCTCGCGCTTCTACTACCTGACGGGCGTCGGCGCCCTGCTGGAGCTCGCGCTCGTCAACGCCGCGATCGCGCAGGCCACCGAAGCGGGGTTCGTCCCGATGCTCACCCCCGCGCTGGTCCGCCCGCGCGCCATGGAGGGCACGGGCTTCCTCGGCCAGGCCGCCGAGAACGTGTACCACCTGGAGAAGGACGACTACTACCTGGTCGGTACGTCCGAGGTGCCGCTCGCCGCGTACCACATGGACGAGATCATCGACGCCGACAAGCTGCCGCTGCGGTACGCCGGCTTCTCGCCCTGCTTCCGGCGCGAGGCCGGGACCTACGGCAAGGACACCCGCGGCATCTTCCGCGTCCACCAGTTCGACAAGGTCGAGATGTTCTCGTACGTCGCTCCGGAGGACGCCGAGGCCGAGCACAAGCGGCTCCTGGACTGGGAGAAGCAGTGGCTGACGGCGCTGGAGCTGCCGTTCCAGGTGATCGACGTGGCCTCGGGCGACCTCGGCGCGTCCGCCTCCCGCAAGTACGACTGCGAGGCGTGGATCCCGACGCAGGGCAAGTACCGCGAGCTGACGTCCGCCTCGAACTGCGACGGCTTCCAGGCCCGCCGGCTGTCCGTGCGGATGCGCGACGGCAAGAAGGTGCAGCCGCTGGCGACGCTGAACGGCACGCTGTGCGCCGTACCGCGCACGATCGTGGCGATCCTGGAGAACCACCAGCTCGCGGACGGCTCGGTGCGGGTGCCGGAGATCCTCCGCCCCTACCTGGGCGGCCGTGAGGTCCTGGAGCCGGTCTCCAAGTGACCCCGTTCCCCTACAAGCTGGTCGCGACCGACCTCGACGGGACGCTGCTGCGCTCCGACGAGACGGTCTCGCAGCGCACGCGTGACGCGCTCGCCGCCGCGACGGCGGCGGGCGCCGCGCACATCGTCGTCACCGGCCGGTCCGTCCCGTGGACGCGCCACATCCTCGACGACCTCGGGTACGACGGCCTCGCCGTCTGCGGCCAGGGCGCGCAGGTCTACCACGCGGGGGAGCACCGGCTGCTCACGTCGGTGACCCTGGACCGCCAGCTGGCCGGTCTCGCCCTCGCCAAGATCGAGGCGGAGGTGGGCCCGCTGGACCTGGCCGCCAGCCGCGACGGCCTCGACGGCGAGGTCCTGGCCAGCGCCGGCTACCGCATCCAGGAGGGCCCGCTCCCGTACGTGCCCTTCGAGAACCCGGCGGACCTCTGGTCGGCCCCGCTCAACAAGGTCTACATCCAGCACCCCGAACTCGACGACGACGCCCTGGCGCGCGTCGCCCGCGAGGCGGTCGGCAGCCTGGTGGACGTGGTGGTGGCGGGCCCGGGCATCGTGGAGATCCTCCCCCTCGGCCTCTCCAAGGCCACGGGCCTCTCCCTGGCGGCCCGCCGCCTGGGCGTGAAGTCCACGGAGACGATCGCCTTCGGCGACATGCCGAACGACATCCCCATGTTCGCCTGGGCGGCCCACGGCGTGGCGATGGCGAACGCGCACGGCGACCTGAAGGCCGTGGCGCACGAGATCACGGCGTCGAACGAACACGACGGCATCGCGTTGGTCCTGGAGGAACTGCTCTCACGTTGAGCGAACCCGGGGCTGCGGGTTCGGCCCACCCCGTCCCTTCCCGGATTCCGCGGGGGCCCGGCGGTTCATGGTTGCCCCTGGACGAAGCCCTCGCGGGAGGAACGGGGGCCTGCCGACAGCGTGTTCCCGCTGACAGCGTGTTGCGGAGGATGCGCGGATCGAACGCGCGCGGGGCTCACCCCGACCACGGCTTAGCAAGCCGGTGCCTTACCACTCGGCCAATCCTCCGGGAGGGGCGGCCCGCGCGGATGCGCGCTCGAAGCGGCCGCCCCGGGCAGCTTCCGACAGCGGCTCACGGAGTGATTCGGTGGCTACTCCGGTGCCCGCCGCACGCTGCCCTGCTGGGAGCTCGACGTACTCCGACTCTCCTCGGTCATCGTCGTGCTCCTCCCCGGTCTCGAAATTCGGCTGCGCACCCGTGCGCCGGTGTGTGGCTGCGTCACCAATGTGCCCCTCACGACGGCGCGACGCCACCGAATTAACGGTGACGCCGCGCTGCCCGGGGACCAACGCCCGCTCAGAAGTTGATCATGTGACCCGCGAGCCCGTGCACGGCCTCCCTCACCGCCTCGCCCAGCGTCGGGTGCGCGTGCACGTTCCGCGCCACCTCGTGGACCGTGAGGTCCCACTGCTGGGCCAGCGTCAGCTCGGGCAGCAGCTCGGTCACGTCCGGACCGATCAGGTGCGCACCGATGATCTCGCCGTACTTCGCGTCGCTGATGAGCTTCACGAAGCCGGTCGAGTCGCCCAGCCCGTGCGCCTTGCCGTTCGCCGTGAAGGGGAACTTGGCGACCTTGACGTCGAAGCCCTTCTCCCGCGCCTGCGCCTCGGTCCAGCCGAAGCTGGCGATCTGCGGCTGGCAGTAGGTGGCGCGCGGGATCATCGGGTAGTCGAGCTCCATGGTCTCGGCGTCCGCGATCGTCTCGGCGGCGACGACACCCATGGACTCGGCGGTGTGCGCGAGCATCAGCTTCGCGGTGACGTCACCGATGGCGTAGATGTGCGGCACGGACGTGCGGCAGCGGCCGTCGACGTCGATCGCGCCGCGCTCGGTGAGGGCGACGCCGGTGGCCTCCAGACCGTATCCGGTGACGTTCGGCGCGAAGCCGATGGCCTGCAGGACCTTGTCGGCCTCCAGGACCTTCTGGACGCCGTCCTTGCCGGTGACGGTGACCCGGACCTGCGGGCCGGACTCGTCGATCGCCTCGACGCGGGTCGAGGTGAGCACGTCGATGCCGAGCTTGCGGTACTGCTTCGCCAGTTCCTTGGAGACGTCCTCGTCCTCCAGAGGCGCGATCCGGTCCAGGAACTCGACGATCGTGACCTTCACGCCGTAGTTGTGCAGGACGTAGGCGAACTCGACGCCGATCGCGCCGGCACCGGCGATGACGATCGACTGCGGCACACCGTCGGCGAGGATCTGCTCCTCGTACGTCACCACGCGCTCGCTGCGCGAGGTGCCGGGCAGCAGCTTCGGGGTGGCGCCGGTGGCGATGATGCAGTTGTCGAAGGTGATCGTCTGCGTCGTGCCGTCGGAGAGCGCCACCTGGAGGGTGTTGGCGTCGAGGAAGGTGCCCCGGCCGTCGAACTCGGTGATGCCGTTCTTCTTCATGAGGTAGTGGACGCCCTTGACGCGGCCGTCCGCGACGGTGCGGCTGCGGCGGAACGCCTCGCCGTAGTCGAAGGAGACCGTGCCGTCGACCTTGATGCCGAACGTCTTCGCCTCGTGGTGGAAGATGTGGGCCAGCTCCGCGTTGCGCAGCAGGGCCTTGGTGGGGATGCAGCCGACGTTCAGGCAGACACCGCCCCAGTACTTCTCCTCCACCACCGCGACCCGCTTGCCCAGCTGGGCGGCGCGGATGGCGGCGACGTAACCGCCGGGGCCGGCTCCGAGTACAACGACGTCGAAGCGGTCTGACATGGCTTACTCCCCAGGTTGTGAGCTTGCTGAGCGCCGGCGTGCGTCCGGTCGCGCACCAGCCCACAGTAATCCTGGAGGCAAGGCTCAGTCCTTGCGGCGCCGTTTCTTGCGGCGGCGGGCCCGGCTCCAGAACCAGCCGGCCGGCGGCTCGTCCGCCCGCCACGGCTGGGGCTCGGGTGCCCGGCCGCGCCAGCGGGCGGCGAGCATCCGGGCCCGTGCGGAGGGCTCGGTCGTCTCCGCGGCGCGTACGAAGTCCTGGTCGAATGCGACGTCGTCCCGGGATGCGTCGGCGTCGGCCCGGTGGTCCGGGTCAGGGTCGGCGGCCATGGGCACCTCCTCCGTACCGCAAGTGTGCACGGGATCGCGTCAAACCGGTGTGAAAGGCGCCCGCTCCGGCCACCGCCGGCCGGGGACGAGAAACGCCCTCCACGCGCGCGTGGAGGGCGTCTTGCCCGGCGTGCTCCTCGTCCCGCCCTACTCCTCGCCCGCCAGGGTCAGGGTGCGCAGCTTCTGTCCGGCGTACCAGGTCGCCGCGACCGTCACCCCGGCCAGCAGGACCACCGCGACCGGCAGGCCCACGTCCGAGGCCACCAGACCCTCGCCGCTGACGTTCTCGGCGACGGCGAGGGCCCACTGCTGGACGCTCAGGGTGCGCGCCCCGGAGATGAGGGTGCCGAACAGCGCCTCCCAGACCAGCGCGTAGACCAGGCCGATGACGACCGCGTGCCGGCTGACCGTGCCCAGCAGCAGGAACAGCGCGCTGTACGCGATCGAGGCGACGAGCGCGGCGACGGTGTAGGCGACCGCCACCTGCTGGCCGTTGCCGTTGAGGATCATCCCCGCGACGAAGGTGGGGACGGCCGAGAAGACCATGGTCACGGCGATGGACACGATCAGCTTGGTGAAGATGATCGAGGGCCGCTTCACCGGCTTGGCGAGGAGGTAGACGATCGAACCGTCGTCGATCTCGGGTCCGATGGCGCCGGTGCCGGCGATGACACCGATCAGCGGCACCATGGTGGCGAGCGCGAAGCCGCCCAGGACGTCGGCGGCGATCTGGTCGTCGACGCCGTTGAAGGCGCGGACGGCGGCCGCGATGAGCAGCAGCAGCCCGGGCAGCACGAAGAGGATCGCGGCCCGGCGGCGGCCGAGCAGGGCCCGGTAGGTGAGCCGGGCGACCGTGGGGTTGTACATGTCTGGGGCTCCCTTCAGGCCGCGACGAGGTACGAGAAGACCGACTCGAGGGACTCGTCCGATGGCGAGACCGTCAGCAGCCGGATGGAGTGCTCGCGGGCGACCTTCGGGAGCAGTTCCGTGAACCGCCCGAAGTCCACGGCCTGGATGCGCAGCGCGCCCTCGGTGACGTCGACCTCGATGCCCGCCGTCGACGGGTCGGCGATCAGCGCCGCCGCCAGCGCCCGGTCGTCGCTGGAGCGGACCAGGTAGCGGTGCGGGCGGTCGGTCATCAGCCGGCGGATCTTGCGGAAGTCACCGCTCGCGGCGTGCCGGCCGGCGACGATCACCTCGATGTGGGAGGCGAGTTGCTCGACCTCCTCCAGGATGTGCGAGGAGAACAGGACCGTGCGGCCCTCGGCGCCCATCCGCCGCAGCAGGTCCATCAGCTGCATGCGCTGGCGCGGGTCCATGCCGTTGAACGGCTCGTCGAGCAGCAGCACGGACGGCTCGTGCACCAGGGCGGAGGCCATCTTCACGCGCTGGCGCATGCCCTTGCTGTACGTGCCGATCTTGCGGTCCTGGGCGTACTCCATCTCCACGGTCGCGAGGGCCCGCTGGGCCTCCTTCGCGCCGAGGCCGTGCAACTCGGCGTTGGCGACGACGAATTCCCGGCCGGTGAGGAAGTCGTACATCGCCTCGCGCTCGGGGACGACGCCGATCTGCCGGTAGACGGACTCGTTGCGCCAGATCGTCTCCCCGTCGAGGGTGACGGTGCCGGTCGAGGGGGCGAGGAAGCCGCCCATCATGTTGATCAGGGTGGACTTGCCGGCGCCGTTGGGACCGAGCAGGCCGGTCACGCCCGGGCCGACGGTCATGGTGACGTCGTTGACGGCCACGACGTTGCCGAACCACCGTGACGTGTGGTCGATGACGAGAGTGCTCATGGGCGCAGCCGATTCCTTGGAAGGGTGGTGGCGGGCGACGGGAGGGCGGTCACAGCCCGACCTTTCGGTAGCGGCGCATCAGGACGCCGTAGGAGCCGGCGATGAGCGCGAGGACGACCAGGAGGTAGACCACGCCGACTCCGGCGCCGGGTCCGGCCTCGGCGGGGAAGGACGACGAGGCGCCCAGGAACGCGGTCTGCACACCGTCGATCAGGGTGACGGGCGAGAACAGGCCCAGCCACTTCACGGCGCCCAGGGAGCCGGTGCTCCAGGCGATCGCCTGGACGGTGGAGACGGCTCCGTACGAGATGGTGAAGGTGGCGATGACGGCGGCGACACCGAAGCCCCTGCGGGGCGTCAGCGCGGCCATCACCAGGCCGATCCCGCCGAACAGGACGGAGAGCAGCGCCACGGAGAGCAGCCCCTGTGCGAATCCCTTGGTCTGGTCGGCGAAGTCCATCTTGGCCAGCAGCGACCCGATGTACAGGATGAGCAGCGGCAGCGCCGTGAGGATGAACAGCGCCGACGCCATCGCGCTGTACTTGGCGAGCACGTAGTCGACGCGCTCGATCGGCCGGGAGAAGTACAGCGGGACGGACTTGAACCGCAGGTCGCGGGAGACGGACTGGGGCGCCTGCGCGGCCAGGAAGAGACCGATCACGGCCTGCGTGAAGATCGCGTAGCGCGTGTAGTCCAGCGGCAGTTCCGTCAGCTTGGTCGCCACGGCGACGGCCACGACGATCAGCGCCGGGACGCACATCACGCCGAGCAGGATCATCGGCAGGACCTTGGACTTGGCACTGCGGCCCAGTCCGTAGGAGCCGCGCAGCGACTGGGAGAACAGGGAGCGGCGGGCATAGGCGCGGCCCAGCCGCAGCCCGTCGTAGTCGCGGTACCCGATGTTGTGGATCCGGGTCTGGGACCCGTTCTGCGTCTGGGTCTCGGTGCTCACCGGGACTGCACCTCCATGGCGCCGTGGGCCGCTGCCTCCGTCGCCGGGCGGAAGACCTCGGCGATGTGGTGACGGCGCTGTTCCATGCGGACGAGACCGAGGCCGAGCCCGGCGACGGTGTCGCACACCAGGTCGTAGGTCTCCTCGCCGGTCGCCTCCAGCAGCAGGATGTGGCCCGCGCCCGGCAGGCCCTCCTCCACGCCCGCGTGCAGGGTGATTCCGGCGGCGGTGAGCGCCTCGCGCAGGGCCGCCGTGCCGTCGGGGTGGGTGTCGCTGTCGGTGACCTCGACCGCGAGGGTGGTCGTGATCTGGGTGAAGTCGCTGGTGGAGCTGGAGCGCAGCAGCCTGCCGCCGTCGATGACGACGACGTGGTCGCAGGTGCGTTCGAGCTCGCCGAGCAGGTGGGAGGTGACCAGGACCGAGATGCCGAAGTCCGTGTACACGCGGCGGATCAGACCGAGCATCTCGTCGCGGCCGACCGGGTCGAGGCCGTTGGTCGGCTCGTCCAGCAGGACGAGCTTCGGGTCGTGGACGAGGGCCTGGGCGAGCTTCACACGCTGCTTCATGCCGGTCGAGTAGCCGCCGATGGGGCGGTAGCGCTCCTCGTACAGCCCGACGTGGCGCAGGGTGTCGGCGGTGCGCTCGCGCGCCGCGGTGGGCGGCAGGCCGGACATCCGGGCCATGTGGACGACGAACTCGGTGGCCGAGACGTCGGGCGGCAGGCAGTCGTGCTCGGGCATGTAGCCGACCCGCTCACGGATGGCGGCGCCGCTGGTGGCGACGTCGAGGCCGAGGACTTCGGCCCGGCCCTCGGTGGCGGGCGACAGACCCAGCAGGATCTTGATCATGGTGGACTTGCCGGCTCCGTTGGCACCCACAAGTCCGGTCACACCGGGCCCGATGTCCAGGGAGAGCCGGTCGAGAGCGGTCACCCGGGGGAACCGCTTGCTGAGGCTTTCGGTCGCGATCACAGTCACGCTTCGAAGGTAGTGGCGCAGGCCACAACGGGCGTCAGACCAGGCGGCTGGATCGATGTCCGACTCCAGGACTACGGGCCCGTAGGGGGGCCCTCCGGAAGTCGCTGTTCTCCACAGTCCGTGCACGGCTCTTGACGCAGCCGCCGAGCATTGTCACATTCATCAGTGTCAAGTTACGACCGCGTACGGCACACGGGACGGACGGGTGGCATGGCCTCAGCAGTCTCATCGGTGACTCGGGAACCGGGCGCGGACCTGCGCGGGTTCAGAGAAGTGCAGCGCCTGGCGTACGCATGCGCGGAGGCGGTCGCCGGACAGCTCAAGCCGGGGGTCACCGAGCGCGAGGCGGCCCGGATGCAGCGCGACTGGCTGCGCGAGCGGGGAGTGCGGGACTGGTTCCATCTGCCGTTCGCCTGGTTCGGCGACCGTACGGCGTTCGTGAACTTCCGGGTCCCTCTGCAGTTCTTCCCGACCGGCCGGCGGCTGGAGGCGGGGATGCCTTTCATCCTCGACATGGCACCGGTGTACAAGGGCTACACCGCGGACATCGGCTATTCGGGTTGCCTGGGCTTGAACCCGGTCCACGACAAGCTCCTCGCGGACCTGGAGGAGCACCGCGAACTGATTCTGCGGGAGGTCCGGGAGCGGCGCTCCCTGCGGGAGATCTACGAGGACGTGGACCGGCTGATGGTCCGGCAGGGGTACGCGAACCGGCACCGCGCGTACCCCTTCGGGGTGATCGCCCACAAGGTGGACCGGGTCCGCGAGCGCCGCTGGTCGCCCACGCTCTTCGGGTTCGGCACCCAGTCGCTGAAGGGCCTCGTGAGCGACGCGGTCCACGGCCACCGGGAGGGCTGGTCGCCGCTGTGGTCGCCGTACCGGTTCTCCGATCACCCGCCGCGGCCGGGGCTGTGGGCGGTCGAGCCGCATCTCGGGTTCCGGGGTACGGGCGCGAAGTTCGAGGAGCTCCTCGTGGTCACCGACTCCCGGGACCCCGAGCAGAGCGCGTTCTGGCTGGACGACGATCTGCCGCACGTGCGGCGCTGGGCGGAGGGCATCTGATGGCGTTGGCGGGGGCGCGGGAGCGCCGGGTTCGCACCGGTGGGATCGAGCTGTGCGTGGCCGAGCTGGGTGACGCGGACCGTCCGACGGTCGTGCTGGTGCACGGCTACCCGGACTCCAAGGAAGTGTGGTCCGAGGTCGCGCCGAAGCTCGCCGAGCACTTCCACGTGGTGCTGTACGACGTGCGGGGCCACGGGCGGTCGACCGCGCCGGTGCCGCTGCGCGGCGGGTTCACCCTGGAGAAGCTGACGGACGACTTCCTGGCGGTCGCGGACGCGGTCAGCCCGGACCGGCCGGTACACCTGGTCGGCCACGACTGGGGCTCGGTGCAGGCCTGGGAGTTCGTCACGGTCAAGCGCACCGAGGGGCGGATCGCCTCCTTCACCTCGATGTCCGGCCCCTCGCTCGACCACTTCGGGCACTGGATCAAGAAGCGGATGACCCGGCCGACGCCCCGCCGGGTCGGCCAGCTGCTCGGCCAGGGCGCCAAGTCGTGGTACGTCTACCTGCTGCACACCCCGGTCGTGCCGGAGCTCGCCTGGCGCGGGCCGCTCGGCAAACGGTGGCCGAAGATCCTGCGGCGGCTGGAGAAGGTCCCCGGCGGCGACTATCCGACACCGTCCCTGCCGGCGGACGCGGCCCACGGCGCCTGGCTCTACCGGGACAACGTCCGGGCGCGGCTGCGCCGTCCGCGTGCCGACGCGTTCGCGCACGCGCCCGTGCAGCTGATCACCCCGACCGGCGACATCTTCCTGTCGGAGCGGCTCTACGACGACCTGGGCACGTGGGCGCCCGACCTGGTGCGCCGGGCACTGCCGGCCAAGCACTGGGTGCCGCGCACCCGTCCGGACCAGCTCGCCGCGTGGATCGGCGAGTTCGTGACGGCACACGAGGAGCGGGGTGGTGAGATGCCGGCCCCGGTGGCGTCGGGGAAGCCGTACGCCGACCGGTTCGGCGGCCGGCTGGTCCTGGTGACCGGCGCGGCCAGCGGCATCGGGCGGGCCACCGCGTTCGGGTTCGCCGAGGCGGGCGCCCGGGTGATCGCGGTGGACCGGGACGCGGAGGGCGCCGCGCGGACGGCCGAGATGGCCCGGCTGATCGGTGCGCCCGAGGCCTGGAGCGAGGTGGTGGACGTCAGCGACGAGCAGGCGATGGAGAAGCTCGCCGAGAGGACAGCCACCGAGTACGGCGTCGTGGACGTGCTGGTGAACAACGCCGGCATCGGGCTGTCCGGCTCCTTCCTCGCCACGACGACCGAGGACTGGAAGAAGGTCCTCGACGTCAACCTGTGGGGTGTGATCCACGGCTGCCGGATCTTCGGCGGGCAGATGGCCCAGCGGGGTCAGGGCGGCCACATCGTCAACATCGCGTCCGCCGCGGCCTTCCAGCCGTCCCGGGCCCTGCCCGCGTACAGCACGTCGAAGGCGGCGGTGCTGATGCTGAGCGAGTGCCTGCGCGCGGAGCTGGCCGGGAAGGGCATCGGGGTCACCGCCATCTGCCCCGGCATCGTGAACACCAACATCACCGCCACGGCGAACTTCGCCGGTGTCTCGGCGGAGGAGGAGAAGCGGCTGCAGAAGCGGACGGCCCGGCTGTACGGGCTGCGGAACTACCCGCCGGAGAAGGTCGCGGACGCGATCCTGCGGGCCGTCGTGCGGAACCAGGCGGTCGTGCCGGTGACCCCGGAGGCCCGCGGCGCCCACCTGCTCTCGCGCCTCGCACCGCGGGCCCTGCGGGCCCTGGCCCGCCTCGACCCCCCGGTGTGACGGCGGCAGTCGTACGATCCCTGGCAGCAGGGTCGGGGGAGGTAGGAGCGGGCGTGGTCGAGCAGCCAGCACAGCAGTCGGCGGCCGAGTACCGGATCGAGGACCTGGCGCACCACAGCGGCGCCACGGTCCGGACCATCCGTGCCTACCAGGACCGGGGCCTGCTGCCCAAGCCGGAGCGGCGCGGCCGGTCCAACGTGTACGGCAGCGCCCATCTGTCCCGGCTGCGGCAGATCGCCGACCTCCTGGACCGCGGCTACACCCTCGCCTCCATCAAGGAGCTCCTGGAGGCGTGGGACCAGGGCCGCGGGCTGGGCGGGGTCCTCGGGCTGGTGGCCGAGGTGCACGGTCCGTGGACGGACGAGGAAGCCGCCCGCATCACCCGGGCGGAGCTGGACGCCGCGTTCGGCGGCACTCCGGACGACAAGGCCGTGGCGGAGGCGATCGAGCTCGGGGTCCTGGAGCGCGTCCCCGGCCAGGAGGACGCATTCCTGGTTCCGAGTCCCCAGGAGCTCGCGGTGGCGGTCGAGTTGTACGCGGCCGGTGTGCCGCTGCTGGCAATAGCCGCGCACCTGAGGGAACTTCGGGCACAGGTCGAGCACATGGCCGCCCGCTTCCTGGAGTTCACCACGGAACACGTCTTCGCCCGCTACCTGGGACACCGTCCGCCGACCGACGCCGACGCGGCGGAAGCGGCGGCCCTGGTGCGGCGGCTGCGGCCACTGGCCCAGCAGACGGTCGATGCCGAACTGGCCCGTGCCATGCAGACGTTCGCCCCCCGGCACCTCCAGCGTCAGCTGTCCCCGAAGGGGCCGCCGGCCGGCGGCGACGAGCCGCGTTCCGTCATGCTCCCGGCCTCGACGATCGCCGCCGTCAGCAGCCTCGTTGGCGCGGAGAACGTAGCGGCGTTCGTCGCCGCCGCGGCCGAACGCGAGGTGCACGCACGTGCCTTGGACGCCCTTGCTCCAAGTCGCCCCGAAGTCACGGAAAAGGGTCAAGCAGGCTGAAAATCACATTCAGTTGTCCACAGAACTGTCAATTCTCCTGTGGATAAACCTAGTTGGTTGTGGACCAAACCTTTTCCGTGAAATTTGTGTGGCGTGGCGAACGTGATGCCTGACACGCTGGAAGCATGGACGAAAGACGCACCGTAAGGGTGTCGAAGTACCTCTCGAAACATCTGCGCCACCAGCCCGAGCGGATCGGGCTCGTCCTCGACCCGAACGGCTGGGCCGCCATCGACGACCTGCTGCGGGCGGCGGCCGGCGACGGCATGCCGATCACCCGCGCCGAGCTCGACCATGTCGTCGCCGTCAACGACAAGCGGCGCTTCACGATCGACGGAGACCGCATCAGGGCGAACCAGGGCCACACCGTCGAGGTGGACCTCGACCTGCCGCCGGCCACCCCGCCCGCGTATCTCTACCACGGCACGGTGGCCCGCAGCCTGGCCGCGATCCGGGCCGAGGGCCTGCGCCCCATGTCCCGCCACCACGTCCACCTGTCGCCGGACCGCGAAACCGCCACGCGCGTCGGCGCCCGGCGCGGCCGCCCGCTGGTGCTCTCGATCGACTCGGGCGCGATGCACAGGGACGGCCACGTGTTCCACGTCAGCGCGAACGGCGTCTGGCTCACCGCCGCGGTGCCCCCGGCCTACATCCGCTTCCCGGAGTGACCGCGGGCACCGGGTCGCTTCACTGGCGCAGCTGCGCCAGTGCCTCCGTCGCGATCCGCTCGTAGACCCGCTGGTCGGCGGCGAAGACGGTGTCCGCGATCGGAGCGTGGATCACGATCTCGGTGAAGCCCAGCTCGAAGTGGCGGCCCGCGAAGTCGACGAACGCGTCGAGGGACTCCAGTGGACGGTCCGGCGTGAACCCGCTCAGCAGGATCTTGTCCATGGCCTCGGCGTCCCGGCCGGCGTCCGCGCACGCCTTGCCCAGCTTCTCGACCTGCGCCCGGATCGCCTCCCGGGACTGCTCCGGCGTGCCCGACTCGGACACCTTCGGATCCCCGGTCGTCACCCACGCCTGACCGTGCTTCGCCGCCAGCCTCAGACCGCGCGGCCCGGTGGCCGCCACGGCGAACGGCAGGCGCGGGCGCTGCACACAGCCCGGGACGTTCTGCGCCTCGCGGGCCGAATAGAACGTCCCCTCGTGCGTGACCGTCTCCTCGGACAGGAGCCGGTCCAGCAACGGCACGAACTCCCCGAACCGGTCGGCCCGCTCGCGCGGCGACCACGCCTCCTGCCCCAGCGCGGTCGCGTCGAAGCCCATGCCGCCCGCGCCGATGCCCAGCGTGACACGGCCTCCGGAGAGGTCGTCCAGCGTGATCAGCTCCTTGGCGAGCGTCACCGGATGCCGGAAGTTCGGCGACGTCACCAGGGTGCCCAGCCGTATCCGCTCGGTGGCGCCGGCAGCCGCCGTGAGGGTCGGAATCGCGCCGAACCACGGACCGTCACGGAAGGGAACGCGCCACGAGAGGTGGTCGTACGTGTACGCGCTGTGGAAGCCGAGCCGCTCGGCGCGGAGCCACTCGTCGCGGCCACCGTCGTGCCAGCGGCGGAAGGGGAGGATCACGGTGCTCAGACGCATCCCCCGACCATACGCCCGCCCTCAGAGAGTCACGGAACAGCTCAGATGTGCGCATGGCCGCACGCCCGTGCACACGTGTACGGGACAATGGGCCCGTGACCTCATTGACCTCTCACCGACCGCGGCCGACCTCGCATCGGCGTCCCCGACTGATCGCCACCGACCTCGACGGAACGCTCCTTCGTGACGACAAATCGGTCTCGGACCGTACGATCGCGGCGCTGGCCGCGGCCGAGGAAGCGGGTATCGAGGTCTTCTTCGTCACCGGCCGCCCGGCCCGCTGGATGGGCGTCGTCAGCGAGCACGTCCACGGCCACGGCCTCGCGATCTGCGCCAACGGCGCCGCCGTGGTGGACCTGCACGCCGGCGGGAGGCTCCTGGAGACCCGGCCGCTCGACCGCGAGATCGCGCTCGACGTCGTACGGACGCTGCGACGCGAGGCGCCGGGCACCGCCTTCGCCGTCGACCTCACCACCGGAGTCCACTACGAGCCGGACTACCCGCCCTTCTACCTCGACCACGGCGCGTCCATCGCCCCCGCCGAGAAGCTGCTGCACGAGGAGCGGCCGGGCTCGGGCGACCCCGTGCTGAAGCTGCTCGCCCTGCACCCCGAACTGACCCCGGACGGCTTCCTCGCCCTGGCCCAGGTCGCCGCCGGCGCGCAGGCCACCATCACCCGCTCCAGTCCCACCGCCCTGCTGGAGGTCAGCGGGATGGGCGTCTCCAAGGCCAGCACGCTGGCGCTGTGCTGCGCCGAGCGCGGCATCTCCGCCGACGAGGTGGTGGCGTTCGGCGACATGCCCAACGACATCGAGATGCTGTCCTGGGCGGGCCGCTCGTACGCGATGGGCAACGCCCACCCGGACGTGGTCGCCGCCGCTTCCGGCCGCACCGTCGCCAACAACGAGGACGGCGTCGCGCTCATCATCGAGGACATCCTCAGGAACCACTGACGGCGCCGGAGCCGCCGACGCCACGCAGCTCGACCCCGTGTTCCCGCAGCCAGCGCACGGGGTCCACGCCCGAACCGAGGTACGGCGTGACCCGTACCTCGAAGTGCAGATGCGGTCCGGTGGAGTTACCGGTGCTCCCCACCTGGCCGATCCTCTCGCCGACCGGCACCCGCTGTCCCCTGGTCACGGCCGCGGCGGCCAGATGCGCGTACTGCGAGTACCAGCCGCCCCCGTGGCGCACGAGCACCTCGATCCCGAACGCGCCGCCGCAGGACACCGACTCGACCAGGCCCGCACCGATCGAACGCACCGGCGTACCGATGCCCACGGCGAAGTCCTGCCCGGTGTGCCGGTGCGCCCACCGCGGACCCGCCCGGTCGAAACCGGCGGACAGCACGTACCCGTCCCGCTCCGCGACCGGCGCGACCCACCGCGGACGGGGCGACGCGCCACTCGTGGCCCTCCCCACCGGCCCCCGGGCCGCGCCGCTTGCCGGACCGCCGGCCTTGCCGCTCGCCTTGCCGCTCGCCTTGCCGGGCAGCACCCTGGTCACCGCACTGCTCGCCTTGCCGGGCACCACCCTGGTCACCGCGCCGCCCGCCTTGCCGCTCGCCTTGCCGCTCGCCTTGCCGGGCAGCACCCTCGTCATCGCGCCGCCCGCCGGACCGCCCGCCTTGCCACTCGCCTTGCCGGGCACCACCTTGGCCATCGCGCCGCCCGCCGGACCGCCCGCCTTGCCGCTCGCCTTGCCGCTCGCCGTGGCGGGCAGCACCTTGGTCGCCGAACTGCTCGCCTTGCCACTCACCGCGTCGCTCGCCGGACCGCCCGCCTGGCCATGTGCCGCACCACTCGCCGCGTCACCGGCAGCACCACGTACCGCACCGCCGGAACGAGCCCGTACCGGACGTGACCCGGTGCTTTCCGGACCGCCCGCCGCACCAGGCGACGCTCCAGCCTGCGCCTCGCCCGGCGCCCGGTCAGCCGGGACAGCCGATGGAGCGGCCGGCGGAACAGCCGGCGGGCCGAGCCGTGCCGGAGCCGGACAGCGCCCCGCCGCCACGCTGTCCGCCGCCTGTGCCTGGAGGCGGCTCTGAGCCAGCGCGAGCCGCGCCTCGACACCCTGCCGGATCGCGGCCAGCCGCGTCTGCCGAACGGCCAGCTCCTGCCAGGCATCCGCCGCCTCCCCTTCCGTGCGGGTCAAGCGCCGCTCCGCCTTGCGCGTGCCCTCCATCAGCCTGTCCACGGCCCGGTGTGCCTGTGCGGCGAGCCGCTGGGCCCGCATCGCCTCGTCCGGATCGTCGGCGAGCAGGAGTCGGCCGGTCGGCGCCAGAGTGCCGCCGGTGCGGTACTGCGCCCGCGCCACCTCACCCGCCCGGGCGCGCAGGACGGCCAGTTCGCTTCGCTTCGTGACCAGCTCGCCCTGGAGACGTGTGATCAGGGCGCGCTGAACCGCTGCCGCCCGGCTGTTCTGCTCGTACGTCTCGGTGGCCCGGGCGGCCTCCTCGTACAGCCGCGCCACCTCCGCGCTCGCGCTCGGCCCGTCCGCTCCCACCGCCGCCTGTGGGCGGGGGAGCAGGACGAGCAGCGCGGACAGCACGAGCGGGACGAACGTCCGCCGTGCGGCGGGAAGGAACACCCTGGGATCGTCGCGCCGGACCGGGGCGATCTCCGGGATCCCGCGACGCTCTTACCGCCAAAGAGCCACCGCCTCTACCGCCAACAGGCCTAGGCACGCAACTCCGGCACCGCCGAACGGCGGAACGGCAGGACGGCCGGATCTCCGAGACCGCCGCCGTCCGCACCCCCCTGGGTAGGGGCCGGTCGTGTTCGCATCCGGCCCCGCCCTCACCAGCGGCTCGCCGGGCGTGGGGCCGACGGCTTCAGCCCGGGAACTCGGGCGCGGCCGGTCCCGCGGTCGCCAGCAGCAGATCGGCACGGCGCTCACGCTCCAGCATCAGCCGCAACGGGCCTTCGACGTCCGCCAGTTCGGCGTACGGACCCTGCTGCACGGCCCGGCCCTCCTCCAGCACGACGACCTCGTCGACCGCGTCGAGACCGCGCAGCCGGTGCGTGATCAGCACCGTCGTGCGGCCCTCGGTGGCCCGCAGCAGATCGTCCGTCAGGGCGTCGGCCGTGGCCAGGTCGAGGTGCTCGGCGGGCTCGTCCAGGACGAGGACGGGGAAGTCGGCGAGCAGCGCGCGGGCGAGTGCGAGGCGCTGGCGCTGGCCCCCGGAGAGCCGGGCGCCGTGCTCACCGACGAGCGTGTCCAGACCGTCGGGCAGCGCGTCCACCCAGTCGAGCAACCGTGCCCGGTCCAGCGCACGGCGCAGCTCGTCGTCGCTCGCGCCGGGGCGCGCCAGGCGCAGGTTCTCCCGGACGGAGCTGTCGAAGATGTGCGCGTCCTGGGCACAGAGCCCCACGAGACGGCGCACGTCGTCCCCGTCGAGCGAGGCCGCGTCCACGCCACCGAGCCGGTACGTCCCCGACCGCGCGTCGAGGAACCGCAGAAGCACCTGGGCGAAGGTCGTCTTTCCCGAGCCGGACGCGCCGACCACGGCAATCCGCCGGCCGGCCTCCAGCCGCAGGTCGAGCCCCGCGAGGGCGTCCCGTTCCTGGCCCGCGTAGCGGGCCGAGAGCCCCCGGACCTCCAGCGGGAACGGGCTGTCCGGCACCGCCGCCGGCCGCTCCGGCTCATGGACGGGAACCGGCGCGTCGAGCACCTCGAACACCCGCTCGGCGCTCCGGCGGACGCGCCGGCGGTACTGGACGGCGAGCGGCAGACCGGCGACGGCCTCGAACGCGGCGAGCGGCGTCAGCACGACGACGGCGAGCGCCACACCGTCGAGCCTGCCGTCCCCGACCGCCCGGACGCCGACCAGCGCGGCAGCGGTGACGGTCAGTCCGCACACCAGCGCCGACAGCCCGCCGCCGAGAGCGGTCGCGGCGGCCTGCCGCGCCGAGATCCGGGTCAGATCACCGTCCGCCTCGCGCACCTGCTCGCCACGGCGCCCGAGGGCACCGGCCACCGTCAGCTCCGCACAACCACGCAGCAGGTCGACGACCCGCGTGGCGAGCACACCGCGCGCGGGAGCCAGCCTGCGCTCGGCGCGGCGGGCGAGCGCACCGGCGGCCGGAGGCACCCCGAGTCCGGCGGCCAGCAGGCCCACGGCCAGAACCGCGCCGGCCTCGGGCAGCAGCCAGGCCGTGAACCCGACGGACCCCGCCCCGACGACCACGGCCGCCCCGGCGGGCAGCAGCCAGCGCAGCCAGTAGTCCTGCAGGGCGTCCACATCGGAGACGAGCCGCGACAGAAGATCCCCGCGCCGGGTCCGGCGCAACCCGGCCGGCGCGATCCGCTCCAGCCCGCGGTACACGGTGACACGCAGCTCGGCGAGCATCCGCAGTACGGCGTCGTGCGACACCAGGCGCTCGGCGTACCGGAACACGGCCCGCCCGATCCCGAACGCCCGCGTGGCCGTGACGGCCACCATCAGATAGAGCACGGGCGGTTGCTCGGAGGCCCGCGAGATGAGCCAGCCGGAGACCGCCATCAGCCCGACGGCGCACCCCAGGGCCAGGCTCCCCAAGCCCCATGCCAGTCCAAGCCGCCCCCGCAGCTCCCCCGCCATCGCCCGCACCCGGCCGAGCACTTGAGCACCGACCGCGCTCCCGGCCTCGGCACGAACGTCCACCGGGGCGGGAACCCCGGCTCCGTCCCCGGCCGGGGCAGAGCTCTCACGACGCGAAACCGCACCGCTCCCCGCCCCGTAAGAAGCGTCCACCGCGGCGGAAGAAGCCCCCGCCTCGTGTGCGGCCGAAACGGGGCCCTCACGGCGTGGAGCCGCCGGACTCCCGGTCTCCGAGGACGCCCTCGCCCCACGCCCCGTGGCCACCTCACGCTCACCGGGCGGCGCGGGCTCCTCGCGGCGCGAAGCCGCCGCGGTCGGGAGGGCGCGGGCGTCCGTCCCCGTGGAAAGCCGCTTCCCGGTCAGGGGGGCCGGGGGGAGGAGCCCTTCGGTTTCGGGGAGGAACGGGCTGGGGGAGAGCGGGACCACCCGGTCCGCCACCCCCAAGAGCGCCGGCCGGTGCACCACCAGCAGCACTGTCCGCCCCTCGGCCAGTCGTTCCACCGCCTCGACCACGGCCGCCTCGGTCGCCCCGTCCAGCGCGGCCGTCGGCTCGTCCAGCAGCAGCACCGGACGGTCCGCGAGGAAAGCCCGGGCCAGGGCCAGCCGCTGACGCTGGCCGGCCGACAGGCCCGCGCCGTCCTCGCCGAGCACCGTCTCGATGCCGGCCGGCAGCCCGTCCACGAAGTCCGCGCCCGCATCGCGCAGCGCCGCCCGTACCGCGCCGGCGTCCGCGTCCGGCCTGGCGAGGCGCACGTTCTCCGCGATCGTTCCGGCGAACAGGTACGGCCGCTGAGGCACCCAGGCGATGCGCTCCCGCCACTGGTCCAGGTCCAGCGTGTCGAGGTCCACGGACGGGCCCCCGGCCCCGCCGACACGGACACGCCCGCCGCCCTCGGGCCGGGCGAAGCCGAGCACCACGTCCAGCAGGGTCGACTTTCCCACCCCACTGGGCCCGACCAGCGCGACCGTCTCGCCCGGCTCCACGACCAGGGAGGCCGCGTCCAGCGAGGGCTCCGAGCGTCCCACGTGGCGCACGGTCACCGCGTCCAGTTCGATGCGCACCGGACCGGCGGGCACCGGCCCGGTGCCGCCCGCACGTGCCGGCGTCTCCAGGACGGCGAAGATCTCCTCCGCCGCCGAGAGCCCCTCCGCCGCCGCGTGGTACTGCGCCCCCACCTGCCGCAGCGGCAAATACGCCTCGGGCGCCAGGATCAGGATGACGAGCCCCGTGTACAGGTCCAGGTCTCCGTGGACCAGCCGCATACCGACCCCGACCGCCACCAGCGCCACCGACAGCGTGGACAGCAGCTCCAGCGCGAACGAGGAAAGGAAAGCGATCCTCAGCGTCCGGAGCGTCGCCTGCCGGTATTCGGCGGTGATGGAGCGGATGGACTCCGCCTGGGCCTTCGCCCGTCCGAAGACCTTGAGCGTGGGAAGCCCCGCCACCACGTCCAGGAAGTGCCCCGACAGCCGGGACAACAGGCGCCACTGGCGGTCCATACGGGCCTGCGTGGCCCAGCCGATGAGCACCATGAAGATCGGGATCAGCGGCAGCGTCACCACGATGGTCGCGGCGGACACCCAGTCCTCGGTGACGATCCTCGCCAGCACCGCCACCGGCACGACCACCGCCAGCCCCAGCTGCGGAAGGTAGCGGGCGAAATAGTCGTCCAGGGCGTCGACACCCCGCGTCGCCAGCGCGACCAGGGAGCCGACGCGCTGGCCGCTCAGCCAGCCCGGCCCGAGGGCCGCCGCTCGCTCCAGAAGCCGCCTTCGCAGCTCGGACTTGACCGCCGCGCTCGCCCGGTGGGCGGCGAGTTCGGTCAGCCAGGAGACGGCGCCGCGCCCCACGGACACCACGGCCAGCAACGTCAGTGGCGTCACCAGGTCATCGACGACGAGCCCTTGCTGGAAGGCGCCGACCACGACCTCGGCGATGAGCATCGCCTGGCCGACGACCAGCGCCGCCCCCGCCAGGCCGAGAACCACCACGGCCGCCAGGAACAGACGGGTGGCTCGGGCGTACCGGAGCAGACGCGGGTCGATCGGTTTCACGTGAAACATCCCCCACTAGTGGGCGTCGGCGATGTGCTGGGTCCCGATGCGCTTGCGGAAGACCCAGTACGTCCAGCCCTGGTACAGCAGCACGAGCGGCGTGGCCACGGCCGCGCACCAGGTCATGATCTTGAGCGTGTACGGGCTGGACGACGCGTTGGTCACCGTCAGACTCCAGTCCGGGTTGAGCGAGGACGGCATGACGTTCGGGAAGAGCGTAAGGAAGAGCATCGCCACCGCGGCCGCGATCGTGACGCCCGACAGTGCGAAGGACCATCCTTCACGCCCCGCCTTGATCGCCCCGAGCGCTCCGAGCAGCGCCACCACGGCGACGATCATCGCCACCAGGCTCGTCGAGTCACCGCGCGAGACCTGCGTCCAGAGCAGAAAACCGAGCGCCAGGACCGCGGTGATCAGACCGAGCACCAGAGCGAGCTTGCGGGCCCGCACCCGGATGTCGCCGACCGTCTTCAGGGCGGTGAACACCGCTCCGTGGAAGGTGAAGAGCGTCAGTGTGACGAGTCCGCCCAGCAGCGCGTACGGGTTGAACAGATCGAGGAGGCCACCGACGTACTCCTTGGTCGCATCGATCTTCACACCCCGGACGATGTTGGCGAAGGCCACGCCCCAGAGGAATGCGGGGATCAGCGAGGTCCAGAAGATGGCCTGCTCCCAGTTGTGCTGCCACTTCTCCTCGGGCCGCTTCGCGCGGTACTCGAAGGCGACACCACGCACGATCAGGCAGACCAGGATCACCAGCAGCGGCAGATAGAAGCCGGAGAAGAGTGTGGCGTACCAGTCGGGAAAGGCGGCGAAGGTCGCACCGCCGGCGGTCAGCAGCCACACCTCGTTGCCGTCCCAGACCGGCCCGATGGTGTTGATCAGCACACGCTTCTCGACCCGGTTACGGGCGAGCAGCTTGGTGAGTACGCCGACCCCGAAGTCGAAGCCCTCCAGGAAGAAGTAGCCGGTCCACAGGACGGCGATGAGTACGAACCAGATGTCGTGGAGTTCCATGCCTCAGCTCCCAGTCCTCAGTACGAGAAGGCCATCGGCCGGTCGGCACCGTGCTCGGGGTCCTTGTCATGGCCGCCGATCCTGGTGGGTGGGTTGAGGTCGGACTCCGTGAGCTCCGGCGGTCCCGCCTTGACGTACTTCACGAGCAGCTTGACCTCGATCACGGCGAGCACCGCGTAGAGGGCGGTGAAGACGGTCATCGAGATGAGCACCTCGGTGGTGGAGACACCGGGCGACACGGCGTCCCGGGTGCGCAGCACGCCGTAGACGACCCAGGGCTGGCGGCCCATCTCGGTGAAGATCCAGCCCCACGAGTTGGCGATCAGCGGGAAGCCCAGGGTCCACAGCGCGGTCAGCCAGTACAGCCGGGTGAGCTTGTGGTTCAGCGGCTTCCTGAAGAGCACCAGATGAGGCACTTCGTCATCGCCCACCCTCAGCGCCTTCGGCAACAGGAACTTCTTGCGCGTCAGCCACAGGCCCAGCAGTCCGAGGGAGAAGGACGCCATGCCGAACCCGATCATCCACCGGAAGCCCCAGTAGGCGACGGGGATGTTGGGCCGGTAGTCACCCGGGCCGTACTTCTCCTGCAGGGCCTTGTTGGTGTCGTTGATACCGGGGACGTAGGACTCGAAGTCGCTGTGCGCGAGGAAGGACAGGAGGCCGGGGATCTCGACGGCGACCTTGTTGTGGCCCTTGTCCACGTCGCCGTACGCGAAGACGGAGAAGGGCGCCGGGCCCTCGCCGTCCCAGAGGGCCTCGGCCGCGGCCATCTTCATCGGCTGCTGCTGGTACATGACCTTGCCGAGGAAGTCGCCGCTGATGGCGGTGAGCATGCCGCCGGCCACGACGGTGACCAGGCCGAGACGCAACGAGGTCTTCATCACCGGGATGTGCTTCTTGCGGGCCAGGTGGAAGGCTGCGATACCGACCATGAACGCGCCACCGGTGAGGAAGGCCGCCGACATGGTGTGGAAGACCTGGGTCAGGGTGGTGTTCTGGCTGAGCACCGCCCAGAAGTCGGTGAGCTCGGCCCGCCCGGTCGCCTCATTGATCTTGTAGCCCACCGGGTGCTGCATCCAGGAGTTGGCCGCGAGGATGAAGTACGCGGAGAGGATGGTGCCGATCGACACCATCCATATGCAGGCCAGGTGGATCTTCTTGGGCAGCTTGTCCCAGCCGAAGATCCACAGCCCGATGAACGTGGACTCGAAGAAGAACGCGATCAGCGCCTCGAAGGCGAGCGGCGCGCCGAAGACATCACCCACGAAGCGCGAGTAGTCGGACCAGTTCATGCCGAACTGGAACTCCTGCACGATGCCGGTGACCACACCCATCGCGATGTTGATCAGGAAGAGCTTGCCCCAGAACTTGGTCGCTCTGAGGTACTTCTCCTTCTCGGTCCGCACCCAGGCGGTCTGCAGACCGGCGGTGAGAGCGGCCAGTGAGATCGTCAGAGGAACGAAGAGGAAGTGGTAGACGGTGGTGATACCGAACTGCCACCGCGCCAGCGTCTCTGGCGCCAGAGCCAGGTCCACGTCAGCTTCTCCTTACGGCCTACGTCCTACGGTCCGGACGTTTCGTGCGTCGCCTCACCGATTCCGGTTGATCTTGGGAGGAACCAGGCGCGCTTGTGAATGCGTTCACAATCACAAGCCATTATGACTTACATGAAATCCGAAGGTGAAACGGGGGTCCCCCTTCCCCGCAACTTCAACATATTGTTGAATCCGCGCATGCAGATACGAATCTCCTGGCCCGCCGGCCATGTGACCGCGACCATCGAGGAAACCCCCACGAGCAAGGTGCTCGCAGGGGCTCTCCCGATCGCCTCCACCGCCCACACCTGGGGCGAAGAGGTCTACTTCGACACACCCGTCTCCGTCCCGCTGGAGGCGGACGCCCTCCAGGTGGTGGAACCGGGCACCGTCGCGTTCTGGACCGCCGGCGACGCCCTCGCGCTCCCCTACGGACCCACGCCGATCTCACGCGGCGACGAGTGCAGGCTCGCCAGCCCGTGCAACATCCTCGGCAGGATCGAAGGCGACCCGCGCCTCCTCGCGACGGTGCGCACCGGCGACCCGATCCGCGTCGAACTGGTCACCGACTGAGTGGCCGGCCGGATGACCGGCCGCCCCGCAAAGGGGCACCGCCCGGTCAGTACCGCTCCTTGTGGAACGACTCCGCCACCCGCAGGAAGATGTCGTTCGCCTCGGACTCACCGATCGTGACGCGCACACCCTCACCGGGGAACGGCCGCACGACCACACCCGCCTTCTCGCAGGCCGCCGCGAAATCCACGGTGTGCTGCCCCAGCCGCAGCCAGACGAAGTTCGCCTGGGTCTCGGCCACCGTCCAGCCCTGGGCCACCAGCCCCTCGTACACCCGCGTGCGCTCGCAGACCAACGAGCCGACGCGTCCCCACAGTTCGTCCTCGGCGCGCAGCGAGGCCACCGCCGCGTCCTGCGCCAGCTGACTCACGCCGAACGGGACCGCGGTCTTGCGTAGGGCCGCGGCCACCGGCTCGTGGGCGATCGCGAATCCGACCCGCAGACCGGCCAGCCCGTACGCCTTGGAGAAGGTCCGCAGGACGGCGACGTTCGGCCGCTCCCGGTAGATCTCGATGCCGTCCGGCACCTGCGGGTCCCTGATGAACTCGCGGTACGCCTCGTCCAGGACCACCAGGACGTCGGACGGCACACGGTCCAGGAAACGTTCCAGCTCGGCCCGCCGCACCACCGTGCCGGTCGGGTTGTTGGGGTTGCAGACGAAAATCAGCCGGGTGCGGTCGGTGATCGCGTCGGCCATCGCGTCCAGGTCGTGCACCTCACCCGACGTCAGCGGCACCTGCACGGAGGTGGCACCGCTGATCTGCGTGATGATCGGGTACGCCTCGAAGGACCGCCATGCGTAGATCACCTCGTCGCCGGGGCCCGAGGTGGACTGCAGCAGCGACTGCGCCACACCCACCGACCCGGTACCGGTGGCCAGGTGCGACACGGGCACACCGAACCGCTCGGACAGCTCATTGAAGAGAGCGGTGCACGCCATGTCCGGGTATCGGTTGAAATCCGCCGCGGCGGCCAGCGCGCTCTCCATCACACCGGGCAGCGGCGGATAGGGGTTCTCGTTGGAGGACAGCTTGTATGCGACCGGGCCTTCGGCCGCGGCGGGCTTGCCCGGCTTGTAGGTGGGGATGCCGTCCAGCACGGCGCGCAGCTTCGGGCTGGTCCCGCTCGTCTCGCTCACTGTGGTCCTCCTTGACCGTCCGTACCGCCAATACTGCTCACCTTATGAGGATTCCTCGCCGGTGCGAATGGCTGAAACCGGAATGGCATCTTGCCGCGGGCGGTCCGCCCGCGAAGGGACGGGGAGGAAGGGGGCGCATCCACGACCTCGTGCGCCGGTGGCTCGCGCCGTGGCGCGCGTCCCCCGTAGTGGTGAGTTGAGGCCACAGCAAAACATGGCTCATTTGGCAGGCCCATGCGCGACGACAAGTGGCAGGGGTACGCGTTTCCCCTGAACTGCCTTGGTTTCTCTGGCGGTTGGGGGGTGGCGACCATGCAGAAACGTGCCTGTCAACGAGTGAATATGCGACCGGCTCAACCGCCCGGCCTCGCCCTACTATCGGCTCGCCATGACAGCAGCAGGGAAGCACCAGGTGAGCCGGGCACAGACCCGGGGAAGTCGGCAGGGCCGAGCGGGCATCCGGGACGTAGCCGCCGCTGCCGGGGTCTCCATCACGACTGTCTCCGACGCGCTCAACGGCAAGGGCCGGCTCCCGGACGCCACCCGCCGCCATGTCCGCGAGGTCGCCGACCGGCTGGGCTACCGCCCATCCGCAGCGGCCCGCACGCTCCGTACCGGCAAGTCCGGCCTCATCGGCCTGACCGTGACGACCTACGGGGATGAACCTTTCACCTTCACCGAATTCGCCTATTTCGCCGAGATGGCCAGGGCCGCCACCTCAGCCGCGCTCGCCCGCGGCTATGCCCTGGTCATCCTCCCCGCCACCTCCCGCCATGACGTCTGGTCGAACGTCGCCCTCGACGGCACCGTCGTCATCGACCCCTCCGACCACGACCCGGTCGTGACCGAGCTGGTCCGCCAGGGCCTGCCGGTCGTCTCCGACGGCCGTCCGGCCGGCACCCTGCCGGTCACCGCCTGGGTCGACAACGACCACGAAGCCGCCGTTCTCGATCTGCTCGACCATCTCGCCGCGGCCGGCGCCCGCCGGATCGGCCTGCTCACCGGTACCAGCACCGACACCTATACCCGCCTGTCCACCACCGCGTACCTCAACTGGTGCGAGCGCGTCGGCCAGGACCCGGTCTACGAGGCCTACCCGGCCCACGACCCCTGCGCCGGCGCCGTCGCCGCCGACCGGCTGCTGGCCCGCCCCGACCGGCCGGACGCCGTCTACGGGCTCTTCGACCCCAACGGCACCGATCTGCTCGCCGCCGCGAGGCGGTACGGGCTGCGCGTCCCGGACGATCTGCTGCTGGTCTGCTGCAGCGAGTCAACTGTCTACGCGGCCACCGAGCCGCCCATCACCACCCTCTCGCTCAAACCACGGCGCATCGGCACCGCGGTCGTCCAGCTCCTGATCGACGCGATCGAAGGCATCGAGACCGATCGGCCGGTCGAGCAGGTGATACCGACCGAGCTGATCGTCCGCACCTCCTCCCAGCGACGCTCGCCGCGCACGACCGTGAGTCCTCCCCGATCACCGTCGCAGGAGTGAACGATCGTCCCGAGCAGGGCCGAAGCGGGCATCAGTCGTGGCCCAGACCTTCCCAATTGGGGCGAAACAACCGATGAACGGGGGGTGCACCCGGATTCACCACCCCTGGTGCGTCACAGAGCTCGGGCCTCATTCCTATGATGGGCGGACGACACCGCGGGCAGGCCCCGACCAGGCCGGTCCGCGAGGTGTAGGGCGTCGCTACGGTGGTGGAGGGGTCGATGACTCAGGGGGCCGGTCAAGGACCCGTCGTGCGGACGGCGACGTTGCGCGACTTCCGCGTACCGCCGTACGCCCAGGTGCCGGTGCAAGGTCACGCCGCTCACCCCGGCAACGCCTTCCCGGAAGGTGAGCCTCCGGAGGGGTACACCCCCACCGCACGCGACCTCCCGGTGATCAACCGGGGCGACACGCTGCAGGTGCAGGTCACGCCGTCCGAGGCGCCGGCCCCCGCGGCCGAGCGCGAGCACGGCCCGGGCCCGCTCTTCGTGGTCGGTGACGTCCACGGGTACCTCGACGAGCTGCTCGTCGCCCTGCGCGAACAGGGCCTCATCGACGCCGAAGGCCGCTGGGCCGCGGGAAACGCCCGCCTCTGGTTTCTCGGCGACTTCACCGACCGGGGCCCCGACGGGATCGGCGTCATCGATCTCGTGATGCGGCTCTCCGCCGAGGCCGCGGCCGCCGGCGGCTACTGCAAGGCCCTGATGGGGAACCACGAGCTGCTGCTGCTCGGCGCCAAGCGGTTCAGCGACACGCCGGTCAACTCGGGCGCCGGCACCGCCACCTTCCAGGCCGCCTGGCTGCTCAACGGCGGCCAGAAGAACGACATGGACCGGCTCCAGGACGTCCATCTGCAGTGGATGTCCCGGCTCGACGCGATCGTGGAGGAGGACGGGCATCTGCTCGTGCACTCCGACACCACGGCCTACCTCGACTACGGCTCCACCATCGAGGACGTCAACGACACCGTCCACGAGATCCTCACCCGCAATGACGCCGACGAGTGCTGGGACCTGTTCCGCAAGCTCACCAAGCGCTTCGCGTTCCGCGACGACGCGGGACCGATGGCGGCCTCGGAACTGCTCTCGGCCTACGGCGGCCGGCGCGTCGTCCACGGCCACAGCCCCATCCCGTACCTCCTGGGCGAAGTGGGCTCCGAGGACGGCGAGGACGGCGAGGGTCCGTCGGTCGAAGGCCCGCACGTCTACGCGGACGGTCTCGCCATCGCCATGGACGGCGGAGTCACCATGGCCGGAAAGCTGCTGGTTGTCCAACTTCCCCTGCCCAACTGAGCCAAGCCCTGGCAGGCGATTTCCGGAAACCCCCTGTCACCCCTTGCCGTAACGGCTCTACCATCGGTATTTCCGTAGCAGGCTCTCCTCCGTTTGCGCCCAACTGCCCGTTCTACGCGGGCAAACAGGGCCTACGGAGCATCGGGGGATGCACATGAACAGCGCTCCGCACCTGCTGACCGAGGACCGC
Source organism: Streptomyces sp. STAM6 (assembly GCF_054963715.1). Classification (NCBI taxonomy): domain Bacteria; kingdom Bacillati; phylum Actinomycetota; class Actinomycetes; order Kitasatosporales; family Streptomycetaceae; genus Streptomyces; species Streptomyces sp. STAM6. The sequence continues at coordinate 152,827 of NZ_JBUEFZ010000005.1, read as the reverse complement.
TCCGAGTACGAGCGCCTCCTCGACGACGCGCTGCGCAACGCGCCCGACCGTCCGGATCTCGCCGGGATAGGCCGGCGGCTCAACGCCGAGCAACTGCGCACCATGGCTCTGAACGCCACGGCACTGATCACCGCGGCCGCCGCCGCGGAGTACGACCACTTCGTCAAGGTGCGCGCGGAAGCGCGCACTCCCACCGGCACCTCAGTACTGGGCTCCGTGCTCGCCGCCTCGGGCGACGAGACGGACGGCGGGCCCGGCGCCGGGGTCGGGGTCATCGTCACCGTGCTCGCACCCGTTCTCGCGGGCACTGCGGCCATCATCTTCCTACTCGTCGGCTCCATCCTGAAGATGCTCAGCCCACCACCGTCCATTGCCGATCCACTGCTCACGGCGGGTTGGTTCTTCGCAGCGGTCACCGCGGCCGGCATCCTGGTCGCCGCGATCGGCCTGCTGATCACCGCCCTGCGCAACAGCTCCACGCAGGTCCCGGCCCAGGAGCCGGGTGGTGAGCTTCCCGACGAGATCTCCCGGGCCCGAGAGGCCTGGCGCCACGCCCTCCTGGAACGGGGAATCCTGCCGTTCCTCAGGGACGCGCTCGCCGATCCCAGCGCGGACCCGGTTTCCGGGACCCCTCCGCGCCAGGTCGGCCGAATCCCGAAGGTGGGCTACAGCGGTCCGGACTTCTCCAGCCCCAGCGAGGGCGGGGGAGCCTCCCGGCCGGCCTTCACAAGCCCGGACTTCACGAGTCCCGACTACGGCGGCCCCGAGAACCAGCCGGACTGACCGCCACGGGGCGCCACTGTTTCACGTGAAACACCAGTTCGTTCCACGTGAAACAGGACATCCACGCCGTTCGCGGCGACGCTCCGGGAGGTCCCCTCCGCCCCCCGGAGCATCACGCTCGCGCTGCCCCCGCGTCAGTCGGCCAGCGGCAGGTAGACCCGATTTCCGGCGGCGGCGAACTCCTTGGACTTCGCGGCCATGCCGTCCTCGATCTCCTGCTGCGAGCCGCCGTGCTCGCGGCGGATGTCCTGCGAGATCTTCATCGAGCAGAACTTCGGACCGCACATGGAGCAGAAGTGCGCGGTCTTGGCGGGCTCGGCCGGAAGCGTCTCGTCATGGAACTCCCGGGCGGTGTCCGGGTCGAGGGCCAGGTTGAACTGGTCCTCCCAGCGGAACTCGAACCGGGCGTCGGACAGGGCGTCGTCCCACTCCTGCGCGCCGGGGTGCCCCTTGGCCAGATCCGCCGCATGCGCGGCGATCTTGTAGGTGATGACACCGGTCTTCACGTCATCACGGTTGGGCAGGCCCAGGTGCTCCTTCGGCGTGACGTAGCAGAGCATCGCCGTGCCCCACCAGGCGATCATCGCGGCGCCGATGCCGGAGGTGATGTGGTCGTAGGCCGGGGCCACATCGGTGGTCAGCGGGCCGAGCGTGTAGAACGGCGCCTCCTCGCAGATCTCCTGCTGGAGGTCGATGTTCTCCTTGATCTTGTGCATCGGGACATGACCCGGGCCCTCGATCATCGTCTGGACGTTGTGCCGCTTGGCGATCCGGTTGAGCTCGCCGAGCGTACGGAGCTCCGCGAACTGAGCCTCGTCATTGGCGTCCGCGATGGAGCCCGGGCGCAGGCCGTCGCCCAGGGAGTACGTCACGTCGTACGCCGCGAGGATCTCGCAGAGCTCCTCGAAGTTCTCGTACAGGAACGACTCCTTGTGGTGCGCGAGACACCACGCGGCCATGATCGATCCGCCGCGCGAGACGATGCCGGTCTTGCGGCGGGCCGTCAGCGGCACATAGCGCAGCAGCACACCGGCGTGGACGGTCATGTAGTCGACGCCCTGTTCGGCCTGCTCGATGACCGTGTCCTTGTAGATCTCCCAGGTCAGTTCCTCGGCCTTGCCGTCGACCTTCTCCAGCGCTTGGTAGAGCGGCACGGTGCCGATCGGCACCGGCGAGTTGCGCAGCACCCACTCCCGAGTCGTGTGGATGTTGCGGCCGGTGGAGAGGTCCATGACCGTGTCCGCACCCCACCGGGTGGCCCAGGTCATCTTCTCCACCTCCTCCTCGATGGAGGAGGTGACAGCGGAGTTGCCGATGTTGGCGTTGACCTTCACCAGGAACCGCTTACCGATGATCATCGGCTCGATCTCGGGGTGGTTCACATTGGCCGGCAGGACGGCGCGGCCGGCCGCGATCTCCTCACGGACCACCTCGGGGGAGACGTTCTCGCGGATCGCGACGTACTCCATCTCCGGCGTGATCTCGCCACGGCGGGCGTATGCGAGTTGCGTCACCGCCTGGCCGTCGCGGCCGCGGCGCGGCTGGCGCGGACGGCCGGGGAAGACCGCGTCGAGGTTGCGCAGCCCACCACGCGGCGCGGTGTGCTTGATCCCGTCGTCCTCGGGGCGGACCGGCCGGCCCGCGTACTCCTCGGTGTCACCGCGTCCGATGATCCAGTTCTCCCGCAGCGGCGGCAGGCCGCGGCGCACATCCGTCTCGATATTCGGATCGGTGTAGGGCCCTGACGTGTCGTACAGCGTCACGTCCTTGCCGTTGGTGAGGTGCACCTTGCGCACCGGCACGCGGAGGTCGGGGCGCGAACCCTCGACGTATCCCTTGTGCCAGCCGATGGACTTCCCGGCCTCGTCGTTCTGGTTCGAGGCAGGCGTGCGTGCGTCCTGAACGGTCATCGTGACCTACTCCCTACGCCGGCATTACCCGGTAACAGGTTCGGCGGTCGACGCAGCGGCTTCCGTACGGCCCGTACGGATGTCAGCGCCCTCTCAGCCCGGTGCTCCGAGCTCCCGCGTGTGCAAAAGGTGTCACCACGCTAGCGTCACCCCGGCCACGCTGAACAGAGGGCCCCCTCCGTTCTTGCGATGATCGGTCGGTGACTTCCTCGCATCAGACCCCCGAGCCGGCCGGACACGCCCACGTCCACACCCATGGCCACGGGCCCGCCGCGCCCGTCTCCAAGCACTTGCGCAAGGTCATCGCGGCCGTGCTGATTCCTTTCGCCACGGCCGTGGTGGTCGGGCTCGTCGTGCTGTGGCCGGGTGGCGCCCCGGCCCACGAGCGCACCGGTGTCGGCTTCGACCGGCAGACCGAACAGGGCGAGGTCATCCGTGTCGAGAAGGTCGACTGCAAGGATGTGAACGCCGCGCAAGTGCCACCGACGAGCAACCCGACGACGCCCGAGGGGCGCGAGGCGGCCAACGCTCAGCAGGGCCAGTGCGAGAAGGCGACGGTCGAGGTCACCAGCGGCAAGGACAAGGGCCGCACCTTCGTCGAGATCGTGCAGCCGGACGCGCCCAGGCAACTGGAGGAAGGCCAGGGCGTGGTGGTGGCGTACGCCCCCGACGCTCCTCGTGACCTGCAGTATTCCGTCACCGATGTGGACCGCGGGGTGCCGATGGCGGTGCTCGCGGGGCTTTTCGCGCTGGCCGTCGTGGTGGTCGGCCGGATGCGTGGTGTGATGGCGCTGATCGCACTCGCGGTGAGCTTCGCGGTGCTGACGATCTTCATCCTGCCGGCGATCCTGCAGGGTTCGAACCCGCTGGTCGTCGCCGTGGTCGGGGCAAGCGCGATCATGCTGGCGGCGCTCTACATGTGCCACGGCCTGACCGCCCGTACCTCGGTGGCGGTGATCGGCACCTTGATCTCGCTGCTGCTGATCGGCCTGCTGGGCTCGGTGTTCATCGACTGGGCGTCGCTGACCGGCAACACCGACGACTACACCGGCCTCATCCACGGTCTGTACCCGAACATCGACATGTCGGGTCTGCTGCTGGCGGGCATCATCATCGGTTCGCTCGGTGTGCTCGACGATGTGACGGTGACCCAGACGTCGGCGGTGTGGGAGCTGCACCAGGCGGACCCGAACATGGGGAGGCGGGCGCTGTACCGGGCGGCCATCCGGATCGGGCGCGACCACATCGCGTCCGTGGTGAACACGCTGGTGCTGGCGTACGCGGGTGCTTCCCTGCCGCTGCTGCTGCTTTTCTCGATCGCGGAGAGCAGCGTGGGCACGGTCGCCAACAGCGAATTGGTCGCCGAGGAAATCGTGCGGACTTTGGTGGGTTCGATCGGTCTGGTGGCCTCGGTGCCGGTGACCACGGCGCTGGCGGCGCTGGTGGTGTCGGCCGATCGGCCGGCCGGCGGGGGCACGCCCGGGGCAGCACCCGTACCCGCGTCTGCGGGACGCGGGGGACGCGGCCGTCGCCGCAAGAAGTAGCGGAGCCCGGCACGCGGGCGTACGGAACGGAGCGCCTCTCAGCCGGCGTTCTCCTCCGCGAGGATGCGGCCGAGCGCTTCCTCCAGGTCGTCCTCGAAGTCGCCGAGCGTGCGCTCCTGGCCCAGCGGCACCAGCTTGTCGGTGCGGTCGAGGAAGGCGACCAGGGGCGGCGCGCTCGCCCGGAACAGCGCCCGGTCGGCCCCGACCTGCAGGCGAATGCTGACGTCGGAGAGGTCCTCGGGAGCCACCGGCGAGATGTGCACATCGCCGTCGCCGCTGGGCCCGTTGATCCCGTCCAGCAGCAGCTCCCTGCCGAAGGTCCAGGTCACAGGCGCGTCGCCGGGCAGGTGGAACGTCATACGGACCGCATACGGGTCCTTCGTCTCGTATCCCAGCTCGACCGGGATCCTGAAGGAGAGCTCCTCGGAGACGACGAAACTCATCAAGACCTCGGCCTGAACCGACTCGCGCATCATGTACCCCGCAGTAGATGAAGCAGATGTGAACAACAGCTGGTAAGGCCGGTGGTGAAAAACGGGCCGGGAATGACGCTGAGTGGCCCTCTTGACGTAATCGTCCTGTACGCGCTAGCAGATCACAAGGAGTGATTTTTCAGATACTGATAGAGAAGACGAGCGTGCTGAGCAGCCTGTCGATCTCGGCCCTGAGCCTCTCGACCGCCGGCAACAACCGTTCCCGCTGGTGAACCGGTACGGAAATGGCCATGGCGGCGGCGCCGGAGCCCGCCGTGACGGGGATCGCGGCACACGCCGTTCCCACCGCGTACTCCTGGCATTCCACGAAAGGCCGTATCCGTTCGGTCGCGTCGAGCCGCTCCAGAAGCGCCCGACGGTCACGCACCGTATACGGAGTGATCGGCTGCACGGGGTGGCGGCTGAGATGATCCTGCCGCGACTTCTCGTCGAGCTGGCTGAGAAGGCACTGTCCGATGGCATGAGCGTGCCCGGTCTCACGGAAGTCGGCCCATTCGCCGACGGCGGGGGCGGAGGGCGTGTCGGAGACGGCGATCAGTTCGATCTCGCCGTCCCGGTAGACCGCGAAGTACACGGGGACACCGATCGTGTCCCTCCACTGCGCCAGGGATTTCTCGAGCCTGCTGCGACGATTCTGCAGGGCTCCCCCGCCGGCCAGCCGGCACGCGGCCTCCCCGAAGACGAACACACCCTTCTCCCGGCGCAGATAGCCCTCGTGCGTAAGAGTGCGCAGCAGGTGGTAGGCGGTGGGAAGCGGCAGCCCGGTCTCGCGCGCCAGCTGTTTGGCGGGTGCCCCGTCGGCGTGCGAGCCGACGGCCTCCAGCAGTCGCAGCGCGCGCTGAACGGAGCCGATGAGAGTCGGGGCAGTGGAGTTGGTTGCCGTGGCCAAAGGTCACCCCCAGGCGTTTCGCCCATCCAGTCCTACAAACCGCTGGTAGGGCGTTCGTCTGCCCCTGGATTCCAAGGGCGGCGGAGGCTTGCCACTCTAATGGCAGCCTCCGATCGGGGTGAGGTTTCGCCGGGGCCGTTCCCCCGGCCGGGCTAACGGCACGGCGTTTTCGTCACCAATCGCCGCGCGACGAGGAAGATGCCATGAACTTCCGTACGACGTAGATGAGTCCGCCGACGAGTGCGACGAAGACCAGGACCTTGAACAGAAAGCCGACCAGCACACTGACCACCGTCGCGATCAGACCGCCGAAGACGGCCAGCGCGATGACGGGTATGGCCACCCACTTCACCCACCAGGGCATGCCCGCGAGGATCTCCCGTACCGCCATCGTCCTTACCCCATCTCTCCGGTCACCGGATGCCAATGAACACCTCCGATGCTAGGTGCGGGACAGCGGCCGGCGGGGCTCCCGCAGCCCTTGAACTCCCCTGAACCGCCCCCTAGGGAATCCGGGGCGACAGGGTGAGCCCGCGGACGGACCGCCCCGCCCGGGGCTCAGCTCTCCGGGGGCGAGAAGACCACCATCACCCGCAGGTCCTCGGTGATGTGGTGGAACTTGTGCGGCACACCGGCCGGCACGTACACCACACTGCCCCGCCCCACCTGAGTGGTCTCCATGCCGACCGTGATCGAGGCGCGGCCGCTGACGACGAAGTAGACCTCGTCCTCCTTGTGCGGCTGCTGCGGATCGATCTCACCGGCGTCGAGCGCATAGAGACCGACGGACATGTTCCGCTCCCGCAGGAATTGCAGATACGCGCCCTCGTTGGCGACGCGCTCCGCCTCCAGCTCGTCCAGTCGGAATGTCTTCATCGTCCGCCCCTGCTCTTGATCTCGTCACGTCTGCCACGATCAGACACATGATGAATTTCGTAGTCAAGACGCTGGCCAACGCGGCCGCTCTGGCGGTGGCGATCTGGCTGCTCCACGACATAACCCTGACCGGGGACAGCACCGGTAAGAAGGCGTTGACCCTGGTGCTCGTGGCGCTGATCTTCGGCGTCGTGAACATTCTCGTCAAGCCGCTCGTCCAGCTGCTCACTCTGCCGCTGTTCATCCTCACGCTCGGCCTGTTCACCCTCGTCGTCAACGCCCTGATGCTGCTGCTGACGTCGTGGCTCGCCGATGTGGTCGACCTGAGTTTCCACGTCGAGGGCTTCTGGACCGCCGTACTGGGCGGCCTGATCATTTCGGTCGTGTCCTGGGCAGTGAACGTCGTCCTCCCCGACGGCAGGGACTGATGGAGGGATCGCCCCTGGGAGACGGCACCCGAGCGGTACGGGCAGGGCTGCCCGAGCCGCGCAAGTACGAACCGATCCTGCCGGGGCCGGTCTTCGCCGCGCACTTCCACCTGCCCGGCGAGCCCACCGGCCCGTACACCTACGGCCGGGACGAGAACCCGACCTGGACCCATCTGGAACGGGCCATCGGCGAACTGGAGGCGCCCGGCGAGACGGAGGCGGAGACAGTGGTCTTCGCCTCCGGCATGGCCGCGATCTCCGCCGTCCTCTTCTCCCAGCTCAAGGCCGGGGACGTGGCCGTGCTTCCGTCCGACGGCTACCAGGCGCTGCCGCTGCTGCGCGAGCGTCTGGAGGCCTACGGGATCGAGGTGCGCACCGCGCCGACGGGAGGGGACGCGCAGCTGTCCGTCCTCGACGGGGCCCGGCTGCTGTGGATGGAGACGCCGTCCAACCCCGGCCTGGACGTGTGCGACGTCCGGCGCCTGGTGCATGCCGCCCACGACGGCGGAGCGCTGGTCGCCGTCGACAACACACTCGCCACCCCGCTCGGGCAGCGGCCGCTGGAACTGGGCGCGGACTTCTCGGTGGCCAGTGACACCAAGGGCATGACCGGCCACGGCGATCTGCTGCTCGGCCATGTGACGTGCCGCGACCCGCGGCTCGCGGCGGAGGTGCGGCTCTGGCGCAAGATCGCCGGCGCGATCCCCGGCCCCATGGAGGCCTGGCTCGCCCACCGCTCGCTGGCCACCCTGCAGCTGCGCGTCGAGCGGCAGTGCGCCAACGCGCTGGCACTCGCGGAGGCCCTCGCACGGCGGGACGAGGTGACCGGACTGCGCTATCCGGGACTGCCCGGCGACCCTTCTCACCGGATCGCCGCCGGACAGATGCGCCGCTTCGGTTCGGTCGTCTCCTTCGTACTGCCCGACCGCGAGCGGGCGGAACGCTTCCTGGACGGCCTGCGGCTGGTGGACGACGCCACCAGCTTCGGCGGCATCCGGTCCACGGCCGAACGGCGAGGACGCTGGGGCGGTGACGCGGTGCCGGAGGGCTTCATCCGCTTCTCGGTCGGCGCCGAGGACGCCGAGGACCTCGTGGCGGACGTGCTGCGGGCCCTCGACGGTGCCCGATAGGCCGCCCCGGCCACACACAATGGACGGTCCGAGCCTCCCCCCTCATGGCTCGGACCGTCCGGTTCTGTGGGCGGACAACCGCCTGAACAAGGCTAGTTGACTGTGCGTCAGTGTCCAATCACGGTAGCGACAGCGACCTATCGACTTATTTATAGTTGGACGGTCCTGAGGCGCCGCCGGGCGTGTCGCCGACGACGAGCCGGTCAGGAGGGGGAGGGCATGGATCTGGCCTTGCTGCGCACGTTCGTCACGGTGCACCGGGCCGGCTCCTTCACCCGCGCCGCCGCTCTCCTGGGACTGTCACAGCCCGCCGTGACCAGCCAGATCCGCACCCTGGAACGCCAACTGGGCAGGCCGCTCTTCCTGCGCCAGGCCCGCGGGGTCACGCCCACCACCATCGGCGACGAACTCGCCCACCGCGCGGCTCCCCACCTCGACGCGCTCGTGGAGATCACCGAGACGGGCCTCGACGAGCAGACCGGGGTCCGCACCCTCCACCTCGCCGGACCGCCCGAGTTCACCTCCCTGCGCGTCCTGCCCGCACTCACTCCCTTGATCTCCCAGGGGCTCGCCCTGCGTGCCTCGCTCGCCGGAACCGCCGAGGAGGTCCTCGAAGGGCTCGCCGCCGGCCATCACGACCTCGCCCTCGCGACGGCCCGGCCGCGCGGCGGGCTGCTCACCGCAACCCCGCTCTGCGACGAGGAGCACGTCCTGGTCGCCTCGCCGCGCTGGGCTGCCCGCCTCGGGCCGGACGTGCTGCTCCGCAAGGGCGCCGTCGTACTGGAACAGCTCCCCGTGGTGGAGGTCCACGAGTCGCTGCCGTTCGTCTCCCGCTACTGGGCGGCCGTCTTCGAGTCCAAACCGGCCGCGGCCGCGACCGTCGTCGCACCGGATCTGCGGGCCGTCCTGGAAGCCGCAGTGTCGGGCGCCGGGCTCGCCGTCCTGCCCCGCTACCTGTGCGAGCCGGCCCTGGAGAGCGGACGGCTGATGGCTCTGCTGGAGCCGCCGGTGCCGCCCCTGCGGACCTACTTCCTCGTCGTACGCACCGGGACCCTGGCCCTCCCCCACATCTCCCGGGCGCACGAGAGCCTGCTGCGCGCCGCTGTCGACTGGTGACGGCCGGTAGAGAGGGTTTCAGAAGGGCCGGGGCGGGCCATTTTCAAGCCATGACCGAACGACCCGTGGTCAAGCGCACCGCACGCGCCATCCTGCTCGACGGCGACGACCTCGTCCTGATCAAGCGCACCAAGCCCGGCATGGACCCGTACTGGGTCACCCCGGGCGGCGGCGTCGAACCCGAGGACGCCACGGTCGTCGACGCGCTGCACCGGGAGGTCGACGAGGAGCTCGGCGCCAAGATCACCGATGTCGTGCCCTGCTTCGTCGACACCGTCGAGCACATCGTGGACGGCGGCGTCTCCGGTGTGAAGGTCCAGCACTTCTTCGTCTGCCGGCTCGAGTCGATGGACCCGGCCCGTCGGCACGGGCCCGAGGTCGACGAGCCCTGCGGCGAGTACGAGATCGTCCGGGTGCCGTTCAGCCGGGTGGGCATCGCCGCCGTCCATCTCGTGCCGCTCTCGTTGCGGCACTACCTGGACGGCAACATCGAGGGGGTGCGGGCGATGCACGCGCCCGACCTCGGCTGAGCCCGGCCGGGCCCTGGACCGCCCGGCCCGGACCGCCCGGCCCGGACCGGACGGCCTGGCCCGGACCGCCGCTAGTCCGCCGCGGCAACCAGCTCCTCCAGGGAGTCGTGGCGGATCCGTTCGGTCGGAACCCCGACCCCCCGCAGGGCGTGCACACCGCTGCGGATCATGCCCGGCGGTCCGGAGAGGTAGGCGTCGTACTCGTTCCAGGGCCCGTATTCACGTACGACGTCCGGCAGCTGGGTCTTTCCGTCGATGACAGCGCGTACTTCCAGCCACGGGTGCGACTGCTGGAGCCGCAGCATCGTGTCGATGTCGTACAGATCGTGATCGGTGCGGGCCCCGTAGAAGACCTCGACGGGCCTGCGCTCGCCGTGCTCCGCGACGTCCTCGACCAGCGCCTTGATGGGCGCGATACCCGTGCCGCCGCCGAGGCAGAGCAGGCCGCTGTCCGTCGAGTGGTCGACGGTCATCGATCCGGCGGGCGGGCCCAGGCGCAGCACGTCTCCGGGCCGGGCGTGGTGCACGAGGGCGTTGGACACCCAGCCGGCCGGGACCGCCTTCACATGGAAGGACAGCAGCCCGTCGGAGCGGGGCGCCGACGCGAAGGAGTAGTGCCGCCATATCCGGGGCCACCAGGGCGTTTCAAGACTCGTGTACTGCCCGGCGAGGAACGGGTAGGGCTGGTCGGGGCGAACGGTGATCACCGCGACGTCGGGTGTTCTCAGATCGTGGGAGACGACCTCGGCGTGCCACCAGGCGGGCGCGTGCCGCTCGTTCTCGGCCGCCGCGTCGATCATGATCTGGGAGATCGTGGTGTACGTACGGATCCAGGCGGCCTGGGTCTCCTCGTCCCAGGTGCTTGTCGCGTACCGGGTCAGCGCACCGATGAGGGCCTCGCCGACGGCCGGGTAGTGCGCGGCCTCGGTGCCGTACTTGCGGTGGCCGCGACCGAGGTGCTGGAGGTATTCGGTGAGCACCTCGGCGTTGTCCATGTGCTCCGCGGCGGTCAGCAGGGCCTTGAGCAGCCGGTCCCGCTGGGCGTCCATCGCGGCGGGGAAGAGCTCGCGCAGCTCGGGGTGGCGGACGAAGAGCAGGGCGTAGAAGTAGGCCGTGACCTTGTCGGCGACGGGGCCGACCTCGGCGAGGGTCCGCCGTACGAGGATCGCGTCGGGCGAGCCCGTCTCGGCGGGCACGGGCTCCGCGACCTCGACGTGCGGGGCGGGACCGGCGGGCTCGTGGTGGAGAGCCTCATGGCGCACAGCCTCGTGTCCGGCGGGCTCGCGATCCACGGCCTCGTGTCCGGCGGACTCGTGACCGGCGGGCTCTCGGTGCGGGGCCTCGTCGTGCACTGCCTCGTGACCGGCGGGCTCGTACGGAGCCGGCTCGTGCTGGACGGGCTCGTACGACGGAAGTGGCTGGTGCGGCGTCGGCTCGTGCGGAGCCGAGTCGGGGTGTGCGAACTGCTCGGGGACGCGCGACTCCGGGGGTGGTGCCGGTGCGGGCCACGGCGCCGGCACCATGGACTCGAGATCCGGTCGCTCCTGCGCCTCGGGGGAGGAGGTGTCGGATCCGCCCCCGTCCCCGAGGGGCGCGGGGTCACCCTCACGCAGCGGCGACTCGGGCGCTCGGGCCGTACCGGCGCCCACCAGGCGTAGGGACGCCATGGAGCGGAGGCCGGGGGCTATTCGGTCCTGGTTCTCGACCGGCTGTTCCGCCGGCCTGGCCGCGACGGGCTTGCGAGGTGTGAACCAGCCACCACCGTCGCCTCCTTCACCGGAAATGCCGTTGTCGGCCGATGTGGTGGTCGGAGCGTCCATAGAGTGCCTCGCCTCGAACATCTTTCGGTCGGTCTGCGCACTTCCGTCGACCCGGAACGTGCCTCACATTCCCGCTCTGCCCCCGTGATCGCTGCCTGCCCACCGTAACCGCACTCACACACGAATCAGGGCGCGTGTGAGTACCCGTGACATTGACAGCGGCCGTCGTCGTCGCAGCATGGCAGGAGCTGCCATCCCATCGGACCGAGAGCGGAAAGCCCAGGTTTCCGTACCCGCTTTCCCGTTAGGCTGCATTACCGCTCTGCCCTTGACTAGCGGCGGTTCTGCACCAGTTCGTAGGCCTCCCGGAGATCTCCTCCCGTATACGCGTGTGTCGCGAGCCCGGACAGATGATGGTCGGCATTGATCGCCACCGCCACCGGGACCCTTGCGAAGATCTCCGCGTCGGACATGGAATCACCGTACGCAACACACTCGTCCAGCTCCACCCCCAACTCTGCACACAGTTGGGACGCGATCTTCACTTTCCCGGAGGCATTGAGAATGCCCTCACGGTTCACCGGCTGAGTGAAGGGGACAGCAGGCCAGCGTGAACCGTAGGCGGCATGCGCACCCCAGCCGAGCAATCGTTCCACGAAGAAATCGGGCGAGAGGGAAATGACCGCGCAGTAGCCGCCATGTGCCCGGATGTCGGCCCAGACATCGCGAATGCCCGTGAGCCACGGAGCGCCGTCAAAGGCGGCCTCCACGTGTTGCAGGGTCAGCTCGGACCACAGTTCGCGGGCCCGTACCGCGAACTCGTCAGGAGTCAGCGCCCGAGCGAGAAACCCTCGCTCCAGCTCCGCGATCTCGGCACTCAGTCCGAGTTGACGGGAAATCTCCACGGCAGCCGCCGATCCGCGAATCAGCGTGCCGTCGAGATCGAAAAGATGAAGTCTCGGTGCTCTCGCCATGTACGCCGAGGTTAGTAGGCATGGATACTCCCGCCGTCAGACGCCCTCCGGCACTTGGCGGGGGACGGTGTTTCACGTGAAACCACTCAAGCGTCCCGTTCTCAGGGCCATCCTCGTCGTCCATGTCGCCGTCTCCGTGAGCTGGCTGGGACTCACACTCGGTCTGCTGACGCTCGGTACCACCGCCTACACCACCGCCGACGCCTCCCTCACCGAGGCGGCCTACCGCGCCATGAAGGTCTTCGGGGACTGGCTGCTCATACCGATCGCGGCAATCACCCTGATCAGTGGTCTTGTTCTCTCCCTCGGCACCTCATGGGGCCTGGCCCGCTACCGCTGGGTGTGGGCCAAGTTCTGGCTCACCGTGGCCACCGCCGGCGCGACCGTCTTCGCTCTGCGACCGGAGATCGACCGTGCGGCGGCGGCCGGCGTGCCGGACAGCAGCCTGGTCGCCGCGCCCACCGTGGCGACGAGCGCCTATCTCTTCATGACGGTGATCTCCCTACTCAAGCCCTGGGGACTGACGCGCCGTGGACGGCGTCTGCGGGCCGCCCGGCATTCACACGCCTCTGAACGCAGCCACCCCCTGGCCGGGGGCTCACCCGGCTCAGGGGGACGGAGGTTCAGGAGGTCTCCTGACGACGTGCGTTACGCCAGGGCCTCCACGGCCGCGGTCGCGAAGCCGTGATCCTGCTCAGGGGCACCACCACCCACACCGATGGCACCGATGAGACGGCCGTCGCGGTGGACGGGAACCCCGCCCGCGATGAACAGGAGCGGGCGGTCCAGGGCAGTGGGAAGAGTGTGGAACAGGCCGCCGGGCTGCACGGCGTCGACGAGGTCCGCGGTCGGAGCGTTCAGCTGAAGCGCCGTGAACGCCTTGCGGGTACTGGTCTCGCCGGCGATCAGTACGGCTCGGTCGTCGCGGCGGAAGGCCAGCAGATGGCCGCCCGCGTCCAGGACGGTGATGGCGACGGTGACTCCTGCCTCCTCGGCGGCACGACGGGCGGCAGCCACGAGGGCTTCCGCGTCCTGCGTGGTCAGCGGGATGACAGGGGTAGCGGTGGTGACGGTGGTGCTCATGTGGGGTGACTCCCTCGTGCGGTGCGGGACCGCTGGGGCCTTCGGGGTTCAGTGGTGGGCCGCGGCGACCGCGACCGGTTCGGGGCCGGCGCCGGTGACCACCCGGCTCTCGCGGCGGACGCCACGGCGCTCCAGGGCGCTCGAGACAACGGCCAGGGCCAGCGCGGAGGCGGCGAGTACGGCGCCCACCCAATTCGGGGCAGTGATCCCGAGACCGGCCGCGATCACGATGCCTCCCAGCCAGGCGGACAACGCGTTGCCGAGGTTGAAGGCGCCGATGTTCACGGCGGACGCCAGGGTGGGTGCACCGGACGCCTGGTCCAGGACCCGCTTCTGCAGCGGCGGCACGGTCGCGAACCCCAGCGCGCCGATCAGTGCGATCGTGCCCGCTGCCGCGATCTTGTTGTGGGCGGTGACGGTGAACAGCGCCAGGACCAGGGCGAGCGCGCCCAGGGACACGTACAGCAACGGCATCAGCTTGCGGTCGGCGAGCTTGCCGCCGATGAGGTTGCCACCCACCATGCCGAGGCCGAAGAGGACGAGGAGCCAGGTGACCGAGGACTCGGCGAAGCCGGCGGCTTCGGTCATCATCGGCGTGATGTAGGTGATCGCGGCGAAGACACCGCCGAAGCCCAGCACGGTCATCGCCATGGCGAGCAGTACCTGCACATTGCGGAAGGCGGCGAGCTCATGGCGCAGCCGTACGCCTTCGGGCTTGGACTGCTCCGGCACGAGCTTGGCGACGCCGAGCAGACCGATCACGCCGAGGGCCGCGACGATCAGGAAAGTGGCCCGCCAGCCGGCCGACTGGCCGATGAGGGTGCCGAGCGGCACGCCGACCACATTGGCGACGGTGAGGCCGGTGAACATCGTCGCGATCGCTCCGGCCTTCTTCTGCGGGGCGACGAGATCGGCCGCCACGACGGAGCCGATGCCGAAGAACGCACCGTGGGCCAGAGACGCGACGACCCTGCCTGCCAGCATCAGGCCGAAAGCCGGGGCGACGGCGGAGAGCAGATTGCCGACGATGAACAGCCCCATCAGCAGCATCAGCATGCGCTTGCGGGAGACCCGGGTCCCCAGCACGGTCATCAGTGGAGCGCCGAGGACGACGCCGAGTGCGTAGCCGGTGACGAGGTAACCGGCGATCGGGATCGACACCTGGTAGTCGGCCGCCACCTGGGGGAGCAGTCCCATGATCACGAACTCGGTGGTTCCGATACCGAAGGCTCCGATGGCCAGGGCGAGTAGCGCGAGCGGCATGGGTTTGACCCTTCCCAGAAGATTGCATGTGCGCTTAACGAGCGCCCACAATAATTGCAGACGCGGGTTAATTGCAAACGCGGGCTATTGCGGCAGTCGTCTATCCTGGGGACCAGCCGCTCCCGGGACCGAGGAGAGACCCATGACTGCGACCGAACCGGCCCTCACAGCCCTCTCGCAGGGCTGGTGCGCTCTGTCGCTGCTGCACGGGAAGATCGAGTCGCACATCGAACGCGCGCTGGAGGCCCGGCACGGCCTGAGCATGCGCGAGTACTCCCTGCTCGATGTCCTCAGCCGCCAGCACAGCGGGCCCGGCGGTCATCTCCAGATGAAGCAGGTCGCCGACGCGGTCGTCCTCAGCCAGAGCGCCACGACCCGCCTTGTCACCCGGCTGGAAGACCGGGGGCTGCTCACCCGGTATCTGTGCGACACCGACCGACGCGGCATCTACACCGACGTCACCGAGGCCGGCCAGGCCCTGCTGACCGAAGCCCGGCCGACCAATGACGCGGCGCTGCGCGAGGCGCTCGACGAGGCCGCGAAGAACCCGGAGCTGGCGCCGCTGGTGCGGGTCGTCGAGGAGCTGTACGTACCGGCCTAGGGCGTGCTGATGCCATCGGGGTGCGAGCGGGATTCACCGCCCGAGTAGCCTGCGCGTCATGAGTGATCTTGCGATCAGGCCCGCATGCCCGGACGACCTTCCCGCCATCGTGGCCATGCTCGCCGACGACCCGCTGGGCGCCCGGCGTGAATCACCCGACGATCTCACGCCGTACACCGCCGCGTTCGAGCGGCTGGCCGACGACCCGCATCAGCGCCTCGTCGTCGCGGTACGCGACGGTCGGGTCGTCGGGACACTGCAGCTCACGATCATCCCGGGCCTGTCCCGGCGTGGAGCCACACGCTCGATCATCGAAGGCGTACGCATCCACGCCGACGAACGCGGCAGCGGACTGGGCACCCAGCTCATCGAATGGGCGGTCGCTGAATCAAAGCGACAGAACTGCCAGTTGGTACAGCTGACATCCGACGCCAGCCGTACCGATGCCCACCGCTTCTACGAACGGCTGGGCTTTGAAGCGTCTCATCTCGGCTTCAAGTTGGCTCTCTGACGGAAGGCGGCGCTGTTTCACGTGAAACAGCGCCGCCTCACCTCCTCCATCAGCGGACACGCCTCACAGACCGCGCCAGCCGCCCTCGTCCACACCGCCCGGCACAGCCCCGCCCTTCTCGTACGGTTCGCGTGTGAAGACGAACGAGCCGAGGTCGAGATGACTGACCGAGCCGTCCTCGCACCGGACCACCCGGAGTGTCTCCCCCGCGTAGTACCCGTCCAGCCCCGTCCATCTGTCGTCCTTCTCCGCGCGGAACCGTGAGGCACGGCCGGGTCCACGCAGAGGGAGAAGCTCCACGCCGCGATCGGAACAGAGGCGCAGACCGTAGGCGTACGTGCCCCAATACCAGGGGCCGGTCAGCTCCAGGAGCGCCTGGTCCACCTCGGGCAGCGGACGCCAGGGCGCGGGGATGCGGGGCTCGGCGTCAGCCACGATGCGCACGAGGTCGGTGGCGACCGCACCGGGCATGGGGCCCGAGGTGGCATTGGCCAGGACAACGGCCAGGACGTCGTCCTCGAGACTCATCCACAGGCCGGCGACAAACCCGGGCAGGGACCCGCCGTGTCCGACGAGAGTGCGGCCGTTGCGGCGGACGAGCTGGAGACCCAGCCCATAGCCGCTCTCCCAGTCCCCCGGCTCCGGGGGACTCACGGGTGTGCGCATCTCCCGCAGCGTCGCCGCGCTCAGTACCCGGTCGTCCCCCTTGCCGAGGAAGGAGGCGAAGGCGCAGAGATCCGCGGCGGTCGACCACAGCTGCCCGGCCGGTGCCATGAGCCCCAGGTCCTCGGTCGGTTCGGGCAGCATCACATCCGCCCAGGGATGCACCGCCCAGCCACCGGCGTGGGGAGCGAGAGGCTGCGTGCTCGTACGGCGCAGCCCGAGCGGTTCCAGGATCTCTGTCCGCAACGCCTCCTCCCACGGGATCCCCCGCACCGCCTCGACGAGCGAACCGAGCAGTGTGTAACCGGTGTTGGAATAGTGGTGACGGCGCCCCGCCGGATGCATGAGCGGCTTCTCACCGAGCACATCGGCCAGTTCCGGGCGGAGCGAGCCCGGGGTCCGCTCCCACCAGGGACCGGGCGACTCGGCCGCCAAGCCGCCGGTGTGGGACAGCAGTTGAGCGATGGTCACCTCGCCCACCCCGGTCCCCGGCAGGTGCTTCTCCAAGGAATCCGAGAGGTCGAGCAGCCCCTCGTCGCGCAGCCGCATCACCAGGACGGCGGTGAAGGGCTTGGTGATGGAGCCGATCCGGTACTGCGTGTCCGAGTCGGGCGCGTGTCCGTCCACACAACTGCGCGAGCCGGTCCACACCAGCCGCCCCTCCCTGGACACGGCGCCGACCAGGGAAGGCGCCCGGCCTTCGGCCTGGGCGACCGCGATCCGATGCCGCAGAGCCCGCGTGGTCGTGGGCAGGAGGGCTTCGCCACCGGTACCGGCGCCGGCTTCGTCATGTGCTTCGAAGGATGAAGTCATGCCCAAGATCTATCGCTCGCCCCCCGCCACGTCGACCACATTCCCGCACCACCAGGCGTCGCGAGGGCGGGCCCGGCCTCTTCACGCCGCCAGCGCGCCGATTGCCCGGCCGACCGCGTCCTGCTCCTCATCCGGCAGCCATCGGGCCGCATGGACCATCTGCAGGGCTGCCGACAGCCGTACCAGGTCGTCGTCCGTACCGAGATCCCCCAGATAGGCGGGCAGGAGCAACGCCAGTGCCTTGAAGTCGGTCCGTGCGCAGAATTCCGCCAGCAGCCCCGCGAGGAGGTCGTCGGCGGCCCGTGGGGCGGTGGAACCGGTGGAGCGCAGCCCGTCGGCGATCGCGAAACGGATCCCGTCGGCGTAGGGCCCGGCCGGCACTGCGGGGAGGTGCTCGGCGGCGAGCTCGAAGTGCTTCCGCGCCTCGCCGGGAGCGCCGAGGTCCCGGTGTGCCGCTCCGAGGTTCAGGTGCAGGGACGCGTAGAAACCCTTCACCCGGTCGTCCGCCACCCGGTCCGCCCGGTCGAGGCACTCCTGGTTCCAGTGGAGCGTGTCCTGCGGGGTCCGCTGGTGCCGGGCGAGGTAATGGGCGGCGACGCAGGCTTCGTAGTCGTCCTGGGCGGCCGCCCACGCCTGGTGGAAGAGGTCCAGCGCGTCGCTGTCCCGGCCTGCCGCTTCGGCCCGCATCCCCTGGGTGCACAGCCGGACGACGCGGTTGTCGCGGTCCATGGTGTCGCTCTCCTTCACGAAGTGCTGGTGGTCGTGTCGCGAACCGGCATGACGAGCGTGGTGAAACTGCCCTGGTCCGCGGAGCGGACGACGACCGGCCGGTCGGCCGCGGAGATCTCCAGCAGCACGTCGGGGCCGACGCTCGCCTCCACCGCGGGCACGAGGACGTCCGGGTCGAACGCGAGGCGCAGGGCCGGGCCGGTGCGGACGGCGGGCAGCGCCTGGTCGGCTTGGCCGCGGCGGGCCACCCACAAGGACCCGTCGTCGGTGTGCAGGGCGACCGGGCCGTCTCCCGCGGCCCCGACGAGAGCGTCCCGCAGGGCCTCCCGGCCGGTGATCACACGGCTTCGTACGGGCGGAAGACCGTCCAGGGCCGTCCGGTAGGAGGGGTACACCCCCTCCGCGGCAGGCAGAGTCCAGCTGGTGTGACCACCGCTGACGCGGCCGCTACGACCTTCGCCGTCGACCTCGACGAGGACGTCCGGCAGGACCGGCACCCGGGCCCCGATGTCCTTCAGTACGGTGGCGTCGACGAGCAGCCGGCCCGGCCCTCCGCCGTGTGCCGCCGGTCGCAGACCGCGTACGGCCAGGCGGTACCGGTCGGTGGCGATCAACCGCATTTCCTGGCCCGCGAGTTCGAGCAGCACACACCCGAGCGCGGGGAACGACTCGCGCGCGGGCGGCGGCGCCACGGCGGGCGCCACCTGGCGCACCGCACTGGACAGCTCCGCTCCCCCGACCCGGGCCCATGCCCCGGTGCCCGCCTGTGTCCGGCCCGGCAAGCCGTGCAGGAGTTCCTCGATCGCCGCCTGGGCCGCGGCCGCGGTGTCCCGCGTCCTGCGGGCATGCTCTTCGAGCACCGAACGGGCTTCCTCATGGCTTCCGTCGAGCACCGCTGAGGCGTCGGTCAGCGGCAGGCCCGCCTCCCGCAGCCGCCGCACCAGACGTGCACGTGCCTCCTGATGGGGGGCGTAGTAGCGATACCCCGTGGTGTCGTCCACGTGGGCGGGCCGCAGCACTCCGCAGTCGTCGTAGAACCGCAGGGCACTCGGCGCGAGCCCGACTCGCCGGGCGAAGGCGCCGATGCTCAGCAGCGCTTCGGTGTCGTCCATGAGCGCGATTGTGGATGTTCAAGCAGCTTGAAGGTCAAAGCACCGTCTCGGGCGAGCGCCTGGAGGGTCTCGCCGCCGATGACATGTCGATCTTCTGTGACCTGCTGGTTCTCCGTTGTCTCACCGCGTGGCATCCAAGATCAGTCTCAGTGCCATTTCCTCCGCGGAGCATGAGGCGGCGGCTGAGCCACCGAGCACGAGGACTACATGCGAGCCCAGATCGGGCACCGATGAGTTTCCCGCGCCGCGCCGGTCCGTACGCGTGAGACCAGGACCGACTCACGGAAGGCTGGCGCCATGCGGAAACTGATCTACGGCATGAACCTGACCCTGGACGGCTACATCGCGGCGCCCGGCGACGACATCGGCTGGAGCGTGCCGAGCGACGAGCTGTTCCAGTTTTGGTCCGACCAGTTGCAGGCGACCGACCTGTCGCTGTACGGGCGCAAGCTGTGGCAGACGATGAGCTCCTACTGGCCGACCGGCGACCAGCAGCCCAACGCCACCCCGGCGGAGATCGAGTTCGCGCGCCGCTGGCGGGACATGTCGAAGGTGGTGTTCTCCTCGACGATCGACAAGGTCGACTGGAACACCCGCCTGGTCACCGGCGACGCGGTCGCCGAGATCACCCGGCTCAAGGCCGAGGACGGCGGCCCGATGGACATCGGCGGCGCGACGCTCGCCGGGGCGGCCATGCGGGCCGGGCTGATTGACGAGTACGTGCTGGCCACCGCGCCGGTCCTGGTGGGCGGCGGCACGCCGTTCTTCACCGCGCTGGACAGCTGGGTGAACCTGAACCTGGTGGAGACGCGAACGCTTCCCTGCGGCGTGATCCTGACCAGGTACGAGACGAGGCGCTGAGCGTTCGTTCGGGATGCGCGACGGATCCGGCCTGTCCGAACAGATGACGGGCTCGACCTGGGGATCTCACGTAGGTGGCACAAGTGCCAACCTGGTGCCATTGCAGGTGGGACTGTGCCGCGAGATCCTGGACCCTACAGCGCCGGCGATCAGGTCTGTGCCATGTCCACGAAGCGCGAGTAGTGGCCCTGGAAGGCCACGGTGATGGTCGCCGTGGGGCCGTTACGGTGCTTCGCGACGATCAGGTCCGCCTCGCCCGCGCGGGGCGACTCCTTCTCGTAGGCGTCCTCGCGGTGCAACAGGATCACCATGTCGGCGTCCTGCTCGATGGAGCCGGATTCACGCAGGTCCGAGACCATCGGCTTCTTGTCGGTGCGCTGCTCGGGGCCTCGGTTCAGCTGCGACAGAGCGATGACCGGGATCTCCAGCTCCTTGGCGAGCAGCTTCAGGTTTCGCGACATGTCGGAGACTTCCTGCTGTCGGCTCTCGGCCCGCTTGGAGCCACCGGACTGCATCAGCTGCAGATAGTCGATCACGACGAGCTTGAGGTTGTTCCGCTGCTTCAGCCGACGGCACTTGGCACGGATCTCCATCATCGACAGGTTGGGGGAATCGTCGATGTAGAGCGGGGCCTGCGAGACATCCGGCATGCGCCGGGCGAGCCGCGTCCAGTCCTCGTCCGTCATCGTTCCCGAGCGCATGTGGTGCAGCGCCACCCGGGCCTCCGCCGACAACAGACGCATGGCGATCTCGTTGCGGCCCATTTCGAGGGAGAAGATCACGCTCGGCAGGTTGTGCTTGATGGAGCAGGCCCGCGCGAAGTCCAGCGCGAGCGTCGACTTACCCATGGCGGGACGGGCCGCGATGACGATCATCTGACCCGGGTGCAGGCCATTGGTGAGCGAGTCGAAGTCGGTGAAGCCGGTCGGTACACCGGTCATCTCACCACTGCGGGAGCCGATGGCCTCGATCTCGTCGAGCGCGCCCTCCATGATGTCGCCCAGCGGCAGATAGTCCTCGCTGGTGCGCTGCTCGGTGACCGCGTAGATCTCCGCCTGTGCGGAGTTCACGATCTCGTCGACGTCGCCGTCGGCGGCGTACCCCATCTGCGTGATCTTGGTACCGGCCTCCACGAGCCGGCGCAGGACGGCCCGCTCGTGGACGATCTCCGCGTAGTACGACGCGTTCGCGGCGGTCGGCACCGACTGGACGAGCGTGTGGAGGTAGGAGGCGCCACCGACGCGGTTGATCTCCCCGCGCTTGGTCAGCTCGGCGCCCACCGTGATCGGGTCGGCGGGCTCGCCCTTGGCGTAGAGGTCGAGGATCGCCTGGTAGACGGTCTCATGAGCGGGCCGGTAGAAGTCATGGCCCTTGAGGATCTCCACGACGTCGGCGATGGCGTCCTTGGAGAGGAGCATGCCGCCCAGCACCGACTGTTCGGCGTCGAGGTCCTGCGGAGGCACCCGCTCGAAGCCGCCGGCCCCGCTGTCCCAGGGGCCGCTGTCGCTGCCCCTGTCGTGCTGGTCCTCACGGCCCCTGCCGCGGCCCCGGCCGTCGCCATTGCGCTGACGGGTGACGGGCAGGCGGTCACCGGGTCCCGCGTCGGCGGCCCAGGGGTCGTCCAAGGGCTCGGGGATGCTCACCGGCCCACCTCCTCCCGTCCGCTCCGCGGACCCTCGCCGTGCCACTCTTTCTACGGCACGACACTGACAAAGCGAGAGGCTCAACTCCGCTTTTGGCGCGTCGAGCGCCGGACCACGGTAGGCCCGCGGGCACCGTCAGCCAATCTGGTTATCCACAGGGGCTGTGGGTGAAGGGCCAGATGCTGTGGAGAACCGCGCCCAACCTGTGCACGGACCGGGGGACAGTGGTGTGGACAAACTCATAGCCGATCAATCAAACCGCGCGTGACCTGCGACTTTTCCATCCACGGGCTGTGCAGGAGAAAAACTTCCCCAGCTGGATCAAGATCAGAACAAACGGCGCACACCCCAGGGGTCAACCCGATGATCGGTAAGGACCCCAATGCCATTGCATCTCTTACCTGTGGAAGATTAGATTTGCCCTCATGAGCCACGCCCCGGCGCCCCCCAAGAGCGTCCACCGCCGACACGACCGCGAGATCATCGCACTCGCCGTCCCGGCCTTCGGAGCACTCGTCGCAGAGCCGCTCTTCCTCATGGTCGACAGCGCCGTGGTCGGCCACCTCGGTACGCCGCAACTGGCCGGTCTCGGCATCGCGGCCGCACTGCTCACCACCGCCGTGAGCGTCTTCGTCTTCCTCGCCTATGCCACCACGGCGGCCGTGGCTCGCCGGGTCGGCGCGGGCGACCTCCCGGCCGCCATCCGCCAGGGTATGGACGGTATCTGGCTCGCCCTGCTGCTCGGCGTGGCGGTGGTGGCCGTCACCCTGCCCACCGCACCCTGGCTGATCGAGGCCTTCGGCGCCTCCGCCACAGCCGCCCCGTACGCCACGACGTATCTGCGCATATCCGGTCTCGGCATACCCGCGATGCTCGTGGTGCTCGCCGCCACCGGCGTCCTGCGCGGCCTCCAGGACACCAAGACCCCCCTCTATGTAGCCATTGCCGGCTTCACCGCCAACGCGGCGCTCAACGTGGGCCTCGTCTACGGCGCCGGCCTCGGCATCGCCGGCTCCGCCTGGGGCACGGTCATCGCTCAGTGCGGCATGGCCGCCGCCTACCTCTTCGTTGTTGTCCGCGGAGCCCGTCGTCACGGTGCCTCACTGCGCCCCGACGCCGCAGGCATAAGGGCCAGCGCCCAGGCCGGGGTCCCCTTGCTGGTGCGTACGCTTTCCCTGCGCGCCGTCCTGATGATCGCGACCGCGGTCGCCGCGCGGCTCGGGGACGCCGAGGTCGCCGCTCACCAGATCATCCTGTCCCTGTGGAGTTTGATGGCCTTCGCGCTCGACGCGATCGCCATCGCCGGGCAGGCGATCATCGGCCGCTATCTGGGGGCCGACGACGCCGACGGCGCCCGGCAGGTCTGCCGTCGCATGGTCCAGTGGGGCATCGTTTCCGGGCTGGTGCTCGGCGCGCTGATCGTTCTGGCCCGCCCGCTGTTCATCCCGTTGTTCACCGACGACGGGACCGTGCAGGACACGCTTCTTCCCGCGCTGCTGGTGGTGGCACTGTCGCAGCCCATCGCAGGTGTGGTGTTCGTCCTGGACGGCGTCCTGATGGGCGCCGGCGACGGCCCTTACCTCGCCGGCGCCATGGTGGTCACCCTGGTCGTCTTCGCACCCGTCGCCCTGCTCATACCGGTGCTGGGCGGCGGGCTGACCGCTCTCTGGTGGGCCATGGCCTTGATGATGGCGACCAGGATGATCACCCTGTGGCTGCGGATGCGGTCGGGCCGGTGGGTGGTCACAGGAGCCACCCGCTGAGGCCGTGTTTCACGTGAAACACGACAAGCCCCGGGCGGCCCGACGCCGGTGTACAACGACGAAGGCCCTACGACAAAGAGCAACAACGACGAAGAGTGCAACAACGAAGGGCCGCATCCGGGGATGCGGCCCTTCGTCGTAATGAAGCAGCGCTTAGGCGGCGACGACCTCGACGCCGAACTTCGCGGCAACCTCGGGGTGCAGACGCACGGACACCTGGTGCGAGCCCAGGGTCTTGATCGGCGAACCGAGCTCGACACGGCGCTTGTCGACCTCCGGGCCACCCGCGGACTTGATCGCCGCAGCGATGTCGGCCGGGGTCACGGAACCGAAGAGACGGCCGGCGTCGCCGGAGCGAACGGCCAGGCGCACCTTGACGCCCTCGAGCTGGGCCTTGACCTCGTTGGCCTGCTCGATGGTCGCGATCTCGTGGATCTTGCGGGCGCGGCGGATCTGCGCCACGTCCTTCTCGCCACCCTTGGTCCAGCGGATCGCGAAACCGCGCGGGACCAGGTAGTTGCGAGCGTAGCCGTCCTTGACGTCGACGACGTCGCCGGCGGTGCCGAGGCCGGAGACCTCGTGGGTGAGGATGATCTTCATGTTTCGGTCACCCTTCCCTTATCGCGCGGTGGACGTGTAGGGCAGCAGCGCCATCTCACGGCTGTTCTTGACGGCCGTGGCGACGTCACGCTGGTGCTGCGTGCAGTTGCCGGTCACGCGACGGGCACGGATCTTGCCGCGGTCGGAAATGAACTTCCGCAGCATGTTCGTGTCCTTGTAGTCCACGTACGCGGTCTTGTCCTTGCAGAATGCGCAGACCTTCTTCTTCGGCTTGCGCACAGGCGGCTTCGCCATGGTGTATCTCCTGTGTGATCAAGAAGTGGGGGTACGAGCTGCCCCCGGGGATCCCTTGGAGGGGACTCCCTAGAAGGGGGGCTCGTCCGAGTAGCCGCCGCCGGAGCTGCCGCCCCAGCCGCCTCCGCCGCCGCCCTGCTGCTGGCCGCCGGCCGGCGCGCTGGTCGCCCACGGGTCGTCGGCGGGAGCACCGCCGCCACCCTGCTGGCCACCACCCGGGGCTCCGCCCCAGTTGCCGCCGCCCTGCTGGCCACCGCCGTAGCCGCCCTGGCCGCCGCGACCCGTGGTCTTGGTGACCTTGGCCGTGGCGTTCTTGAGGCTGGGGCCGACTTCCTCGACGTCCAGCTCGAAGACCGTGCGCTTGACGCCCTCGCGGTCCTCGTAGGACCGCTGCTTCAGCCGGCCCTGCACGACGACGCGCATGCCTCGCTGGAGCGACTCGGCGACGTTCTCCGCCGCCTGGCGCCAGACCGAGCAGGTCAGGAACAGGCTCTCGCCGTCCTTCCACTCATTGGTCTGACGGTCGAAGGTGCGGGGAGTGGACGCGACGCGGAACTTCGCGACCGCCGCACCGGACGGGGTGAAGCGCAGCTCGGGGTCGTCGACAAGATTGCCGACGACCGTGATGACGGTCTCGCCTGCCATGGGGAACCTCTCGGCGGGATTGCTGCTGGCTGCTTACTGCTACTCGGACCCGATGACCTCTGAGCGAAAAATGCTCAGTGGGTCTCGGGACGGAGGACCTTGGTCCGGAGGACCGACTCGTTCAGGTTCATCTGGCGGTCGAGCTCCTTGACGACCGCAGGCTCGGCCTGCAGGTCGATGACCGAGTAGATGCCCTCGGGCTTCTTCTTGATCTCGTAAGCGAGACGACGACGGCCCCAGGTGTCGACCTTCTCCACCTTTCCGTTGCCCTCACGGACGACGGAGAGGAAGTTCTCGATCAGCGGGGAGACAGCGCGCTCCTCGAGATCGGGGTCGAGGATGACCATCACCTCGTAGTGACGCATGTGGAACCCACCTCCTTTGGACTCAGCGGCCACGGTCGTTCCGTGGCAGGAGGGTCGTGATGCGTTGGCAACGGTATCGGCCGCCACTGACAATCCCCTCGGTTCCCCGAAGTTCCTGTTCTGGGCCCGGGCAGACACCGGTGCAGACCGTACAGAGTACCCGCACACCCGCTTCCGGTTGAAATCCGGCGGCGGGGGGACGCAATCTGTACACATCGGGTGTGTGCGGCGCTACAGTGCGCCGCCTTCCAGGCACAGCCAGGAGGTGCCTCATGGCTCAGGCATTTCAGCGTCATCCCACCTCGTCCCTCTTCGCCACGGACGGCAAGCCCCATCCGGTCCCGGACACGCTCATGGCCGTCACCCTGGTCCTGGGCGCCCTGGCCTTCATCACGGCGCAGTTCCACGACCTTCACCTGCTCAGCTCCTGGGCGGGGCTGATCGGGATCATCACGGGCGGGTACGGCCAGTTCGTCTCGGAGACCACGCGTGAACGCACCCTCCTGATCATCGGGCTGGGCGCTTCGGCGATCGGTTTCGGCCTCGGTATGGCGCACGGCGGCCTCTTCGGCGGTGTGCTCGGCTAGCCGCTCCTGGCGTACGGCCAGCCGGGGCGCCCCTCGGTGCCAGTAGGCTTCGGCGCGAGAGCCGGAGCCCCTGTACCCATGGGGACACACCTGCCGAGGAGCGCCCCGCATGAGCCTGACCCTGAGGACCATCAGCCGAGAGCAGCATCTGGCGTACATCCAGAGTCTGCCCGCGGCGAGTCATTGCCAGGTCCCGGCATGGGCTGATGTGAAGACCGAGTGGCGCTCGGAGAACCTGGGCTGGTTCGACAAGAACGGCGAGCTGGTCGGTGCCGGCCTGGTGCTGTACCGCCAGCTGCCCAAGATCAAGCGCTACCTCGCCTATCTGCCCGAGGGCCCGGTGATCAACTGGTACGCGCCGAACCTGGACGACTGGCTGCAGCCGATGCTGGCGCACCTGAAGAACCAGGGCGCCTTCTCCGTGAAGATGGGCCCGCCGGTCGTCATCCGCCGCTGGGACGCTGCCGCGATCAAGGGCGGCATCCAGGACCCGGACGTCAAGCGGCTGCGTGATGTGGAGGCGTCGTACATCGAGCCGCGCGCCTTCGAGGTGTCGGACCGGCTGCGCAAGATGGGCTGGCAGCAGGGCGAGGACGGTGGCGCCGGCTTCGGCGACGTCCAGCCCCGCTACGTCTTCCAGGTGCCGCTGGCGAACCGTTCACTCGACGATGTCCTCAAGGGCTTCAACCAGCTGTGGCGGCGCAACATCAAGAAGGCCGAGAAGGCCGGCGTCGAGGTCGTCCAGGGCGGCTACGAGGACCTGGCCGAATGGCAGCGGCTGTACGAGATCACCGCCGTCCGCGACCGGTTCCGGCCGCGCCCCCTGTCGTACTTCCAGCGCATGTGGACCGTCCTCAACAACGAGGACCCCAACCGCATGCGGCTGTACTTCGCGCGCCACAACGGTGTGAACCTCTCCGCGGCCACGATGCTCGTGGTCGGCGGGCACGTCTGGTACTCCTACGGCGCCTCCGACAACATCGGCCGCGAGGTCCGGCCCTCGAACGCCATGCAGTGGCGCATGCTGCGCGACGCCTACGCCATGGGCGCGACCGTCTACGACCTGCGTGGCATCTCCGACTCGCTCGACGAGACCGACCACCTCTTCGGCCTCATCCAGTTCAAGGTCGGCACGGGCGGCGAGGCCGTCGAGTACATCGGCGAGTGGGACTTCCCGCTCAACAAGCTGCTGCACAAGGCGCTCGACATCTACATGTCACGCCGCTGACGGTTCCGTAGTCTCGTACACACCTCCGATTCACCGCAGCCACCAGAAAGGTTCCGGGCCGGCCATGGCGCTCTCCCTTTATGTCGACACCGCTCGCTGGCGGGCGCACCAGAATTCCGTGATCGACCGGTTCCCGGGCCTGGTGCCGGTCTGCAAGGGCAACGGATACGGCTTCGGCCACGAGCGGCTCTCCGAGGAGGCGGCCCGCTTCGGCGCCGACATGCTGGCGGTCGGCACGACGTACGAAGCGGCCCGGATCAAGGACTGGTTCAGCGGCGACCTGCTGGTCCTGACGCCGTTCCGGCGGGGCGAGGAGCCCGTACCGCTGCCGGACCGGGTGATCCGCTCCGTGTCGTCCGTGGACGGCGTCCACGCCCTGGTCGGCGCCCGTGTCGTCATCGAGTGCATGAGCTCGATGAAGCGGCACGGCATCGGTGAGCACGAGCTCGGCCAGCTGCACGCGGCCATCGAGGACGTACGCCTGGAGGGCTTCGCCCTGCACCTCCCACTGGACCGCACCGACGGCACCGACGCCGTCGAGGAGGTCATCGGCTGGATGGACCGTCTGCGGGCCGCCCGGCTGCCGCTGCACACCATGTTCGTCAGCCATCTGAAGGCCGAGGAGCAGACGCGGCTCCAGCAGCAGTTCCCGCAGACCCGGTTCCGGGCCCGGATCGGCACGCGGCTCTGGCTGGGCGACCACGAGGCCACCGAGTACCGGGGCTCCGTCCTGGACGTCACCCGGGTCACCAAGGGCGACCGCTTCGGCTACCGCCAGCAGAAGGCCGCGTCGGACGGCTGGCTGGTGGTCGTGGCCGGCGGCACCTCGCACGGCGTGGGCCTGGAGGCCCCCAAGGCGATGCACGGCGTGATGCCGCGCGCCAAGGGCGTGGCCCGCGCGGGCCTGGCGACGGTCAACCGCAACCTTTCGCCGTTCGTCTGGGCGGGCAAGCAGCGCTGGTTCGCGGAGCCCCCGCACATGCAGGTGTCGATCCTGTTCGTGCCGGGCGACGCGCAGGAGCCGAAGGTCGGCGACGAACTGGTGGCCCATCTGCGGCACACCACCACGCAGTTCGACCGCCTCGTCGAGCGCTAGGGAGTTCCGCACTCCCGGGGCCGCCACCGGCCCGCGCCGAGGCCGGGCCGGCGTGACGTGCCCCGGCCGGCGTGTTGAGGCCCGGCCGGCGTGACGAGGGGCGGCCGGCGTGACGAGGGGCGGCCGGCTCACTCCCGTACGACGCCCCACTCCACACGCGGCCCCTCGACCGCGTGTGCGGCGTGCTGCGGCGGGTGCGCGGCCCGTCCGAGGACGAAGACGTCGTCGGCACCGTCCAGGACGCCACCGGACGGGTCGTCCGATCCGTCCCGCCGCACGCCGTCCCGCTCGGGCAGCAGGATGTCCCGGACGATCATGGCGCACAGGAACAGCGTCCCGGCCAGGTGCAGGGCGATCGCGAACTGGTACCCCTCCGGCGGCAGCCCCTGCTTGTTCCCGCTCGTGGTGTACGCGAGGTACATCCAGATGCCCAGGAAGTACAGGACCTCGCAGCCCTGCCAGACCAGGAAGTCCCGCCAGCGGGGCCGGGCGAGGGCGGCGAGCGGGATCAGCCACAGGACGTACTGCGGCGAGTAGACCTTGTTGGTGAGGATGAACGCCGCCACCACCAGGAACGCCAGCTGGGCGAACCGGGGCCGGCGCGGCGCCGTGAGCGCCAGCGCGGCGATCCCCGCACAGGCCAGCACCATCAGCAGGATCGCGTAGGTGTTGACCGCCTCGACCTCGATGTTCTCGCCGGTGCGCTGCGTGATGATCAGCCAGAAGGAACCGAAGTCGACGGTCCGTTCCTGGCTGAACGCGTAGAACTTCTTCCAGCCTTCCGGGGCCAGCAGCATCACCGGCACGTTGACCAGGAGCCATGAGCCGGCCGTGCCCAGCAGCGCGGCGCCGAACTCCCGCCACTTCCAGGCTCGCCAGCACAGCATCAGCAGAGGCCCGAGCAGCAGGACGGGATAGAGCTTGGCGGCTGTGGCGAGGCCCAGCAGGATGCCGAAGGCGAGCGAGCGCCCGCGGGACCACATCAGCATGGCGGCGGCGGTCAGCGCGACGGCCAGCAGATCCCAGTTGATCGTGGCCGTCAGCGCGAGGGCGGGCGCCAGGGCCACGAGCAGGGCGTCCCAGGGACGGCGCCGGTGGGTGCGGGCCACGCACACCGCGAGAACGACGGCACAGATCATCAGCATGCCGGCGTTGATCATCCAGTACATCTGCTCGCGGTGCTGCAGATCGCCGCCGCCGGGCGAGATCCAGGACGCGACCTGCATGAACAGGCCGGTCAGCACCGGGTACTCCAAGTACTCCATGTCGCCGGAGAGCCGGTCGAAGTAGGGGATCAGCCCCTCCGAGAAGCCGCGCCCGAGGAAGAGGTGCGGGATGTCGGAGTAGCAGGCGTGGGTGTACTGCGAGCTGGTGCCCCGGAACCATGCCCAGTTGTAGCAGGGGATCTTCTGCACCATGCCCAGCGCGAACATACCGATCACGACCAGCGCCACCACCCTGACGGGTGTGAGCGGACTGCTGCCCAGCCGCGCCCAGCGCCCGATGGGGCCACCGATCAGCTCACTTCCCGCGGCCGCGACCTCGTCCCGCCGGGTCGGGGGCACGACGGGCAGGTCCTGGTGCGCGCTCGTCTTGTGTGGGCTCGGCATGGGGACATCCTGCCGTACGGGCCTGTGGATCTGTGCGGCCTGTGGACAACCACGGACGCGCAGGGTCTCGGAAGGGGCGCGGAGGTACCGGCGGACGACCCCGTGGACAAACGGCGAGGGCCGCCGTGCCCCGCGTGACGCGGGGCACGGCGGCCCTCGGTGCCTCGTGCGCTAACCGTCCGTTCCGCCGAACCAGCTACCGCCGTTTCCATTGCCGTTGCCATTGCCACTGGTGGTGCCCGCTGTTGATGGCGACGGACTGGTGGTGATGTCTCCGGTCGTGCCCCCGTCGATCTCCCCACCCGTCGTGTCGGTACCACCGGTGTCGGTGCCACCGTTCTGCTGGCCACCATTGGTGTCGTTGCAGTCCCAGTCGAACGGATCACAGGACTGGCCCGGCTTGGGGCTCTTGGACGGCGGCGTCTGCGACGGCGTCTGGGACGGCGTCTGCGACGACGGCGTGTCCGAGGGGGTGTCGGACGGCGTCGGCTTCGGGCTCGCGGCTCCGCCGCCGAACCAGCCCTCGGCGTCCAGGTCCTCCGGCTCGTCGAACCGCTCGACCTTCTCGCCCTCGAGCGTCGCCGACATGTACCTCTGCCAGATCTCGGACGGGAACGACGAACCGTGGATCTTGTCCTGATCACCGGTGCCGTACATCTCGAGGAACTTGCGGTCCTTGTTGTCCGCGTTGTCGTCCATCCGGTACATGTCGATGGCGGTGGACAGCTGCGGGGTGTACCCCACGAACCAGGCGGACTTGTTGCCGTCGGTGGTACCGGTCTTGCCGGCCACGTCACGACCCGGGATACGGGCGTTCTTACCGGTGCCCTCGGGGTCCTCGACGACGTCCCGCAGCACATCGGTCACGTTCGTGGCGACGGCCTTGGAGAACGCGGACTTGGACTGGGTCTCGTGCTTGTAGACCGTCTGGCCGTCGCGCTTCACCTCACGGACCGAGAACGGGTCCTGCTGCTCGCCGTTGGCCGCGAAGGTGGCGTACGCACCGGCCATGCGAATGGCGCTCGGGGACGAGATGCCCAGCGAGAAGGCGGGCACGTTCGCCTTGCTGAGGCTGTTCTCCCGCAGACCGGCGTCGACGGCGGCCTCCCTGACCTTGTCGATGCCCACGTCCATGCCCAGCTGGACGAACGGGGAGTTCGCCGAGTGGATCATCGCCTCGCGGAGGTTGATGTTCTTGTAGCTCTCCTGACCGTCGTTGGTCTGGAGCCACTCCTTGCCGTTCTCGTCCTGCCAGACGCTGCCGTCGTACTGCTTGATCTTCAGCTTGTTCTTGCCGTTGTAGATCGTCTTGTCGGGGTCGATCCGGGTCCGCTCGTCCGGCCCCTGCACCTCGCCGCCGTTCGGGTCGCGGACACCGTCACGCATCGCCGCGGCCAGTACGAACGGCTTGAAGGTCGACCCGACCTGGGCACCGGTCTGGTCCGCGTTGTTGGTGAAGTGCTTGGTGGCGTCGGAACCACCGTAGACGGCGACGATCTCGCCGTTCTTCGGGTTGACCGAGGCGCCACCGAACTGGACGTGCGTATCCGTGTCCGGGCGCTTCTTGGGATCGATGTTGGCGTTGTAGACCTTCGTGACGGCCTTCTCGAGGTCCTTGGTCCTCTCCCGGTCGAACGTCGTGTAGATCTGGAAGCCGCCCTTGGAGAGGTCCTCCGCCGTGATCCCCCGGTCGTTGTTGTTGATGAAGTACGCCTTGGCGAGGTCCACCAGGTAGCCGACCTGACCGCCGAGCGTCGCGGCCTTCTTCGGCGGCAGCGGCTTCGGGAACTTGGTCATCGTGGCGCGCTGCGCGGCGTCGAGGTGCCCGTCCTTCACCATCTCGTCGAGGATCCACTGCCAGCGCTTCGTGGCCCGCTCGGTGTTGCCCTTGGGCGTGGCGTCGGGGTCGATCTCGGTCGCGCCGGCGGGGTCGTAGTAGGTCGAGCCCTTGAGCAGCGTGGCGAGGAACGCGCACTGGCTGGCGTTCAGGGCCTTGGCGTCCTTGTTGTAGTACGTGCGCGCGGCGGCCTGGATGCCGTACGCGCCGCGGCCGTAGTACGACGTGTTCAGGTAGCCCGCCATGATGTCCGGCTTGCTGACCTCGTTGCCGACCTTGATGGAGATGAAGAGTTCCTTGAACTTACGGGTCAGCGTCTGCGACTGGTCGTTGAGCCGGTTGTTCTTCACGTACTGCTGGGTGATGGTCGAGCCACCCTGCGTCTGACCGCCCCGCGCCATGTTGAACAGGGCACGGCCGATGCCCATGGGGTCGATGCCGGAGTCGGTCTCGAAGGTCTTGTTCTCCGCCGAGATCACCGCGTACCGCATCTCCTCCGGGAT
This sequence comes from Streptomyces sp. STAM6, assembly GCF_054963715.1. Lineage (NCBI taxonomy): Bacteria > Bacillati > Actinomycetota > Actinomycetes > Kitasatosporales > Streptomycetaceae > Streptomyces > Streptomyces sp. STAM6. The sequence goes on along the minus strand of NZ_JBUEFZ010000005.1, from coordinate 120,625 downwards.
GTCGGCATACGGAATGATCTGGCGGTTGATCTCGCCACCGGTCGCGGCCATCTGCTTGCCGTCGGCCCAGTAGTAGACGTTGTTCTGCGCCGTGGCGGCTTCGTCCGGGTTCGGGACCTCCACCATGGCGTACGCGATCGTCGCCGCGCCCATGAGCGAGGCGGCGAAGGCCAGGAAGAGCCCGCTCACGAGCTTCCAGGAGGGCACCCAGCGGCGCCACCCGTACTTGCCGTGGCGCGGGTAGTCGATCAGCCGCTTCTTGCCGGGGCGTCCGCCTCGGCCGGCACCGCCGTCGTGGCCCCCGGCTCCGCGGCGTCCTCCGCCGGGGCCGCCGGGGCCGCCCGCTCCGGCGCCCTCGGCACCGCGTCGGCGTCCGCCGCGCTGTGCGGCACGGCGGGCCTCGGCGCGGCCCCCGTACGGGCGCTCCTCTCCATACGCGTCGGAAGGGGACCCGGTACCGGCCCCCCTCGCCTGAGCCGCCCGGCGGCCCTGCGGCTGCTGTGCGGCTCGCCTGGCCGCGGCACGTCCGCCACCCTGCGGCTGTGGCGGTTTGCGACGGTGCTCGCTCATCGAACGACTACTCCTCGGGCAGGCGAGTACGCCTGGAAGCGGCAGCTGAGTTCCGGTCCCCCCGAAATGGATACGGACATGCCCCATGCAGGGCTCATCCGCAATGCACCCAGGACGAGGACGCCCCCTGACGTCACACGGTTCCCGGTGGTCTGCATGCCGCACAGACTACGCACGGTCAAAACCTGCCTAGTACGGAACTTCACCCCAAATCAGGCAAGTCGTTTACTGCGAATTGACTATGTGACGCCGTTCACCATCGCCCCACTTGTCGCAACAGGACGGCCGTTCTATCGTCGGGATGTATCGAGTCGATACATCAGGGTGGCATAAGCGACGTCGAGGGCGGAGGAGGCGACCATTGAGCAGGCGCTCCGGCATCCTCGAGTTCGCTGTCCTCGGACTGCTCCGTGAAGCCCCGATGCACGGGTACGAGCTGCGCAAGCGGCTCAACACTTCGCTGGGGATCTTCCGGGCCTTCAGCTACGGGACCCTCTACCCCTGCCTGAAGACGCTGGTCGCCAACGGCTGGTTGATCGAGGAACCGGGCAGCGCGCCCGAGGACGCCCTCGCCGCCTCGCTCGCGGGGCGCCGGGCCAAGATCGTCTATCGGTTGACGGCGGAGGGCAAGGAGCACTTCGAGGAGCTCCTCTCCCACACCGGCCCCGATACCTGGGAGGACGAGCACTTCGCCGCCCGCTTCGCGTTCTTCGGGCAGACCGAGCGCGAGGTGCGGATGCGGGTGCTCGAAGGCCGCCGCAGCCGCCTGGAGGAGCGTCTGGAGAAGATGCGCGCCTCCCTGGCCCGTACGCGCGAGCGCCTGGACGACTACACGCTTGAGCTCCAGCGACACGGAATGGAGTCCGTGGAGCGCGAAGTGCGCTGGCTGAACGAGCTCATCGAGAGCGAGCGTGCGGGACGGGATCAGCGACGATCCGCGCCCGACGGCTCCGCTCAGCAGGACAACACATCTGGAGAAACGGGCGGCCTGCCCCGGCACGGGGGCAGTACCCGGCCGGATCCGTCCGACGACACCGCCAAGTGAGGCCCTGCGACCTGCAGGGCTTCGAGAGATCACACAGGGAGCAACCGGAATGGGTTCGGTTCGCGTAGCCATCGTCGGCGTGGGCAACTGCGCCGCCTCGCTGGTGCAGGGCGTCGAGTACTACAAGGACGCCGACCCGGCGGGCAAGGTGCCGGGTCTGATGCACGTCCAGTTCGGGGAGTACCACGTCCGGGACGTCGAGTTCGTGGCCGCCTTCGACGTGGACGCGAAGAAGGTCGGTCTGGACCTCGCGGACGCCATCGGCGCCAGCGAGAACAACACCATCAAGATCTGCGACGTGCCGAGCACCGGCGTGACCGTCCAGCGCGGCCACACCCTCGACGGTCTGGGCAAGTACTACCGCCAGACCATCGAGGAGTCGGCCGAGGCCCCGGTCGACGTCGTCCAGGTCCTCAAGGACAAGCAGGTCGACGTCCTCGTCTGCTACCTGCCGGTCGGTTCCGAGGACGCCGCGAAGTTCTACGCGCAGTGCGCCATCGACGCCAAGGTCGCCTTCGTCAATGCCCTCCCGGTCTTCATCGCCGGCACCAAGGAGTGGGCGGACAAGTTCACCGAGGCCGGCGTCCCGATCGTCGGTGACGACATCAAGTCGCAGGTCGGCGCCACCATCACGCACCGCGTCATGGCCAAGCTGTTCGAGGACCGGGGTGTCGTCCTGGACCGCACGATGCAGCTGAACGTCGGCGGCAACATGGACTTCAAGAACATGCTCGAGCGCGAGCGCCTGGAGTCCAAGAAGATCTCCAAGACGCAGGCCGTCACCTCCCAGATCCCGGACCGGGACCTCGGCGAGAACAACGTCCACATCGGCCCGTCCGACTACGTGGCCTGGCTGGACGACCGCAAGTGGGCCTACGTCCGCCTCGAGGGCCGCGCCTTCGGTGACGTCCCGCTGAACCTGGAGTACAAGCTCGAGGTCTGGGACTCCCCGAACTCGGCCGGTGTCATCATCGACGCCCTGCGCGCCGCGAAGATCGCCAAGGACCGCGGCATCGGCGGCCCGATCCTCTCCGCGTCCTCGTACTTCATGAAGTCCCCGCCGGTGCAGTACTTCGACGACGAGGCCCGCGCGAGCGTCGAGAAGTTCATCAAGGGCGAGGTCGAGCGCTAGGCACTTCTTCTGGATCAGGCCGGGCCGGTGAGCGCGCCAGGGCTCGCGAGCCCGGCGAGATCCGAAAGCAACGCCCTGGAGCCCGCCGCTCCTCGGAGGTCCCCGTGGCATCTGCCCGGGGACCTTCGCCGTATGTGACCCTTGCTGCCATGCCCGTCGTACGTGATCTGCGCGTACTCCTGCGCCTGACGCACTTCCGCCGCCTGCTCGCCGTAAGGGTGCTCTCCCAGGCCGCCGACGGCGTCTATCAGATCGCCCTGGCCACGTACGTCGTCTTCTCGCCCGAGAAGCAGACCTCTCCCGCGGCCATCGCCTCGGCGATGGCCGTACTGCTGCTGCCGTACTCGTTCGTCGGTCCCTTCGCGGGCGTGCTGCTCGACCGCTGGCAGCGCCGCCAGGTCTTCCTCTACGGGAACCTCCTGCGTGCCCTCCTCGCGGGATGCACCGCGCTGCTGATCCTCGCCTCCGTACCGACATGGCTCCTCTACGCGTCCGCCCTGACCGTCACCGCGGTCAATCGCTTCGTGCTGTCGGGACTGTCGGCCGCGCTGCCCAGGGTCGTGGACCGGGACCGGCTCGTGATGGCCAACTCCCTGTCCCCCACGGCCGGCACTCTCGCCGCGACCGCGGGCGGGGGACTCGCCTTCGTCGTCCGGCTGGTGGCCGACGACTCCGACGCCGCCGTGGTGCTTCTCGGCGCGGTGCTCTACCTGTGTTCGGCCCTCGCCTCCCTGCGCATGGGGCGGGAGCTCCTCGGGCCCGACCCGGATCTGCTGCAGCCCCGGCTCAGCGCCGCACTCGCCTCCACGACTCGCGGCCTGGTCGAGGGTCTCCGCCACCTGGCGGAGCGACGGCCGGCCTCACGGGCGCTGGCCGCCATGACGGTGACGCGGTTCTGCTACGGCGCCCTGACAGTGACGGTGCTGATGCTCTGCCGCTACGCCTGGAGCTCCACGGAGAGGGAGGGCCTGGCGCTGCTGGGGCTCGCTCTGGGCTTCTCCGCCGCCGGCTTCTTCGCCGCGGCCGTACTCACGCCCTGGGTGGTCGGGCGGCTCGGCCAGTACGGCTGGATGACGGTGTGCGCCGGTTCCGCGGCCCTTCTGGTGCCCGCCCTGGGACTGCCCTTCGCGCCTGTACCGATGCTGGTCGCCGCGTTCGTGCTGGGCCTGACGAGCCAGGGCACGAAGATCGCCACGGACACGGCCGTGCAGACCACCGTGGACGACGCCTATCGGGGGCGCGTCTTCTCGCTCTACGACGTGCTCTACAACGCCGCCTTCGTCGGCGCCGCCGGCGTCGCCGCCCTGATGCTGCCGCCCGACGGCCGCTCCACGGTGCTGGTCGTCATGGTCTCGGTGCTGTACGCCGCCACTGCCGTGATGCTGCTGCGTTGGAGGCGCATCGGCGGCTTGCTATAGCGTGCTCGCGTCAAAAAGACGTTCACACGCCACACGGGGGACTCCCAGAATGACGTATCCGCCCCAGCAAGGCCCCGGCTCGTACGGGCACCCCGACCCGTACGCGCAGCAGCCGCCCCAGCAATACCCGCCCGGGCAGCCGTATCCGCCGCAGCAGGGTCCGGGCTATGGATACCCGCAGCAACAGCCCTACCCCCCACAGCAGGGACAGCCTCCGTACGGCGCTCCCCATCAGGGACAGCCTCCCTATGGTGCTCCGCAGCAGCCTTATCCGCCGCAGCAGCAGATGCAGCCGCCGCCTCCGCAGCAGTGGTCGGCTCCTGCCCCGCCGCCACCGCCGGCTCGCGGTGGCATGGGCTTCAAGAAGATCATCAAGATCGTCGGTGTGGTGCTCGCACTCATAGCCTGCGCGGTGTTCTGGTTCCTCGGCCGGGACGACGCGGATCAGGCAGAGGCCGGTGACTGCATGAAGAACAACGGCACACAGCTGGACCCGGACCTCCAGGTCGTGGATTGCGGCGGCGCGGACGCCAAGTACAAGGTCGTCGAGGTCATCCCCGACACGCTCGACCGTGACCGCTGCCAGGGCAAGTCCGACATCGGCTACGCGGAGCAGACGCGAGGCTCCCGACGCAGCTCGGGCAAGCAGTTCGTCCTCTGCATCAACGAAATCAAGAAGTAGCCGAGCACGTCGAAGGGGCGATGTTTCACGTGAAACATCACCCCTTCGCTCATGCCGCACAGCACCGGGTGCCTTGTTTCACGTGAAACAAGGCACCCGGAAGCGTCAGTCCTGCTTCGCCCACCATTCCTTCAGCGCGGCGACAGCGGCGTCGTGCTCCATGGGCCCGTTCTCCAGGCGCAGCTCCAGCAGGTACTTGTACGCCTTGCCGACAGCCGGCCCGGGGCGGATCCCGAGGATCTCCTGGATCTGGTTGCCGTCCAGGTCGGGCCGGATCGCGTCCAGCTCCTCCTGCTCCTGGAGCTGGGCGATGCGCTCCTCCAGACCGTCATACGCCCGCGACAGGGCAGAGGCCTTGCGCTTGTTGCGCGTGGTGCAGTCCGAGCGCGTCAGCTTGTGCAGACGGGTGAGTAGCGGACCGGCGTCACGCACATAGCGGCGCACGGCCGAGTCGGTCCACTCGCCGGTGCCGTATCCGTGGAAGCGCAGGTGCAGCTCCACGAGGCGGGACACGTCCTTGACCATGTCGTTGGAGTACTTGAGAGCGGTCATCCGCTTCTTGGTCATCTTCGCTCCCACCACCTCGTGGTGGTGGAAGGAGACACGGCCGTCCGACTCGAAGCGCCGGGTACGAGGCTTGCCGATGTCGTGCAGCAGTGCCGCCAGCCTGAGGACCAGATCGGGGCCCTCCTCTTCGAGCGCGATCGCCTGCTCCAGCACGATCAGGGAGTGCTCGTACACATCCTTGTGCCGGTGGTGCTCATCGCTCTCCAGGCGCAGGGCTGGCAGCTCGGGCAGTACGTGCTCGGCGAGACCCGTGTCGACGAGCAGCCCGAGCCCCTTGCGCGGGTGCGCGGAGAGGAGAAGCTTGTTCAGCTCGTCCCGCACACGCTCGGCGGAGACGATCTCGATGCGGTCGGCCATTTCCTTCATGGCACTGACGACCTCGGGGGCGACCTCGAAGTCGAGCTGCGCCGCGAAGCGCGCGGCACGCATCATCCGCAGCGGATCGTCGGAGAAGGACTCCTGAGGCGTACCCGGGGTCCGCAGGACCCGCTCGGCCAGATCCTGGAGGCCGCCGTGCGGGTCGATGAACTCCTTCTCCGGCAGCGCGACCGCCATGGCGTTGACGGTGAAGTCACGGCGGACGAGGTCATCCTCGATCGAGTCGCCGTACGACACCTCGGGCTTGCGCGACGTCCGGTCGTACGCCTCCGACCGATACGTTGTGATCTCGATCTGGAAGCGCTGCACCCCGTCTCCGACGCGGCCGTCCTTCTGCAACCCGACGGTGCCGAACGCGATCCCGATCTCCCACACGGAGTCCGCCCACGGCCGGACGATCTTCAGTACGTCCTCGGGCCGGGCGTCGGTGGTGAAGTCCAGGTCATTGCCGAGCCGCCCGAGCAGCGCGTCCCGCACCGAGCCGCCGACCAGGGCAAGGCTGAACCCGGCCTTCTTGAAACGGCCGGCGAGATCGTCGGCGACGGGGGACACGCGCAGTAGTTCACTGACCGCGCGGCGTTGCACCTGGCTCAGTGCAGTCGTGTTGTCTTCGTTGGCGTTCGGCACAACAGAAAAGGGTACGTGCCCCGGCTCCCGCGGTCGTCCCCGTTTACGGCCGCCGGGGGGAGTCCGCACGGGCTGGGCTGCCGGCCGTCTCTCCGATCATGTGGAGCAGTGCGCGGCACTTAGGTCCGGCGCGCCTCGTTACCATGCGGGGACGCAGGAACCGACAACCACCAACGGCAACAGACGACGAGGGACGGGCGAGCGCGTGGCCGAGGCGGCAGACTTCCAGGGCAAGGATCCCTCTCCTGCCCGCCGATGGCTTCGACGCACGGTCACCGTGCTCACGAGCGTGCCGCTCCTGGCGGGTCTGCTGTACGTCCCGGCGGCCCCCTCCGCATCCGCCGATGAAGCCAAGGAAAGCGGCTCCGTCGATGTGTCTCTCGACACGCTCACACCGAGCGTCCCGGCCAAGGGAGACACGCTCACGATCAGCGGCACGGTGACCAACGAAGGCAAGGAGACCGTCAGCCAAGCGACGGTGGACCTTCGTCTCGGCTCCCGGCTGCCGAATCGGAACGCGATCGAGGAGACGTCGCGCCGCGACGGCCCCTCCCCGGGCACCGACGGTGCCGCTCTCGGCGGCCCGTACAGGTTCAAGATCCCGAAGCTGGCTTCAGGGTTCAGCGCGGACTTCAGCCTCGCCGTGCCGGTCGACAAGCTCGCGCTCGACGAGGACGGTGTCTACGAGCTCGGCGTCTCGCTCTCGGGCCGCACGCCGAGCGAACCGTACGACCAGATGCTGGGGATCGAGCGCACCCTGCTGCCCTGGCAGCCCGAGGCCACCGACAAGAAGACACAGCTCACCTATCTCTGGCCGCTGATCTCGTCGACCCATCTGTCCGCCGAGACCGGCTCCGACGATCAGCAGACCCCGGTCTTCCAGGACGACAAGCTGGCTGCCGAGCTCGCCCCCGGTGGCCGGCTGGAGCAGCTCGTCTCCCTCGGAGCGGAACTTCCCGTCACCTGGGTGATCGACCCGGACCTGCTCGCCACCGTCGACGCGATGACCAGGAATTACCAGGTCAAGGACGGAACGAACCAGGTCCCCGGCAAGAACCAGGCCGTGGCGAAACAGTGGCTGAGTGCGCTGGACAAGGCGGTACAGGGCCGCAAGGTCATCGCCCTGCCGTACGGCGACCCCGATCTGGCCTCCCTCGCCCACCGCGGCAAGGACGTCTCCGGTTCCCTCAGCCATCTGCAGCCGGCCACCGAAGTCGCCGAGACGACCGTCGAGACGATCCTCCATGTGAAGCCGTCCGTCGACTTCACCTGGCCGGTGGAGGGCGCGGTCGACCCGTCGATCGTCGATGTCGCGACTTCGGCCGGGGCCGACAAGGTGATCGCCCGCAGCGACAGCTTGCGCGACAATCTCCCCTACACCCCGAACGCCGCCCGCCCCATCGGCGGCGGCACCACGGCCGTCGTCTCCGACGCCGCACTGTCCACGGCCTTCGAGGGAGACATGACGAGGGCGGGCAATGCCACCCTCGCGGTCCAGAAGTTCCTCGCGCACACGCTGACCATCACCCAGCAGCAGCCCGGCAACCAGCGCAACATCGTCGTCGCCCCCCAGCGGATGCCGACCGCGATGCAGGCGCAGTCGATGGCCACCGCACTGCGCGCGCTGTCGGCCCAGCGCTGGTCACAGCCCGTCGACCTGATCGCGGCCGCCGCGGCCAAGCCCGACGACGACGCCACCACGAGCGTGCCCAGCGCCGGTCAGTACCCGGCCAAACTCCGCCGGCAGGAACTGCCCGTCCAGGCGTTCCAGGAGATGAAGACCACCCAGGAGACCCTGGACAACTTCAAGGTCATCCTGACTGCCCCGTACCGGGTGGTGACACCCTTCGGCAACGCGATCAACCGGGAGATGTCGGCCTCCTGGCGCGGCCGCCCGGAGCTTTCCGAGGCGTACCGGGGCAGCGTGCTCGGCTATCTCAGGAGCCTCACCACCGAGGTCCAGCTGATCGAGAAGTCGGACCTGACCCTGTCGGGACGCAGCGCGACGATCCCGGTGACCGTGCAGAACAAGCTGCTGCAGGGCGTCGACCACCTGGTCCTGCGGCTGACCTCTACGAAGCCGACCCGTCTGAAGCTCAACGACGACGACACCATCGCCGAGCAGCCGGTCAGGATCGACCGGGGCCACAGCCAGTCGGTGAAGTTCACGGCTTCCGCCGCGGCCAACGGCCCGGTGCCGATGACCGCCCAGTTGTACACGGAGGACGGCAAGCCGTACGGCAAGCCCATGCACTTCACCGTGAAGGTCTCGGAGATCACCCCGACGGTGATGCTCGTCATCGCCGGTGGTGTACTGCTCCTCGTCCTCGCCGGGATCAGGATGTACACCCAGCGCAAGCGGGCGGCAGCCCGCGAAGCCACCGGTACGGCGACGGAGAGCGACGATCCGGAGCAGCCGAGTGACCCTGCGCCGGACACCGGAGGCGAAAGCGCCGACCCGTCGGGCACGGGTGAGAAAGTGGACCGTTGAGCGATGTCGTGGCCGGCCGGCCGGGGACGATGAGGTGGGGTAAACCATGAACGCGCCGTACAACGGTGACCGCGGTCAGGGCGCGGGCGGCGACGCCGCGCCTGCGGGTGGTATGCCCTCCGCGCCGCCGCCCGTGCCGGGTCAGGTGCCCCCGCCCGAACAGCAGCCGGCCCCGGACCCCTACCTCCAGGACGCCTACGACCACGACCCCTACCGGTCGCAGGACCTCTCCAGCCAGGACCCGGTCGGCGAGGCGCTCTACGACCGTGCGGCACACCCGCCGCCGCCACCGGGCACCTATCCGGAGCCGCAGCCTCTCTACCAGCAGCCCCCCGTGCAGCAGCACGCCCCCGACCCCCGTGTGTGGGCCCCGACGCCACCGCCCGAGCCGGACGGCCCTTCGCGGCACCTGCCGTACGGTGACGACGCCCGCACCGTGCAGTTCACCGGTGTGGACGACCTGATGACCCAGGCCGGCGAGGAGCCGCCGGAGCCGGACGTCTTCGCGCATCTGTACCGGGACCAGCAGGGCCAGGGCGGACCGCCCGCCCCCGCTCCGGAACCGGCTCCCCCGGCGCCCACGGCCCCCAAGAAGTCGGGCGGTCGTGCCTCCGGGCTGCTGAAGTCGAGCGCGGTGATGGCAGCGGGCACGATGGTGTCCCGCCTCACCGGCTTCGTCCGCTCCGCGCTGATCGTCTCGGCACTGGGCGTCGGCCTGCTGGGTGACACCTTCCAGGTCGTCTACCAGATCCCGACGATGATCTACATCCTCACCGTCGGCGGCGGCCTCAACTCGGTCTTCGTCCCCCAGCTGGTGCGTGCCATGAAGGAGGACGAGGACGGCGGCGAGGCCTACGCCAACCGGCTGCTCACCCTCGTCATGGTTGTGCTCGGGGCACTCACCGTGGCGGGCGTCTTCGCCGCGCCGTACCTGGTCCGCGTGATGTCCGTACCGGTCGCCAACGATCCGGCCGCCACCGACGTCGCCGTCACGCTGCTCCGCTACTTCCTGCCCTCGATCTTCTTCATGGGCATCCACGTGGTGATGGGTCAGATCCTCAACGCCCGCGGCAAGTTCGGCGCGATGATGTGGACCCCGGTGCTGAACAACGTCGTCATCATCGCGACGCTGGGCATGTTCATCGGGGTCTACGGCTCGTCGGCCAACTCGGGGATGACCGTCACCAACATCCCGCCGGAGGCCGAGCGCCTCCTCGGTGTCGGTGTGCTCCTCGGCCTCGTCGTCCAGGCGCTCGCGATGATCCCGTACCTGCGGGAGACCGGCTTCAAGCTGCGGCCGCGCTTCGACTGGAAGGGCCACGGCCTCGGCAAGGCGGCCAAGCTGGCCAAGTGGACGATCCTGTTCGTGCTCGCCAACCAGGCCGGTGCGATCGTCGTCACCCAGCTGGCCACCGCGGCGACCGTCGACGCTCCGGGACAGAGCGGTATCGGTTTCGCCGCCTACGCCAACGCCCAGCTGATCTGGGGCCTTCCGCAGGCCATCATCACGGTCTCGCTGATGGCGGCCCTGCTTCCCCGGCTCTCCCGCTCGGCGCACGACGGTGACAGCGGCGCCGTGCGCGACGACATCTCCCAGGGCCTGCGCACGACGGCCGTCGCGATCGTGCCGATCGCGTTCGGCTTCGTCGCACTCGGCGTTCCGATGTGCACCCTGATCTTCGGATCTTCCGGCGAAGGCGCCGTCTCGATGGGCTACATGCTGATGGCCTTCGGCCTGGGCCTCATCCCGTACTCGGTGCAATACGTCGTCCTGCGTGCCTTCTACGCCTACGAGGACACGCGCACGCCCTTCTACAACACGGTCATCGTCGCCGCCATGAACGCGGCAGCGTCCGCGGCCTGCTACTTCCTCCTGTCTCCCCGCTGGGCCGTCACCGGCATGGCCGCCGCGTACGGCCTCGCTTACGCCATCGGGGTGGGTGTGGCGTGGCAGCGGCTGCGCAAGCGGCTCGGCGGCGACCTGGACGGATCGCGCGTCCTGCGTACGTACGCCCGGCTCGCCATCGCCTCGCTGCCGGCGGCCATTCTCAGCGGTGCCGTCGGGTACTTGCTGCTGAAGTTCCTCGGCCACGGCGTGCTCGGCTCACTGGCAGCGATCTTCGTGGGCGGCGCGGTGCTGTTCGGCGTCTTCTTCGTCGCTGCGAGGAAGATGCGCATCGACGAGATGAACGCCATGGTCGGGATGGTCCGTGGCAGGCTCGGCCGCTGAGGTGCGCGGTCCCGCACAACCATCGTCGGCCACCGCGTGTCGTGCATAGCGGCGGACTGTGGGCACAATTGGCATGGCTGTTGGATATGGCGCAACGGATGGGGAGGCAGGAACGACGGTGGCGGAACGTAGCACGGCTGCCGTCGACGTGGCCGACAACAGCGGTGACGACCCGCTGACCGCCAAGGCGGACCAGGCCGCGACCGACGGGGTGGCGGAAGCGCAGGAAACGGCGGACACGTCTGCCCAGGACAACGATGGCGACGCCAAGGGCGCCCAGCGAACCAAGGAGCAGCCCGCCGTCACGGCACCCGAACTCCACAGTGGCCACAAGCTCGCCAGACGCTACCGTCTCGAGGAGTGCGTCACCCGTCTGGACGGTTTCAGCAGTTGGCGTGCCGTCGACGAGAAGCTGCGCCGTGCCGTCGGAGTCCATCTGCTTCCCGCCGACCACCCGAGGGCCCGCTCGGTTCTCGCCGCGGCACGCTCGTCGGCGCTGCTCGGCGACCCCCGCTTCGTCCAGGTCCTGGACGCGGTCGAGGAGAACGAACTCGTCTACGTCGTCCACGAATGGCTGCCGGACGCCACCGAGCTCACCACGCTGCTCGCCGCGGGCCCCCTGGAGGCTCACGACGCCTACCAGCTCGTCAGCCAGGTCTCCCAGGCCATGGCCGCCGCCCACCGCGAGGGCCTCGCGCATCTGAGGCTCACCCCGAGCGCCGTGCTGCGCACCTCGACCGGGCAGTACCGGATCCGTGGGCTGGCCGTGAACGCCGCACTGCGCGGCATCAGCGCCGACCGGCCCCAGCGCACGGACACCGAGGCCATCGGGGCGCTGCTCTACGCGGCGCTCACGCAGCGCTGGCCGTACGAGAGCGACGCCTATGGACTCCCAGGGCTGCCCAAGGGCGTCGGACTGATCGCTCCGGACCAGGTGAGGGCCGGTGTCCACCGCGGCCTGGCGGAGCTCGCCATGCGCGCCCTGGCGAATGACGGGGCGACCGCCTCCCGCCAGGAGCCCGCCTGCACGACACCGGACGAGCTGGCCAAGGCCGTCGCGGCGATGCCCCGCATCCGCCCGCCGGAGCCCGCCTTCCCGGCCGCGCCCGAATACCAGCGCACCACCTACCAGCAAGGCACCTACGGGCGGCCCCAGGCCCGCCCCGCCCCGGGGGTGACACAGCCGACGCCCATCCCGCCGGCACCGCTGGAGACCCGTACGGGCAAGGTGCTCAAGTGGGCGGTTTCCGCCCTCCTCATCGCGGCCCTGGGGCTCGGCAGCTGGCAGGTCGCCGACAGGCTCCTCGACCACGACAAGGGTGCGGAGGACCCTGGGACGACCCAGACCAGCACCCCGGAGGAAAAGAAGCCGACACCTCGGACAGGCCTGCCGATCGCCATCGCCGATGCCCATGACTTCGATCCGTTCGGCAGCGGAGAGAAGCCACAGAAGATAAAGAACGCCTACGACAACGACCCGAACTCCTCCTGGGAGACGGACAACTACTACGGAGCGAAGTTCGGCAACCTGAAGCCGGGTGTCGGAATCGTGCTCGACCTCGGCAAGGAACAGCCGGTCGGCTCGGTCAACGTCACCTTCGTCGGTCAGACGTCCGTGGAACTCCGGGCGGCCCCGTCCGGTGCCCAGGCTGCCCCGACAAGCCTGAACGGCTTCACCAAGCACACTGCCGGCTCCGGGACCAAGGTGGAGCTGAAGCCCTCCAAGCCCGTGACCACACGATACGTTCTCGTCTGGCTCACGGAGCTGCCCACCGACAACGGCGGCTGGCGCGGCAGGGTCTCCGAAATCAAGATCACAAGCTGACGGAACCAGGGGAGGGGGCTCACCATTGGACGATGCCGCACTGAGCGGTATGAGCGACCAGGACCTCCTGGCCCGCCATGTCGCCGGCGATCCGGACGCCTTCGGTGAGCTTGTACGCCGCCATCGCGACCGCCTCTGGGCTGTCGCCCTGCGCACCCTCGGCGACCGCGAGGAGGCCGCCGACGCCGTCCAGGACGCGCTCGTATCCGCCTTCCGGGGTGCCCACACCTTCCGCGGACAGTCCGCCGTGACGACCTGGCTGCACCGCATCACGGTCAACGCCTGTCTCGACCGCGCCCGCAAGGCCGCCTCCCGCAAGACCTCACCCGTCGACGACACGGAGCGCCTGGAGCAGCTTCTCGAACCCCATGAGTCGGCAGAGGCTCCCGCCGAACGCCAGGACCTCCACCGTGAGCTTCTGGCCGCGCTCGCCACGCTTCCCGCCGACCAGCGCGCCGCCCTGGTCCTGGTGGACATGCAGGGCTATCCCGTCGCCGAGGCGGCCCGGGTGCTGGACGTTCCCACAGGCACGATCAAAAGTCGCTGCGCCCGGGGCCGTGCCCGGCTGCTGCCCATGCTCACTCATCTGCGCGGTGACGCCGGGGATAGCGGCGGTCTTGACCGGGGAAGGAACCGGACGCCGGGGACATCCGTCCCACCGGCGTCGGGACCAAGGGACGCAGGACCGAATGACCCTGCCGCTGTGAAGGGAGGAGGTGGGCGCGCATGACATCCACGACCGACACCGCTCAGCACCCGGACGTCTCGGAGATCTCCGACCTCACCGAGGGGCTTCTGTCCCCGTCCCGTACCACCGATGTGCGTCGACACCTGGACGACTGCGATCTGTGCGCCGATGTTCGGGCCTCTCTGGAAGAGATCCGAGGCCTGCTCGGCACTCTGCCGGGACCGGCCCGGATGCCCGCCGATGTCGCCGGGCGTATCGACGCCGCTCTGGCTGCCGAGGCACTTCTGAACGCGACGGCGCCGCAGAGCTCCGAGCCCGCGGCGCGGGAAATCGAGCATGTTTCACGTGAAACGGCGCCCACCGCTGATTCCTCGACCGAACCGCTCCGCAGTGACCGCCCGGCCGACCGTGCCACCGCCCGCCCCGCGGACCGCCCCGCCGGCCGTCCTCGTGCTGCCACCGGTCCCAACGGCCGGCGCCCCGCCCGGAGCCGACGCCGCCGTACCGTCCTGGGAGCTCTCCTGGGTGTCGCGGCCGCGGGGATGACCGCGGTCCTCTTCCAGGTGCTTCAGCCAGCCGGGACCCATACCGCGGGGGACAAGAAGACCGACACGGCTGTCAGCGCGGCTGCCAAGTTCTCCGGCGCCTCACTGGAGAGCCGCATCGAGACGCTTCTCACCGTGCCGCCCCAGGGCAAGAAGAGGGCTCTCCCCGAGAAGGAAGGCTCCGGAATAGAGTCCCAGGAGACTCCCGCGCAGCCGACTCCGCTCCTCACCCAGGTGCCGCCGTGCGTCCAGGCGGGGACCGGGCGCCCGGACGCGGCCATCGCTGTGGAGGAGGGCGAGTACCAGGGCCGTCAGGCCTACCTGGTGGTTCTCCCGCACCGCTCCGACGCCACTCAGGTCGAGGCCTACATCGTGGACGCGGCTTGCGTCAGCACCGCCAAGAGCAAGGGCGATCTTCTCCTGAGCCAGGCCTACCCACGTCCCTGACAGACACCGCCGTGCCGCACGGACATCCCGGGAATGCACGCCCCGTAGGATCCGTTAGGTGGGGTAAGAGTCCGTGACCCGGCCCCGTAGGCAGTAGGCAGTCTGCAGAGACGAGGAAGAAACCCGTGAGCGACGTCCGCAATGTGATCATCATCGGCTCCGGGCCGGCCGGCTATACCGCAGCGCTGTACACGGCGCGCGCATCCCTGAAGCCGCTGGTCTTCGAGGGAGCGGTCACCGCCGGTGGCGCCCTGATGAACACGACCGACGTGGAGAACTTCCCCGGCTTCCGCGACGGAATCATGGGCCCCGACCTGATGGACAACATGCGGGCCCAGGCGGAGCGCTTCGGCGCCGAGCTCGTCCCGGACGATGTCGTCGCGGTCGACCTGTCGGGCGCCATCAAGACCGTCACCGACACCGCCGGCACCGTGCACCGCGCCAAGGCCGTCATCGTCACGACCGGTTCCCAGCACCGCAAGCTCGGTCTGCCCAATGAGGACGCGCTCTCCGGCCGGGGTGTCTCCTGGTGCGCCACCTGTGACGGCTTCTTCTTCAAGGACCAGGACATCGCCGTGGTGGGCGGTGGCGACACGGCCATGGAGGAGGCGACCTTCCTCTCCCGGTTCGCCAAGTCCGTCACCATCGTGCACCGCCGTGACACCCTGCGGGCCTCGAAGGCCATGCAGGAGCGCGCCTTCGCCGACCCGAAGATCAAGTTCGCCTGGGACAGCGAGGTCGCCGAGATTCACGGCGAGCAGAAGCTCACGGGCCTGACCCTGCGCAACACCAAGTCGGGCGAGACCAATGAGCTGCCGGTCACCGGCCTGTTCATCGCCGTCGGCCACGACCCGCGCACCGAGCTCTTCAAGGGCCAGCTGGAGCTGGACGACGAGGGCTACCTGAAGGTGGAAGCGCCCTCCACGCGTACCAACCTCACGGGCGTCTTCGCCGCCGGTGACGTCGTGGACCACACCTACCGCCAGGCCATCACGGCCGCCGGTACCGGCTGCTCCGCCGCGCTGGACGCCGAGCGCTTCCTGGCCGCCCTGGCCGACAGCGAGAAGGCCGCCGAGCCCGAGAAGACCCCCGCAGTCTGACCCTCCCCCCTACACCCCGCGAAAGTGAAGGAGGCCGCCGTGGCCGACCTGAAGAACGTGACCGATGCCTCCTTCGAGGAGGACGTGCTCAAGAGCGACAAGCCCGTACTGGTGGACTTCTGGGCCGCCTGGTGCGGTCCGTGCCGCCAGATCGCACCGTCCCTCGAGGCGATCGCGAAGGAGCACGGTGACAAGATCGAGGTCGTCAAGCTCAACATCGACGAGAACCCGGGCACGGCTGCGAAGTACGGCGTCATGTCGATCCCGACGCTGAACGTCTACCAGAACGGCGAGGTCGCCAAGACCATCGTCGGCGCCAAGCCGAAGGCCGCGATCGAGCGGGACCTGGCGGACTTCATCGCCGAGTAACCCACTGCGCGCCGTTTCACGTGAAACACGAATGGGCCAACCCATGAGGGTTGGCCCATTTGTTTGTGACCCTGTGCGGCTGTCCGCCCGCCCCTTCTCACAGGGGGCGCAGAACCGGCTCCTTCTGCACCGCACCCAGGAGCCGGTCGAGTGCCAGCTCGACATCTTCCTTCCATGAGAGCGTCGTCCTCAGCTCCAGCCGAAGGCGTGGAGAGGTGGGATGAGGTCGGACGGTCTTGAAGCCCACGGCGAGGAGATGATCGACGGGCAGCACACACGCCGGTTCCTTCCAGCGGGCATCACCGAATGCTTCGATCGCTTTGAAGCCCCGGCGCAGCAGATCCTTGGCAACCGTCTGCACCATCACCCGCCCAAGGCCCTGCCCCTGATACCCCGGCATGATCCAAGCGGTGATCAGCTGAACCGCGTCCGCCGAGACGGGGCTCGTCGGGAAGGCGGTTGAGCGGGGCACATAGGCGGGCGGCGCGTACAGCACGAAGCCGACCGGGACCTCATCCACATAGACGACACGGCCACAGGATCCCCAGTCCAGAAGAACGGCCGAAATCCAGGCCTCCTTCTCCAGCTCAGGAGTGCCCGCCTTTACAGCGGCTTCTCCACTGACCGGGTCAAGTTCCCAGAAGACACACGCGCGGCAACGCTTGGGGAGGTCCGGAAGGTTGTCCAGCGTGAGCGGTACGAGCCGACGCCCCATGAAGGCTGATCCTCACTTCCTTCGCCTGCCGCTCCGAGAGCGGCGGTCAGCGCGCTCCGTTCCCGGAGCAGGCTGCCGATGAAACCACCGACCGCACCGAGTCCAAGGCCTGCTGTCACCAGTTGGCTGCGGCTCACCTCTCGCATGCCTGGTTCTCCCTCCACGGTGGGTCGGGCGGATGCGCATACCAGAACGCATCGTATCGATCGGGCGATGACGCGCATACGGGAAGAGGCCAAAGGGCGGACCGCATTCCGGTGAACTCCAGAACGCGATCCGCCCTTTCCTTGTCCTCAGGCCCTGCGAGAGGGACTCAGCCGTCGCCGTCCTCTGCGTCCTGCTCCGCAAGGCCCTTCTCCAGAACCCGTCCCTCACCGGGGGCGAGGGTGCCGAGGATCCGGTCGAGATCCTCCATCGAGGCGAACTCGACGACGATCTTTCCCTTCTTCTGGCCCAGGTCGACCTTCACTCTGGTCTCGAAGCGGTCCGAGAGCCGGGAAGCAAGATCGGAGAGCGCCGGCGAGAGCCGTGTCCCGGCCCGGGGGCCTTTCGACTTCGGCGTGCTGGCGGGCTGGGAGCCCATCAGGGTCACGATCTCCTCGACGGCACGAACCGAGAGACCTTCGGCCACGATGCGGTAGGCCAGCTTGTCCTGCGCCTCGGGATCCTCCACCGACAGCAGTGCGCGGGCGTGCCCCGCGGAGAGCACTCCGGCGGCAACCCTGCGCTGGACGGGCGCGGACAGCCGCAGCAGCCGAAGCGTGTTGGAGACCTGCGGGCGCGAACGCCCGATCCGGTCGGCCAGCTGGTCATGCGTGCAGTTGAAGTCCTTGAGCAGCTGGTCGTAGGCCGCGGCCTCTTCCAGCGGGTTCAGCTGCGCCCGGTGCAGATTTTCCAGCAGGGCGTCCAGCAGCAGCTTCTCGTCCTCCGTGGCACGGACGATCGCCGGAATCCGCTCCAGGCCGGCCTCGCGGCAGGCCCGCCAGCGCCGCTCACCCATGATGAGCTCGTACCGCTCGGCGCCCAGCTGCCGGACGACGACAGGCTGCAGCAGGCCGACCTCCTTGATGGAGGTCACGAGTTCCGCGAGGGCGTCTTCGTCGAACACCTCACGCGGCTGACGGGGGTTGGGCGTGATGGCGTCCAGCGGGAGCTCGGCGAAGTGCGCGCCGGCCGGCGTCTCGACCTCGGCCACCACGTCGGGCTCCTGAGCCGGGAGAGCGGCATCCACGGGCGCCGCGCTCTGCGGGAGAGTCGCCACCTTTGCGGCGGCCACACCACGCTCCGCGGTCAGAGCCGGGATGGCTCCGGGAGAGGTGGAACCCGTCCCCACGGAAGCCGCCGGCCGTTCCTGGGGAGCAGCGGGGATCAGCGCACCGAGCCCGCGCCCCAGCCCCCTACGTCGCTCGCTCACTGGATCCCCTCCGCCATGCTGTGCTGGTTGTTCTGGATGCCCACATGGGCGTGCTGGGCGTCGTAGTGGATACCGACACCACGCAGTGCGATCTCACGGGCGGCCTCCAGATACGACAGCGAGCCGCTGGAACCCGGATCGTATGTCAGTACCGTCTGTCCGTAGCTCGGCGCCTCCGAGATACGCACCGATCGCGGAATGCTGGTCCGGAGCACCTCGTCACCGAAGTGGCTGCGCACCTCCTCGGCGACCTGCGAGGCGAGCCTGGTCCGGCCGTCGTACATGGTCAGCAGGATGGTCGACACATGGAGAGCCGGGTTGAGGTGCCCCCGCACCAGATCGACGTTCCGGAGAAGCTGTCCGAGCCCCTCCAGCGCGTAGTACTCACACTGGATGGGGATCAGTACTTCGGCACCGGCCACCAGGGCATTGACGGTGAGCAGACCGAGCGACGGCGGGCAGTCGATGAGGATGTAGTCCAGCGGCTGCTCGTACGCCTGGATCGCGCGCTGCAGTCGACTCTCCCGCGCCACCAGCGACACCAGCTCGATCTCCGCACCGGCGAGATCGATGGTGGCCGGGGCGCAGAAGAGGCCTTCGACGTCCGGGACCGGCTGGACCACATCGGAGAGCGGCTTGCTCTCCACCAGGACGTCATAGATCGAGGGAACTTCCGCGTGATGATCGATCCCAAGCGCCGTGGAGGCATTGCCCTGCGGGTCGAGGTCGATCACCAGAACACGCGCGCCGTGCAGCGCCAGCGAAGCGGCGAGGTTGACCGTCGTGGTCGTCTTGCCGACTCCGCCCTTCTGATTGGCAACCACCATGATGCGCGTCTGCTCAGGCCGAGGAAGGCCCTCACCGGCACGGCCCAGAGCCTCTACCGCCAGTTGGGCAGCACGACCAATGGGGGTGTCGTCCATCGGGGGCAGTGTTTCACGTGAAACATCCTCCCCCGCCGATTCGGTACGGGGACCGGGGACCGGATCGGTCATCGGTCCCGCGATGTTGGCGTCGGACCGCAAGGATTCACTCTCCTCGGCTTCAGGCTCGCGATGAACAGAGCCTGCCATGCTTTCGGGGTCGTGAACCAGCGAGGCCCATGGTTCTGTGGAGGAATCCACTTCTGTGGAGAACTCCGTAGCCCTCTCGGGGGACCTACGATCGCGCGGCGTGGCAGCCGCACGGCCGCGGCTGATGATTCCCTGCAGCAGTGAGCGACGTTTCACGTGAAACACGATGCACGCGCCGCAGGGTCAGAACGTCACGACACTCCGAAATGCGTACGTATGAGGATCAACCTCAGAGTCAGCGACGGCGGCGTGACGGCCGGGCAGCCTTGGCGCGCTTGGCAGCGAACCTGACCCCACCGGGGCTCTCCCCGACTTCCACCCGCACCACCGTGGACATCGGGTCGACGATGCCCTCACCGACGTGCAGCACCGAGGTGGCGATGACGCCCAGCTTGCTCAGCGCGGCACGGGCTCCCTGGATCTCCTCCTCGGCGGTGTCGCCCTTGAGCGCGAGCATTTCTCCGTAGGGCCGCAGCAGGGGCACTCCCCAGCCGGCCAGACGGTCCAGCGGTGCTACCGCCCGGGCAGTGACGACATGGACGGGCGGCAGCTTGCCGAGGACTTCCTCCGCACGCCCCCGGACCACGGTCACATGATCCAGCCCCAGCAGCTCCACGACTTCCTGCAGGAAGTTCGTACGGCGAAGCAGCGGCTCAAGAAGGGTGATCTTCAGATCAGGGCGGACCAGAGCGAGGGGGATGCCCGGCAGGCCGGCGCCGGAGCCGACGTCGCAGACCGAGACACCCTCGGGAACGACCTCGGACAGCACGGCACAGTTCAGCAGGTGCCGCTCCCACAACCGCGGCACCTCCCGGGGGCCGATCAGCCCGCGCTTGACCCCCGCGTCCGCGAGCAGCTCCGCATACCGGACGGCCTCCGGGAAGAACTCGCCGAATACCGTCCGCGCCTCATCGGGCGCCTGGGGAAGCTCTTCTGCCTCCGTCACGGGGACCGTCCTTCCGTACCGCTGGGCCGCACTGTGTGTTGGCTATCAGTGTGCTGGCTATCAGTGACTATCAGGCTGACAAAGATCGGCCCCGCCTGCGAACAGACGGGGCCGACACAACGATGGGGGTCAGGCAGGGAGCACGACGACGAAGCGCTGCGGCTCCTCGCCCTCGGACTCGCTGCGCAGACCGGCCGCGGCCACCGCGTCGTGCACGACCTTGCGCTCGAACGGAGTCATCGGCTTGAGCTTCACCGGCTCACCGGTGTTCTTGACCTCGTCCGCGGCCTTCGCCCCCAGCTCGGCGAGCTCGGTGCGCTTCTTGGCCCGGAAGCCCGCGATGTCCAGCATCAGCCGGCTGCGGTCCCCGGTCTCGCGGTGCACGGCCAGACGCGTCAGCTCCTGAAGCGCCTCGAGCACCTCGCCGTCGCGGCCCACGAGCTTCTGCAGGTCACGGCTGCCGGAGTCACTGATGATCGAGACCGCCGCGCGATCCGCCTCGACGTCCATGTCGATGTCGCCGTCGAGATCGGCGATGTCGAGCAGACCCTCGAGGTAGTCAGCCGCGATCTCGCCCTCCTGCTCCAGGCGGGTCAGGGTGTCGCCACCCTCGGCGGCGGAGGTGGTGCCTTCCGTCACGGATGGACTCCTTCTTACTTCTTGGACGACGGGTGCTTGGGCCGCTGCTGGCCCTTGCGCTGTCCGGACTTGGCTTGACGGGCGGAGCCACCGGCGGGCTTGGCCGGCTGCTTCGTCTTGGCGACCTGCGGCTCGGCCGCGTTCTTCTCCAGGGAGGTCTTGGGGGACCCCGGCTGGGTACCGCCGGCCTGGCGCTTGGCCTTGGTCTGGCGCTTGGGCTGCTGGCGGCGGGCGGCGGCGCTGCTCTCGGCCTCGGCGACGGCCGGGTCGACCTTGTCGACAGTGCCGTCGGCCTGGGCGGAGAAGCCGGCCTTGGCGAGGGCGCTGACGAACTTGCGCTCGTTGTCGTTGCGGTCCGGTCCCTTGGCGACGATCGCCTGGACGACGGCGCGACGACGGCGGCCACGCACCTGACCGTGCGAGGTGACGCTCTTCACCAGACGCTGCAGGTAGTGGTCCTGGGCCTTGCTGCCCGGCGTCGGGTTCTGGTTGATCACGTACATCTGCTGGCCCATGGTCCACACGTTGGTGGTCAGCCAGTAGACGAGGACACCGACGGGGAAGTTGATACCCATCACGGCGAAGATCACCGGGAAGATGTACATGAGCATCTTCTGCTGCTGCATGTACGGGGTCTTCACGGTCAGGTCGACGTTCTTCATCATCAGCTGGCGCTGGGTGAAGAACTGCGACGCCGACATCAGGACGATCATGACCGCGGTGACGATGCGGACGTCCGTCAGCGAAGCGTTGAGCGCCTCGACCTTGGCGGGGTCGTCCATGAACTTCGCGGCGATCGGCGCGCCGAAGATGTGGGCCTCACGAGCGCTGTCGACCAGGCTCTTGTTGAGGACGCCGATCTCCTCGCCCGAAGCGATCTTGCTGAGGACGTGGTAGAGCGCGAAGAAGAACGGGGACTGCGCCAGGATGGGAAGGCACGAGGACAGCGGGTTGGTACCCGTGTCCTTGTACAGCTTCATCATCTCTTCGGACTGACGCTGTCGGTCGTTCTTGTACCGCTCCTGAATCGCCTTCATCTTCGGCTGGAGCGCCTGCATGTTCCGGGTCGACTTGATCTGCTTCACGAAGAGCGGGATCAGGCAGATCCGGATGAGCACCACCAGGGACACGATGGAGAGACCCCAGGCCCAGCCCGTGTCAGGGCCGAAGATCGCCCCGTACAGCGAGTGGAACTGGACGATGATCCACGAGACAGGTGTGGTGATGAAGCTGAACAGACTGGCAATCGTGTCCACTAATCAGGCTCCTTGAGCATTGGGCGAGGTCTCTGCGGCCGGGCTCTTCTCGGCGGAGTTCCCGCCCTTGCCACCGCGCAGTGCGTCGCGCAGCAATTCGTGCCAGCGAGGACGCTTGCGTGGAGGGACATGGTCCACACCGCCCGGCGACCACGGATTGCACCGCAGGATGCGCCAGGCGGTCAGAGCTGTGCCCTTCACCGCGCCGTGCCGGTCGATGGCCGTAAATCCATAGTGGGAACACGACGGGTAGTACCGGCAGACGGGGCCGAGCAGCGGGCTGATCGTCCACTGGTACAGCTTGATCAGAGCCAGCAGCGGGTACTTCATCGCGCGCCCCCTCCCAGCAACCGCTGAAGGGCGGCATCCAGGTCTCGGGCCAGCTGTGCGTGATCGGCGTCGCCCGCTCCGGGCAGCGCCCGTACTACCACCAGGCTACCGGGGGGCAGCGAAGGCAGCCGATCTCGTATCAGGTGACGCAGTCGGCGCTTGACCTGGTTACGTACGACCGCACCGCCCACGGCCTTGCTGACGACGAAACCCGCACGCGTCGGGGGAGCGCTCTCCCCAGGCGCGTGCGGGTCCGTTGCACCGCTTCGTAGATGGACGACGAGGAGTGGGCGGCCGGCCCGGCGTCCTCGGCGTACCGCGGTCGCGAAGTCCTCGCGCCGCCTCAGCCGATTCTCGGTAGGCAGCACGTCACGACCTGTACGCGATCAGGCGGACAGGCGGGCGCGACCCTTGCTGCGGCGGGACGCGAGGATCGCGCGGCCGGCACGGGTACGCATGCGCAGACGGAAACCGTGGGTCTTCGCGCGACGACGGTTGTTCGGCTGGAAGGTGCGCTTGCTCACTCGGGGGCTCCAGAAAGAATCGGGTGGTGGCGGGACATCGCCTGGCTGTCACCGTGCGCCCACGAGTAGCTCGCAATACGCCCGAGTGCACCGCTACACGATCACTTATCGTGATCTTTGCCCATCGGAGGCAGGCGGCAGCAGCCATCGACAACTCGACCTGGTTACGGTACGCGCGGCTACGCCATCCGGTCAAACCAGCCCCGCACCGGGGCCCACTATGCACAGGCTGTGGACAACAACTTGAACCACGCGAGTCGCCCCGACTACCGTGGCTGAACTCGGATTCTTATCCGTTGTGTCCTTGCCTGTCCTTCCCGTCCCGTCCCGAGAACCACACATTCGTGGGACCTGTGAGAGAGCGTGCCTTGTGGCTGACGTACCTGCCGATCTTGCCGCAGTGTGGCCACGAGTGCTGGAACAGCTCCTCGGTGAAGGCCAGCAGGCCATCGAGCCGAAGGACAAGCAGTGGATCGAGCGCTGCCAGCCGTTGGCCCTGGTCGCCGACACCGCGCTGCTCGCGGTCCCCAATGAGTGGGGCAAGCGGGTCCTGGAGGGTCGGCTCGCCCCGCTGATCAGCGAGACCCTCAGCCGCGAGTGCGGCCGCCCCATCCGGATCGCGATCACGGTCGACGACTCCGCCGGCGAACCGCCCGCCCCGCAGGCGCCCCCGGTCCAGCAGCCGCAGCAGCCGCGCTACGACGACAGCCGGCAGAGCGACGCCTACGACGGCTACGGACACCGCGGTCTGCCCGACGACGGGCTGCCGACCGCGCGTCCCGCCTATCCCGAGTACCAGCAGCAGCGCCCGGAGCCGGGCGCCTGGCCGCGCACCCAGGAGGACCTGTCCTGGCAGCAGCCGCGGCTCGGCGGGTTCCAGGAGCGCGACCCCTACGCGACGGCCCGCCCGCAGCAGCCGCACCACGACTACCGCGGCCCGCAGGCGCCCGAGCACACCTCGTACGAGCAGCCGCGTCCCGAGCGGCGGGACATGCCCGATCAGGGCCATCACCGGCACGGCGGTCCGGGCATGCCCGGCGGGCCGGGGGGCGTCGGCGGCGGCGCGCCGACGGGCACCTCACCCGGCGCCGGAACGGGTGCCGGGGCGGCGGCCGGGGCCGGTGGCCCGAAGGAGCCGCACGCCCGGCTGAACCCCAAGTACCTCTTCGACACCTTCGTCATCGGCTCGTCGAACCGGTTCGCGCACGCGGCCGCCGTGGCGGTCGCCGAAGCGCCCGCGAAGGCCTACAACCCCTTGTTCATCTACGGGGAGTCGGGGCTCGGCAAGACCCATCTGCTGCACGCGATCGGACACTACGCGCGGAGCCTCTACCCGGGTACGCGTGTGCGGTACGTGAGCTCGGAGGAGTTCACCAACGAGTTCATCAACTCGATCCGCGACGGCAAGGGCGACACCTTCCGCAAGCGCTATCGCGACGTGGACATCCTGCTCGTCGACGACATCCAGTTCCTGGCGAGCAAGGAGTCGACGCAGGAGGAGTTCTTCCACACCTTCAATACGCTCCACAACGCCAACAAGCAGATCGTGCTGTCCTCGGACCGGCCGCCCAAGCAGCTGATGACCCTGGAGGACCGGCTCCGCAACCGCTTCGAGTGGGGTCTGACGACCGACGTCCAGCCGCCGGAGCTGGAGACGCGCATCGCGATCCTGCGCAAGAAGGCGGTGCAGGAGCAGCTCAACGCCCCGCCGGAGGTGCTGGAGTTCATCGCCTCCCGGATCTCGCGGAACATCCGTGAGCTGGAGGGCGCGCTGATCCGGGTGACGGCGTTCGCCAGTCTCAACCGGCAGCCGGTCGACCTCGTTCTCACCGAGGGCGTCCTCAAGGACCTGATCCCGGGCGGCGAGGACGCGGCCCCCGAGATCACGGCCGGCGCCATCATGGCCGCCACCGCCGACTACTTCGGGCTGACGGTGGAGGACCTGTGCGGATCGTCGCGCAGCCGTGTGCTGGTGACGGCCCGCCAGATCGCGATGTACCTGTGCCGGGAGCTGACCGATCTGTCGCTGCCGAAGATCGGCGCACAGTTCGGCGGACGCGACCACACGACGGTGATGCACGCGGACCGCAAGATCCGGGCGCTGATGGCCGAGCGCCGCTCGATCTACAACCAGGTCACCGAGCTCACGAACCGCATCAAGAACGGCTGACGCAGGCCGCGGGGCACGGGTGGGACCACCGCACGGTCGCGCGCCCACCCGCACCCGGGCCCGCCTCACACGCCGACGGACCCCGGCCCGCCGCACACGCCGGCCGCAGAACGACGCCGAAGGGCGCCTGGGACAGGCTCCCGGGGCGCCCTTCGGCTTTGTCCACACCCGGTGCACCCCTCGACGCACCACCCGACGCACCACCCGACGCACCACCCGACGCACCGCTCGGTGCACCCCCCCGACGCACCGGTGCCGTCCCGAGGAGAGCGCGCGCCGAAACCGCAGTGGAGCGAGAAGGAGCGCCCGGGACGGACGCGGACCGACAGGCACACCGACCACGGTGTTCGAATACTCGGCGGGGTGGAAGGCTTCTCCACAGATTTGGAGACGATCTTCGATCCACAGCCTGGGGACTGTGAAGTTGTCCAGACCGCATCCACAGGCAGACCGGGGACGTAGCGATCTTCGCAGGTCAGACGCTTGTGGATTTGTGGCCAAGCGCGCTCCACAGCCTGTGGACACAAAATTCGTCCACAGGCGCCGATCAAGGTTGTCCACTGGCGGCCCACAGGCAGAGGCCGGCGGTCCACAGCTTCTCCACACCGCTGTCCACTGTTCGGCAACGAAACGCCCGGGCTCACCGCGCCGAGTGAAAGCCGTCACACCAACGTGGTCGGTTGGGCTGTGGGGAAGCTGGGTAAAGCTGGGGACAGGACTGGGGAGAAGTCCCTGTGGGCTGTGCATCGGGTGTGCAGAACTTTCGCGCGTCCACAGACAGGGGTGGTTGTCCACGGGTCCCGCCCACAGGGGCAGTGGACAAAAAATGCGCTGTGACCTGCGTGGACGACGTTATCCACGGTTTCCACAGGCCCTACTACTACTCCCACTAAGAGTTACCGGGGAATTCGCTTCGAAGCGGGGCCTGTGCACAACTCGATGCCGGAGCGCCCGGCACCCGTTTCCCCGACTTGACCCCGAGCCGCACCGACTGTCGGCGGCGTGCGTCAGACTGGTCCCCGCAGTCGACGAAGAGCCAGCAACAGCAGGAGGCGGTTCCGGTGAAGATCCGGGTGGAGCGCGATGTACTCGCGGAGGCGGTGGCCTGGGTGGCCCGCAGCCTCCCGGCCCGTCCGCCCGCGCCCGTACTCGCGGGCCTTCTTCTGAAGGCCGAGGACGGCGCGCTCAGCTTCTCCAGCTTCGACTACGAGGTCTCCGCACGGGTCTCGGTCGAGGCCGAGGTGGAGGAGGACGGCACCGTCCTCGTGTCCGGCCGCCTCCTGGCCGACATCTGCCGCGCCCTTCCCAACCGCCCGGTGGAGATTTCCACCGACGGTGTACGGGCGACCGTGGTCTGCGGCTCCTCCCGCTTCACCCTCCACACACTGCCTGTGGAGGAGTACCCGGCGCTGCCGCAGATGCCGACCGCGACCGGCACCGTCCCCGGCGAGGTCTTCGCCTCCGCCGCCGCGCAGGTCGCCATCGCCGCCGGCCGCGACGACACGCTGCCGGTGCTGACCGGTGTCCGCATCGAGATCGAGGGCGACACCGTCACCCTGGCGTCCACCGACCGGTACCGCTTCGCGGTCCGCGAGTTCCTGTGGAAGCCGGAGTCCCCGGACGCCTCCGCGGTCGCCCTGGTCCCCGCCAAGACGCTGCTGGACACCGCCAAGGCGCTGACGAGCGGCGACACGGTCACGCTGGCGCTGTCGGGCTCCGGCGCGGGCGAGGGCCTGATCGGTTTCGAGGGCGCGGGCCGGCGCACGACCACCCGTCTGCTCGAAGGTGACCTCCCGAAGTACCGGACACTTTTCCCCACGGAGTTCAACTCCGTCGCGGTGATCGAGACGGCACCGTTCGTCGAGGCCGTGAAGCGTGTGGCGCTGGTGGCCGAGCGGAACACCCCGGTGCGGCTGAGCTTCGAGCAGGGCGTCCTGATCCTGGAGGCCGGCTCCAGCGACGACGCACAGGCTGTGGAGCGTGTGGACGCGCAGCTGGAGGGCGACGACATCTCGATCGCCTTCAACCCGACGTTCCTGCTCGACGGCCTGAGCGCGATCGACTCGCCGGTCGCCCAGCTGTCCTTCACCACCTCGACGAAGCCGGCCCTGCTGAGCGGCAAGCCGGCCGTCGACGCCGAGGCGGACGAGGCCTACAAGTACCTGATCATGCCGGTGCGACTGAGCGGCTGATGAGCGGCTGACCCCACAGGTGTGCACCCGTGTCCGGGCGTAGGCTCGGACGCGGGTACGAACTCTCGGCACACAACGATTGAGGAATCTCTGATGGAGCTCGGTCTCGTCGGTCTCGGCAAGATGGGCGGCAATATGCGCGAGCGCATCCGCCGCGCTGGTCACACCGTCATCGGATACGACCGCAACCCGGACCTCGCCGATGTCCACAGCCTCGAGGAGCTTGTGGGCAAGCTCAAGGGCCCGCGCGTGGTGTGGGTCATGGTCCCGGCCGGGGCCGCCACCCAGTCCACGATCGACGAGCTCGCCGAACTGCTCTCCCCCGGCGACATCGTCGTCGACGGCGGCAACTCCCGCTGGACCGACGACGAGAAGCACGCCGCCGAGCTGCGCGAGAAGGGCATCGGCTTCGTCGACTGCGGCGTCTCCGGTGGTGTCTGGGGCCTGGAGAACGGCTACGCGCTGATGTACGGCGGCGACGCCGAACACGTGGCGAAGGTCCAGCCGATCTTCGACGCGCTGAAGCCGGAGGGTGAGTTCGGCTCCGTCCACGCGGGCAAGGTGGGCGCCGGACACTTCGCGAAGATGGTCCACAACGGCATCGAGTACGCCATGATGCAGGCCTACGCCGAGGGCTGGGAGCTGCTGGAGAAGGTCGACTCCGTCACCGATGTGCGCGAGGTCTTCCGCTCCTGGCAGGAGGGCACGGTCATCCGTTCCTGGCTGCTGGACCTGGCGGTCAACGCTCTGGACCAGGACGAGCACCTGGACGAGCTGCGCGGTTATGCACAGGACTCCGGCGAAGGCCGGTGGACTGTGGAAGCCGCCATCGACAACGCGGTACCGCTGCCCGCGATCACCGCGTCGCTGTTCGCGCGGTTCGCGTCCCGGCAGGACGACTCCCCGCAGATGAAGATGATCGCCGCGCTGCGCAACCAGTTCGGCGGCCACGCGGTCGAGTCCAAGAAGTAGATCCACAGGCTGTGCACGGTGGTGCACAGCAGCCGGGGGAAGGTCGGCGCACACCATGCACGTCACGCATCTGTCGCTGGCCGACTTCCGCTCGTACGCCCGGGTCGAGGTCCCGCTCGACCCGGGCGTCACCGCTTTCGTGGGGGCGAACGGACAGGGCAAGACCAACCTCGTCGAGGCGGTCGGCTATCTCGCGACGCTCGGCAGCCACCGGGTCTCCTCCGACGCGCCCCTGGTACGGATGGGGGCCGAACGGGCGATCATCCGGGCGGCCGTCACCCAGGGCGAGCGCTCCCAGCTGATCGAGCTCGAACTGAACCCCGGGCGGGCGAACCGGGCCCGCATCAACCGGTCCTCGCAGGTCAGGCCGCGTGACGTGCTGGGGATCGTGCGGACCGTGCTGTTCGCGCCGGAGGATCTGGCCCTGGTGAAGGGTGACCCCGGCGAGCGGCGGCGGTTCCTCGACGAGCTGATCACCGCGCGCTCGCCGCGGATGGCGGGGGTCCGGTCGGACTACGACCGGGTGCTCAGGCAGCGCAACACCCTGCTGAAGTCCGCGGCGATGGCGCGCCGGCACGGCGGGCGGTCCATGGACTTGTCCACGCTGGACGTGTGGGACCAGCATCTCGCGCGGGCGGGCGCGGAGCTGCTGGCTCAGCGGCTGGACCTGGTGGCGACGCTGCAGCCACTGTCCGACAAGGCGTACGAACAGCTGGCCCCGGGGGGCGGGCCGGTCTCGCTGGAGTACCGGGGGCCGGTCCCGGACGGGTCCCACACCCGCGAGGAGCTGTACGGGCACCTGCTCGCCGCACTCGGCGACGTACGCAAGCAGGAGATCGAGCGGGGCGTCACGCTGGTCGGCCCCCACCGTGACGACCTGGTCCTCAAGCTCGGTGAGCTGCCCGCGAAGGGGTACGCCAGCCACGGCGAGTCCTGGTCGTACGCGCTGGCGCTGCGGCTCGCCTCGTACGACCTGCTGCGCAGCGAGGGCAACGAGCCGGTGCTCGTGCTCGACGACGTCTTCGCCGAACTGGACGCCCGGCGCCGGGAGCGGCTGGCCGAACTGGTGGCCCCGGGCGAGCAGGTACTGGTGACGGCGGCGGTCGACGACGACGTCCCGGGCGTGCTGGCCGGTGCGCGATACGCCGTGTCGGAGGGGACGGTGGAGCGGCTGTGACGGACGAACGCGTACCCGAGCCGTCGGGCGTCGACCTCGCGCGGGTCGCGCTGCGCGCGGCCAAGGAACAGGCGAAGGCGCGGGGCGCCGCCGCGCAGCAGAAGAAGCAGGCCAGGCGGGGCGGCGGGCTGCGCTCGGGCGCCCGCGCGGACGGGCGTGACCCGATGGCGCTCGGCGCCGCGATCAACCGGCTGATCACCGAACGCGGGTGGGAGACGCCCGCGGCGGTGGGCGGCGTGATGGGCCGATGGCCGCAGATCGTGGGCGAGGACCTCGCGAAGCACTGTGTTCCGCTCCGGTACGACGAGGACCCGGAGGAGCGGGTGCTCACGGTGCAGTGCGACTCGACCGTGTGGGCGACGCAGCTGCGGCTGCTCGCGCCGCGGCTGGTGGCGCGGCTGAACGAGGACCTCGGGCACGGGACGGTGCGCATGATCAAGGTCCTGGGCCCGGGTGGCCCCCGCCGCGGATACGGCCCTCTGCGGGCCCCGGGCAGCACGGGACCGGGCGACACCTACGGCTGACGCGGGGCTCCGCCAAGGCTCCCGGTTGCCCCCCGGGCGCTCGGCCCCCGTCCTTCGCGGAACCTCCGTCCGGCATCTCGTGGCCTGCCGGGACAAGGGCCCGTCCCTGAGCCGGACCTCCGCCACGCCGCACGCGCGCTTCCCGGGTTCGGCCCTGCCCCTCGGGCCGCCTCGTGCATGGAGGCGCCCGCCCCCCGGGCCGCCGCCCTCCCTCGGCCCCCCTCGGGCGACCCGGTGCGGAGCCCCGCCCCACGCGTCGAGGCGCCCGCCCGTCGGGCCCCCTCGCGCACGGCCGCCCCCCCCCGGGCGTGCCCCTGCCGGTGCACGGCCACGCACCTCTCGGCACGAGGCGGACGGGCGTCCCACGGGGCCCGGCACCGGCCCCGTGGGGCACGCCTGGATGCGGGGGTTTCGGGAGGGAATGGTGAGGCGGCCGTCACCGTCGCTGGAGGTTGACAGGTGGAAGCGCTGAGTGCCGGTGTGAGCCTCTTGGAGCCCCTTCCCGGATATGGGGAGTCGTTCGGCGCCGGTTCAGGGCGGCACATGCGGACTCAGGTACCGGCAAACCCCCATGAGTGTCAGCGCCACCGGTACACTGGTAAGTAATCCCGCCCACTGCGGAACATGTCGAACGACGCAGCCGCTCCCGCACGCCCGGAGAGACGGCTTGTGCTGTGCCAGAAAGGGCGCTTCGTGGCCGATTCCGGCAACCCCAACGAGAACATTCCGTCCACTGCTGCCGGCGAGATCGGCGAGGTCACACCCCAGGGCGCCTCGTCGTACGACGCCAGCGCGATCACCGTCCTCGAGGGTCTGGACGCGGTCCGCAAGCGCCCCGGCATGTACATCGGCTCGACCGGTGAGCGCGGCCTCCACCACATGGTGCAGGAGGTCGTCGACAACTCCGTCGACGAGGCGCTGGCCGGGCACGCGGACACCATCGACGTCACGATCCTCGCCGACGGCGGCGTCCGGGTCGTGGACAACGGTCGCGGTATCCCCGTCGACATCCACCCCGTCGAGAAGAAGCCGGCCGTCGAGGTCGTCCTGACCGTGCTGCACGCCGGCGGCAAGTTCGGTGGCGGCGGCTACGCCGTCTCCGGCGGTCTGCACGGTGTCGGTGTGTCCGTCGTGAACGCGCTGTCGACCAAGGTCTCGGTCGAGATCAAGCGTGACGGCTACCGCTGGACCCAGGAGTACAAGCAGGGCGTGCCGACCGCCCCCCTCGCCAAGCACGAGGAGGTCGAGGACTCCGGCACGACCGTGACGTTCTGGGCCGACCCGGACGTCTTCGAGACGACCGACTACTCCTTCGAGACGCTGTCGCGCCGTTTCCAGGAGATGGCGTTCCTCAACAAGGGCCTGACGATCACGCTCACCGACGAGCGCGAATCGGCCAAGGCCACCATGGGCGCCGACGACGCCGACGCGTCCGCCGAGAAGGCCGAGGAGCAGCCGGCCCGCACGGTGAAGTACTTCTACGAAGGCGGCATCGTCGACTTCGTCAAGTACCTCAACAGCCGCAAGGGCGAGCTCATCCACCCCACGGTCATCTCGGTCGAGGCCGAGGACAACGAGCGGATGCTCTCGGTCGAGATCGCGATGCAGTGGAACTCGCAGTACACCGAGGGTGTGTACTCCTTCGCGAACACGATCCACACCCACGAGGGCGGTACGCACGAAGAGGGCTTCCGCGCCGCGCTCACGGGTCTGGTCAACCGTTACGCCCGCGACAAGAAGCTGCTGCGCGACAAGGACGACAACCTCACGGGTGAGGACATCCGCGAGGGTCTGACGGCGATCATCTCGGTCAAGCTCGGCGAGCCGCAGTTCGAGGGCCAGACCAAGACCAAGCTGGGCAACACGGAGGCCAAGACCTTCGTCCAGAAGATCGTCCACGAGCACCTCAACGACTGGTTCGACCGCAACCCCAACGAGGCCGCGGACATCATCCGCAAGTCGATCCAGGCGGCCACCGCGCGCGTGGCGGCCCGCAAGGCCCGGGACCTGACCCGTCGCAAGGGCCTGCTGGAGTCGGCGTCCCTGCCCGGCAAGCTGAGCGACTGCCAGTCGAACGACCCGAC
The DNA here is from genome assembly GCF_054963715.1 of Streptomyces sp. STAM6. Lineage (NCBI taxonomy): Bacteria > Bacillati > Actinomycetota > Actinomycetes > Kitasatosporales > Streptomycetaceae > Streptomyces > Streptomyces sp. STAM6. The sequence continues at coordinate 88,495 of NZ_JBUEFZ010000005.1, read as the reverse complement.
CAAGTGCGAGATCTTCATCGTCGAGGGTGACTCCGCCGGTGGTTCGGCGAAGTCGGGCCGTAACCCGATGTACCAGGCGATCCTGCCGATTCGCGGAAAGATCCTGAACGTCGAGAAGGCCCGGATCGACAAGATCCTGCAGAACACCGAGGTCCAGGCGCTGATCTCGGCCTTCGGCACCGGAGTCCACGAGGACTTCGACATCGAGAAGCTCCGCTATCACAAGATCATCCTGATGGCGGACGCCGACGTCGACGGCCAGCACATCAACACGCTGCTCCTGACGTTCCTCTTCCGCTTCATGCGTCCGCTGGTCGAGGCCGGACACGTCTACCTCTCCCGTCCGCCGCTCTACAAGATCAAGTGGGGCCGGGACGACTTCGAGTACGCGTACTCGGACCGTGAGCGCGACGCGCTGGTCGAGCTGGGCAAGCAGAACGGCAAGCGGATCAAGGAAGACTCGATCCAGCGCTTCAAGGGTCTCGGCGAGATGAACGCCGAGGAGCTGCGTGTCACCACCATGGACGTGGACCACCGTGTCCTCGGCCAGGTGACCCTGGACGACGCGGCGCAGGCCGACGACCTGTTCTCGGTGCTGATGGGTGAGGACGTCGAGGCGCGACGCTCCTTCATCCAGCGCAACGCCAAGGACGTTCGTTTCCTCGACATCTGAGTCGGTCTCAGCTGACCGTACGAAAGGACTGACGACCAGCAATGGCCGACGAGAACATCACGACCGAGACGCCCGAAGAAGAGGGCCCGCAGCTGCGGATCGAGCCCGTCGGGCTCGAGACCGAGATGCAGCGTTCGTACCTCGACTACGCGATGTCCGTCATCGTGTCGCGTGCGCTGCCCGACGTGCGGGACGGTCTCAAGCCCGTCCACCGCCGTGTGCTGTACGCGATGTACGACGGCGGGTACCGGCCCGAGAAGGGCTTCTACAAGTGCGCCCGCGTCGTCGGTGACGTCATGGGTACGTACCACCCGCACGGCGACTCCTCCATCTACGACGCCCTGGTGCGCCTGGCCCAGCCGTGGTCGATGCGGATGCCGCTGGTGGACTCCAACGGCAACTTCGGCTCCCCGGGCAACGACCCGGCGGCCGCCATGCGGTACACCGAGTGCAAGATGGCGCCGCTGTCCATGGAGATGCTCCGGGACATCGACGAGGAGACCGTCGACTTCACGGACAACTACGACGGCCGTAACCAGGAGCCGACGGTCCTGCCGGCGCGCTTCCCGAACCTGCTGGTCAACGGCTCGGCCGGTATCGCGGTCGGCATGGCGACCAACATCCCGCCGCACAACCTGCGCGAGGTCGCGGCCGGTGCCCAGTGGGCGCTGGAGCACCCCGAGGCCACCCACGAGGAGCTCCTGGACGCGCTGATCGAGCGCATCAAGGGCCCCGACTTCCCGACCGGCGCCCTCGTCGTCGGCCGCAAGGGCATCGAGGAGGCGTACCGCACCGGCCGCGGCTCCATCACGATGCGCGCGGTGGTCGAGGTCGAGGAGATCCAGAACCGCCAGTGCCTGGTGGTCACGGAGCTTCCGTACCAGGTCAACCCGGACAACCTCGCGCAGAAGATCGCCGACCTCGTCAAGGACGGCAAGATCGGCGGCATCGCCGACGTCCGCGACGAGACGAGCTCCCGCACCGGCCAGCGCCTGGTCATCGTGCTCAAGCGGGACGCGGTCGCCAAGGTCGTCCTGAACAACCTCTACAAGCACACCGACCTGCAGACGAACTTCGGCGCCAACATGCTGGCGCTGGTCGACGGTGTGCCGCGCACGCTCTCCCTGGACGCGTTCATCCGCCACTGGGTGACGCACCAGATCGAGGTCATCGTCCGGCGCACGAAGTTCCGACTGCGCAAGGCGGAGGAGCGGGCGCACATCCTGCGCGGTCTGCTCAAGGCGCTGGACGCCATCGACGAGGTCATCGCGCTGATCCGGCGCAGCGACACCGTCGAGGTCGCGCGCGAGGGCCTGATGGGCCTGCTGCAGATCGACGAGATCCAGGCCAACGCCATCCTCGAGATGCAGCTGCGCCGGCTCGCCGCACTGGAGCGCCAGAAGATCGTCGCCGAGCACGACGAGCTCCAGGCGAAGATCAACGAGTACAACGAGATCCTGGCCTCCGAGGAGCGCCAGCGCCGGATCGTCAGCGAGGAACTCGCCGCGCTCGTCGAGAAGTTCGGTGACGACCGCCGCTCCAAGCTGGTGCCCTTCGACGGCGACATGTCCATGGAGGACCTGATCGCCGAGGAGGACATCGTCGTCACGATCACGCGCGGCGGCTATGTGAAGCGGACGAAGACGGACGACTACCGCTCGCAGAAGCGCGGCGGCAAGGGCGTCCGCGGCACGAAGCTGAAGGAAGACGACATCGTCGACCACTTCTTCGTGTCGACGACCCACCACTGGCTGCTGTTCTTCACCAACAAGGGCCGGGTGTACCGGGCCAAGGCGTACGAGCTGCCGGACGCCGGCCGGGACGCCCGTGGTCAGCACGTCGCCAACCTGCTGGCCTTCCAGCCGGACGAGCAGATCGCCGAGATCCTCGCGATCCGCGACTACGACGCCGTGCCGTACCTGGTGCTCGCCACCAAGGCCGGTCTGGTGAAGAAGACGCCGCTGAAGGACTACGATTCGCCGCGCTCGGGTGGTGTCATCGCGATCAACCTCCGGGAGATGGAGGACGGCCGCCCCGACGAGCTGATCGGCGCCGAGCTGGTGTCGGCGGAGGACGATCTGCTGCTCATCAGCAAGAAGGCGCAGTCGATCCGCTTCACCGCCACCGACGAGGCACTGCGTCCGATGGGCCGCGCGACCTCGGGCGTCAAGGGCATGAGTTTCCGTGAGGGAGACGAACTGCTCTCGATGAATGTGGTCCGGCCCGGTACGTTCGTGTTCACCGCGACGGACGGCGGGTACGCGAAGCGGACCGCTGTGGACGAGTACCGCGTCCAGGGTCGTGGTGGCCTCGGTATCAAGGCCGCCAAGATCGTGGAGGACCGTGGCTCGCTCGTCGGTGCGCTGGTGGTGGAGGAGACCGATGAGATCCTCGCCATCACGCTGTCCGGTGGTGTGATCCGTACGCGGGTCAACGAGGTCAGGGAGACGGGCCGTGACACCATGGGCGTCCAACTGATCAACCTGGGCAAGCGCGATGCCGTGGTCGGGATCGCTCGTAATGCCGAGGCCGGCGCCGAGGCCGAAGAGGTCGACGGCGTCGAAGGTACTGAAGGTGCCGATGTGACCGAGGACGCTGCAGGGAGCGGCGCCACGGCCGAGGTGGCCGAGGGCACGGAGCCGTCGGCCGGGGAGCACGAGGAGTAAAGCGTGAGTGGAGCCACGGGCGCCGGATCGGCCGCTTCCGGAGCGAACGGTGCCCGTGGCCCAGCCACGGACTCCCAGGGGGTTACGGTGACCACGTACGACAACGGGCCGTTGCCCGGTGAGCGGCCCGCGTCCGGCAAGCAGGCGGCGCAGCCGTACCACCCGCCGCAGGCGTACGCCGCGCAGGGCGGAAACACGGGCTCGGTGCGGGTGGCGCGCACGGGCGCCAAGACCATGCCGCGTACGCGCAAGGCGCGGCTGCGGGTGGCCAAGGCCGATCCGTGGTCGGTGATGAAGGTCAGCTTCCTGCTCTCCATCGCGCTGGGCATCTGCACGGTGGTGGCGGCCGCGGTGCTGTGGATGGTCATGGACGCCATGGGTGTCTTCTCGACCGTCGGCGGCACGATCAGCGAGGCGACGGGCTCCAACGAGAGCAACGGCTTCGATCTGCAGTCGTTCCTCTCGCTGCCGCGCGTTCTGATCTTCACGTCGGTGATCGCCGTCATCGACGTGGTCCTGGCCACGGCGCTGGCCACGCTGGGTGCCTTCATCTACAACCTGTCGGCCGGCTTCGTGGGCGGAGTGGAGCTCACGCTGGCGGAGGACGAGTAGCGGATTTGGGGACTCGCCGCTCCGTGCGCTAATCTTCAGAGGTCAGCGCGCAGCGCGGAGGGGCTATAGCTCAGTTGGTTAGAGCGCATCCCTGATAAGGATGAGGCCACAGGTTCAAATCCTGTTAGCCCCACAGTGACGATCGGCCCGGACGGAGATTCTCCGCCCGGGCCGATCGCTTTGTCCGATTGCTGGGACCGCGAGGTAAGTTGGGAGGACCGACTAGGTCACCGATCGGTATCGATCGGTGTGTATAGTCGGGCGCCAGAAGGTCTCCTACGTCAACGAAAGACGAGGTCGCGCGGTGAAGAAGCTTCTCCTGGTCGCACTGGCCGCCATCGGCGGGCTCCTCGTGTACCGCCAGATCCAGGCGGACCGCGCCGAGCAGGATCTGTGGACGGAGGCGACCGACTCCGTGCCCGCAGGTTCCGGTGTGTGAGTCACGCAGACTGCGTAAGGGCCCCGGCCGCTGACAGCGGCCGGGGCCTCTTGCTGTCCGGACCCTTTGTCCGGACTTTTGCCGTCCCCGGTTCTCGTGCTGTCCCGGCGCCCGTGCGGGCCGGGGTGTGGTGCGGCCGGTGCGCTGTTGCCGGACCGTGACACCCCGCCCCTTGAGTTCGCCTACGCAAATCACTAGCTTGCATGAGCAAAGATGTGTGATCTTCGGGGGCGAGGATGAGCGGAACCGCGGTACGAGCCGCGCTGGTGATCGCACTGTCGGGAGCGGGGGCCCTGCTCGGGCCGGTGTCCGGGCCACTGCCGTCGGCCGCGAGCGCGGCCACCGGCGAGACGGCGGCGGCGGCGGGGACGGTGGAGGGAGCAAAGACGGCGGAGGCGGCCGCGGGCGCGGAGGTGACCGCGCGGGCGGACGGGCACGGCGGTCTGGTGATGGTGCTGGACTCGTCCGGATCGATGGCCGACGACGACGGCTCCGGCCGTACCCGGACGGACGCGGCCCGGCAGGCCGTCGGGACACTGGTGGACGGACTGCCGGACGGCCATCCGACCGGCCTGCGGGTGTACGGCGCGGACCGGCCCCGGGGCTGCACCGACACCCGGCTCGTACGGCCCGTGCGACCGCTCGACAGGGCGGCCGTCAAGCGGGCCGTGGCGGCCGTGCGGCCCAACGGGGACACTCCCATCGGGCTGTCCCTGCAGAAGGCCGCCCAGGACCTGCCGCGGGCCTCGGACGGGGCGACCGGGACACGCACCATCCTGTTGATCTCCGACGGCGAGGACAACTGCGGCGACCCTCAACCCTGCGAGGTGGCGCGCCGGCTCGCAGGGGACGGCACGGGGCCGCGCATCGACACCGTCGGCTTCCAGGTGAGGGGCGCGGCCCGCGAGCAGCTGAAGTGCATCGCCGAAGCGGGCAACGGCCGTTACTACGACGCCCCCGACGCCGACGCGCTCGCACGACAGCTTCAGCGGGCCGCGCAGCTCCCGGCGGACGGCTACCGGCTGAAGGGCCGGCCCGTGCGGGGCGCGCCGGACCGGGGAGGTGCCCCGGGGCTCGTTCCCGGCCAGTACCGGGACAGCATCGGCCCCGGCGAGAAGCGGTACTACGCGGTCGACCTGGACGCGGCCTCCACGGTCGGCTTCTCGGCGACGGCCGTGCCGCAGCCGGGATCGGCCGTGGACACCGTCGACGCCTTGCGGACGAGCCTCGTCAGCCCCTCCGCGAGCGGTGAGGTCACGTGCACGACCAACAGCGAGATCTTCCATCAGGACGAGGGCGCGGTCCCGCTGACGTCGGCCGTCGCCCGGGTCCCCACCGAGAAGCGCTGGTCCACCTGCGACGAGGCGGACCGGTACTGGCTCGTCGTCGAGCGCAGGAGCAAGCCCGGGTCGGACGCTGCCCGCTGGCCGCTCGAAATCGTGGTCGGTGTCGAGTCACCGCTCGCCAAGGGCGTCACGCCCGCCGAGTCGCGCCCGGAGTACGGCGCGTCCGGAGAGAACACCGTCCTGCCCTCCGGCGACCCGGCGGACGTCCGCGGCGGCACCGGGTTCAATGACGCCCGCGAGGTCGGGCAGGGCGTGTGGCGCGACCGGATCCTGCCCTCGCAGACCCTCTGGTACAAGGTGCCGGTCGGCTGGGGGCAGCAGCTGCGGTACGACGTGGAGTTCGCCAACCAACCGACGGTGGGTCGTGGTTCGTCCGCGCGGTCGTACGCCGCCACCCAGGTCTACACCCCGGCCCGCCACCCCGTCGGCGGCGGTACGGGCATCTTCACCCCACGGGCCACCTACAGCGGGCGCCCCGCACTGCTGACGATGGGCACGGTCCCGGTCGCCTGGTCGAACCGGTACGAGAGCAGCCCCCATGTCGTCCCGGTGCACACCAAGGGCGACTTCTACATCGCCGTGACCCTCGGCGCGCAGGCGGCCGAGATCGCCGAGAACCCGCGGATCGGGGTCGTCCTGAGGGTGGCCGTCCTCGGGGACGAGCTGACCGGCCCGCAGCACAACGCGCCCGTGCTCGCCGGGAAGCGGGACAAGAAGGGTGATTCGGCCGCGCGCGCAGACAGCGGAGGGAAGGGCGGGGCAGGATGGACCGGCGCCGCGGTCGCCGCGGCGGCGGGCGGCGCGGCCGTCCTGGTCGCGGGCACCGTGCTCGTACGGGTGCGGCTCCGGCCCGGGGCCGCAGGCACGAAGACGACGAGGGGAAGCGCGTGAAGAGGCGGTGCGGCAGGGCCGGCCGGAGGATGCCGGGCGCCACGACGGCCACGAGGCCCGGGGCCGGGGCGGTGACGGCGTTGGTGTGCGCGACAGCGGTCTGCGCGGCGGCCGGACTGTCCGGACCGGCCTGGGCGGCCGGCGCTCCCGGCTCGTACGCCTTCGCGGAAGGCATCAAGCCGGTCCACGGGGCGGCGACCACCAGCGACGCGCCCGCCCTGGACGCGGGCGCCGTCTACAAGGACGCGATCAAGAGCGGTGAGAAGCTCACGTACCGCGTGAACCTGGACGCCAAGTCGAACGCCTATGTTTCCGCCGTGGCCGTCCCCAAGACGGGCACCAAGGTCGACCTCTCGGACGGCCTCAAGGTGTCCCTCCAGGACCGGGACGGCTACGACTGCAGCTCCAACGAGACCCGGTTCGGATCCGCCGAGTTCCCGCGGCCGCTCGCCGACTACGCGCACCGCACCGTCAACAAGGACAGCTCCTCCTGCCAGGAGGCCGGACCGTACTACGTCGTCGTCGAGCGCAGCAGCGAGCCCACCTCCACCCCCGAGCCGTGGGACCTGGAGATCCGGCACGCCGTCGAGCCGCAGCCGAAGACCCTGGGGCCGACCGCCGCGCCCGAGAACTGGCCGAGCACCTCGCCGCCACCTCCCGCCGGAGGACCGCGCGAGCGGGCCGGCGGCACCAGCTTCTTCGACGCGCCCGGACTGTCCGACGGCGAGTGGAGCGACCGCATCGCGCCGGGCCAGTCACTCTTCTACCGGGTGCCGGTCGACTGGGGGCAGCAGCTCTTCGCGGGCGCCGACCTGGGCAGCTCGACCGGGGAGGGGTCCGTGGGCAGCGCGCTCGCGGTGACGCTGTTCAACCCCGTGCAGGGCGTGGTGGCGAGCACCGATTCGCTGTTGTACGACGGCAAGCAGAAGTCGGCCGACCTGGAGCCGCTGCCGGAGGTGAGGTACGAGAACCGTTTCGACTCCAGCAGCAAATTCCGGAACATGCGGTTCGCGGGCTGGTACTACCTCCGCGTCAGCCTGAACCCCGAGGTCGGGGAGAAGTTCGGCAAGGGTCCGCACGGGCTGACCCTGCGCGTCACCGTGAAGGGCACGCCGAAGGCGGGGCCGGACTACGACGGGCCGGCCGGGATCTTCGCGATCACGCAGGACGACAAGGACGCGGCCGCCAGCGGCCAGAGCGGCCCCGGGGCCGCGAAGAGCGACACGATGAAGGTCGTCGCGGCCGCGGGTATCGGAGCGGGCTCGGTACTGGTGCTCGGACTCGGCGCCTGGACGCTGGCGGCGCGGCGGCGCGTCACTCGGACGGCCGGGCGGGCGCAGGACGGACCGACGCAGTACGGGCCTCCCACGGCCTGGTAGGGCGGGGGCGGGCGCCGGTACCGGTGTCAGATCTGGGTGAGGGCCCAGAAGCCGACGGCGAAACACAGCAGCGCGACGATCAGGACCGGGACCGCCACCTTCGGGGGCGGTCCCGGCCGGTTCGGCCGCGTCACGGGAGCGGCCGGCGGCCCTCCCGGGGCGGCGGCCTGCGGTGCGTGACCGGTGTACTGACGGGTGGGTGCCTGTTCGTAGGACACGGCGGCGGTCTGCGCCTGGGCGAGCTCCGGCGCGGCGACGTGCTGGGGGGCCGGCACGTACGCGGGGAGGTGTCCGGGGGCCGGAGCGGCGGTCGGCGCATGGGACGGCGGCGTGGCGGCCGGCTGGGGCGGCGTGTGGGACGGCGGTACGGCGGCCGGCTGGGACGGCGGCATGACCGTCGGCTGAGCCGGCGGCTGGGGCGCGTGCGCCTGCTGCAGGTCCGTCTGAACCTGCGGGGCCTGTGCGGCGGGCTGCGGCGGCGGCGTGGGCTGCTGGGGAGGCGGGGCCAGGTGGAAGCTGCCGGTCTGCGACGGCGGCTGCGGCCGCGGCGTCTCCACGGCCTGCCTCGCGGGCGTCGAGGGGGACGCGGAGGCGGACGGGGCGATCGGTCCGTCCGGGCCGAAACCGGCGGGCAGCGGGCCCAGTTGGTCGAACACCTCGACCGGCTCGTCGTCGGTCCGCGACTCGGGCAGCATCTCGACCGCCGAGGTCAGCGCCTTGCGCGCGCCCGTGGCCGTACGGAACCGGGCCTGCGGATCGGGCTGCAGCAGGCCCGCGAGGACCTGCCACAGCGGCTCCGGGATGCCGTCCGGGGCACCCGGGGTCCCGTAGGCGGCGAAATGCTCGATCAGGGCCCGGGAATCGGGCTTCTGACCCTGCAGCAGATACAGCGCGACCAGACCGACCGCGAACAGGTCGGCCGGGAAGTCCGGCTCCGCGCCCATCATCTGCTCGGGCGCGAAGTAGCCGGGCGTACCCACCACGTAGTTCGTCTCGGTCAGCCGCGGCTCCCCCTTGCGCATGGAGATGCCGAAGTCGGACAGCCGCAGATGCGGCCGTCCGGTCCCGGTGGCCTCCAGCAGGATGTTCGCCGGCTTGATGTCACGGTGCACGACCCCCTCCGCGTGCACCGCGGCGAGTCCGGACAACAGCTGATCGAGCAGCGTGCACACGAACCGGGGCGGCAGGGGCCCGTAGTCGCCGATGACGTGGGCCAGCGAACCACCGCTCACGAGGTCCATGGTGAACAGCACCTTGTCGTCGTCCGCGGCCCAGCTGGCCGGGGCGAGGACATGAGGGTGGTCGATCCTCAGGGCCTGCTCACGCACGAAGCGCAGGAGGGCGTGCGCGTCGCTCTGCTGCAGCACCTTGGCCGCCACGTAGCGGCGGCGGCGCTGGTCCCAGGCGCGCCAGACGGCGCCGACACCCCCACGTCCGATCGGGTCGATCAGTTCGTACCGACCGGCGAAGACCTCACCCATTGCGCTGCGCTCGCTCCCGGTTTGCTGTGATTGGGTCAGCTCTGGTGCGACTCGTAGTGGGCGACCGCGTCCGCGGTGCGCCCGGCGCCGTACACCCTGAGGAACTCTGCCAGTTCGGGGTGGGTGGGGGCGAGGGAGTCGGCCGCATCGATGATGTCGCCCGCGGCGGACACCGAGCGCAGCAGCGACTGGATCTCCCGCACCACCCGGCGCACCGTCGGCGCGCCCGAGCTGGTGGTCGTCTGACTGGTGCCGGTGAGCACGGAGCCGCCCTGGGATTTCTTGATCTCGTCCATCCGGTCGGTGGCCTCGACGGCGCTCACGCTGCCGTCGGCGACCTGGCTCGCCAGCTCCTGCAGGGCCTGGACGCGCTGGACGACCGCGGGATTGCCGATCTTGGCCCGCTGACCGCTCATCAGCTGGGAGAGCATCGGGGCCGACAGCCCGAGCACCGCTGCGAGTCGGGCCTGGTTCAGCCCCAGATCGTCGATCAGCCGACGGAAGAGCGCCCCCAACGGCTCCCCGTACCAACTGCGCTGAAGCTCTCTGGCTCTCGCGGTGGCTTCCTGCTGTGCTGCATCCATTGCGTCTCCCCATCGCTTCGGTTCGCTGCTGCGAACCTCGTCCAGCATCTTACGGAGAGTGGTCGTTCACCGGGAGTCCCAATCCTTTTGCGGGATACCCCCGGTCATTCGGTACTCTGGTCTGCGGCAGTGGCCGAGGCGCGGAGTTCGCCCTCGGCTGTTTCCACCCATTCCGGGGCCTTAGCTCAGTTGGTAGAGCGCTGTCTTTGCATGGCAGATGTCAGGGGTTCGACTCCCCTAGGCTCCACAGCGAGGAAGCCCCCTCCGACCTGCGGGAACGCGGTCGGAGGGGGCTTCTTGTCGTGGAGCCGCCGCGGTCCTCGGCCGGGCGGCTCGGGGGACCGGCGCCGCCACGGCGGACCGGCGCCGACGGCGGATCCGGGACCGCGGCGGATCCGGGACCGCGGTCGGCCGGTCGGTTCCCCTGCCGGGGGTGCGGCTCGCCGCGTCGTCGCACACGACCGCGCGCGTGCGGCTCCGCGGGCGGGGCGCACGGCGGGGACGCGGGGCGGGCGCGCGGCGGCGCCGAACGGCGGGCGTGCGGTGGGCGTGCGGCGGGCGCCCGGTGTGGGGACATGGGGCGGCGGCGTACGGCCGGCGCGCGGCGGGGACGCGGGGGCGGCCGTACGGGACCGGCCACGGGGACAGGGGCGGGCGCCGGGCGGTCCGCCCGGGCCGCCGAGTGCCGGGTGCGGCCTTCCCGGCCCCGACGGCCCGGCCCCAACGGCCCTGCGCCGACCGCCCTTGCGGATTCCGCGATTTGCCCGCGCGGGGATGCGGCGGAGGCGTCGTGCGGGTGCGGAGACCTTGATGGAGCGGTTCCCGGGCCTTTACGGGTGTCCGCCGCATTGCGCTTGCAATGGACATGATCGACTTCGCCGTCCACGTCCGCCCGGGAGCAGCCCGCCCCACCGCGGCGCGGTCCTCCGGGGACACCTCGCCGGAAAACGAGCACTTCACCTGCCGCTTTCCGGCCGCGGCCGCGAGAGCACTGCACGTCCATGGCCGTCCGCGCCTGTTTTATTGCGCCGGACGAGTGGTGTTCATCTGAAGATCGGCGAGCGGACGGCGTCGCTCCGGGCTTTCCCGAGATGCGTACACATCATGAGAAAGGTATGTAGATCGCTCAACCCGAAAGCGAGGGGTCATGGCCGCCGTCAAGGTCAAGCACTTCTGGTCCGCCTTCATCTCGTTCGTGTTCGCGCTTCTTGCCTCTCTCGGCCTCACGAAGCCCCCGGCCGCCGCTGCCCGGCCGGTCCCGGTGGCGCCCGAGGAGCCGACGCCCGTCCTGCGGTCCGCCGCCATGGTGCCGGCGCAGTTGATGGCGTACGCGGCGGCGGCACGGAAGAGGTCCCTGCCGCCCACGATCAAGCAGCGCATCCGCGCCGAGGCGCACGGCGCCTCGCCGTCCGTACGCCGTCTGCCCGCTCAGGCGTTCGCCGCGCCGGAGACCGCCGCGCTGTCCGACCGCATGGTGCCCACGCAGTCGTCGCCCGCCGCGCACATCGCCCGTGCCGCGGCCACCGGGGTGACCGCGTCCTCCACGCGCGCCGCGTCCGCGGCGTCCTCCGCTTCCTCCGCACAGGCCCAAGGCGTCTCGCCGAGCGAACTGGCGCTCGCGGCGTAAGCGCCGGGAAAGCCGATTCCTCAGCTTTCCCGGCGCCCGTGCCGCCCTTGCCACGCCTCTCGGCCACGCCTCTCGCCGTACGAACCGGGCTCGTCGCCCGGATCGGTCAGCGGCGGTCGTCCCGGTCGGGGGACTCGGTGTCGGCCTCGGCCTGCTTGGCCTCCACTTCGGGGTCCAGAGCACCCTCGCCGCTGCCGTCGACGGAGGTCAGCGGGGTGCGTTCGGAGACTTCGGTGGGAGCCGGGGGTTCGACCAGCCAGTCCGGGTTCGCCTGCTTGTCCCACCACTTCCAGGCGGCGAAGGCCCCGGCGGCCATGACGCCGAGGACCGCGAGGCCCTTGGCGAGACGGCCGGCCCTGGCGCGGCGCTCATGCCTCCTGGCGAGCTTCTTGATCTCCTTTGCCGTCACCTGACCGCGCAGCGCGGCCAGAGCGGCGGCCGAACGGGCCACGGCCTCCTGCCCCACGGGCTGGGCGACGGCGATCGCCTGCCCCACGCGGGGCACGGTGTAGTCCGCTGCCTGCCGTGCGGCCCTGCGGGTCTGGTCCACGGCGCGATGCGCGGCGGCGTCGACCTTCGGGGGCACATGCGGCGCGAGACGCGTGTCGTACTGAACACGAGCCTGCGTCCGGGCCTGATGCGCTGCCTTGGAGACCTTTGGGGCGATCTTGACGCGAGCCTCGTGCGCGTAGTGCGCGGCCTGTTCCTTTGCCGTGCCGGCGTAGGGCGCCACCACTTCCGCGGCGTGCAGCACGCTGTCCTTCGCCGAATCGGTCGCGGCGCGCACGCTGTCCATGCGGGTCACGGGATCCTCCTCCTCGGTGGCGGGGTCGGTATTTCGCCTTTCCGCCCTTTTCGAAATCATGCCTGGCGTCTGCGCGGTCGGCATGCGGGGCGGGCATCCGGGGCAATGCCCTGCCATGACGGGCCACGAAGGCCCATGACGGGTCATGGCGGGGCAACACCGGACACCCCTAAGGGGAGCCTTGTGGACGACGATGCCATGCTTTCGCCCGGTCGCGCGGTGCTTCGGCGAGGACTGGCCCGCCTTTGTCCCTGCTCGCCGCTTCCGTGCGAGGATCGGAAGACACCAGAGCAGAACTTAGGGAAGGCACATCGTGGCCGAGCAGCTTTACGCCACCCTGAAGACCAGCCAGGGCGACATCGAGATCCGGCTTCTGCCGAACCACGCCCCGGCGACGGTCAAGAACTTCGTGGAGCTCGCCAGGGGCGAGCGCGAGTGGACGCACCCGGCGACCGGGGCGAAGTCCACGGATCCGCTGTACGACGGCACGGTGTTCCACCGCGTCATCGGCGGGTTCATGATCCAGGGCGGGGACCCGCTGGGCAACGGCACGGGCGGCCCGGGCTACGAGTTCAAGGACGAGTTCCACCCGGAGCTGGCTTTCAACAGGCCGTACCTGCTGGCGATGGCCAACGCGGGTCCTGGGACGAACGGGTCGCAGTTCTTCATCACGGTCGCGCCGACGACCTGGCTGACGGGCAAGCACACGATCTTCGGCGAGGTGGCCAACGAGGCCGGCAGGAAGGTGGTGGACGCGATCGCCGCGACCCAGACCAACCCGCGCACCGACCGTCCGCTGCAGGACGTCGTGATCGAGTCCGTGGTGATCGAAAGCCGCCAGAGCTGATCGAGGGAACCTTTTCGCCCCGTCCGTCCGTAAGGATGGTCGGGGCGTCGCGTTGAGTACGCGTACGCACGACGACGAGGGGATCCCCGATGGATCAGGCGCCGAGCTGCTACCGCCACCCGGGCGTGGAGACCGGCATCCGCTGCACCCGGTGCGAGCGGCCGATCTGCCCGGAGTGCATGGTGGAGGCCTCGGTGGGCTTCCAGTGCCCGGAGTGCGTGCGCGGCGGATCGGGTACGGGGCACCCGCGGTCGGCCGCCCACCCGAGGACCATCGCCGGCGGCCGGATCACGGCCGGCGACCCCACGCTGATCACCAAGATCCTCATCGCGATCAATCTGGCGGTCTTCGTCGCCGGGCAGGTCTCCGAGGTGCTCGTGCACGAGCTGACGCTGATCGGGCTGGCCCTCGACCCCCGGGTCGGTGAGGTGGTCGGAGTCGCGGACGGCGAGTGGTACCGCCTGGTGACGTCGATCTTCCTGCACCAGGAGTTCTGGCACATCGGCTTCAACATGATCGTGCTGTGGATGCTCGGCGGCCCGCTGGAGGGTGCCCTCGGCCGGCTCCGCTATCTCGCGCTGTATCTGCTCTCGGGACTGGCCGGAAGCGCCCTCACCTATGTGCTCGCCGCGCAGAACCAGGCCTCGCTCGGTGCCTCCGGCGCCGTCTTCGGGCTGATGGGCGCCACGCTCGTGCTGGCCCGTCGGCAGCGGCTGGACATGCGGCCGGTCATCGGTCTGCTGGCCCTGAACCTGCTGATCACGTTCGTCTTCCGGGCGAGCATCGCCTGGGAGGCCCACATCGGCGGCCTGATCGGCGGTGTGATCGTCGCCTACGGCATGGTGGGCGCGAGGGTGGCGCGCGAGCGGCGCAACGTCCTGCAGTGGGTGGCCTGTGCGCTGGTGCTGGGGACGAGCCTGCTCATGGTGATCCTGAGGACAGCCGCGCTCAGCTGAGCGGCGGCTTTCCCCAAAGTTGTCCACAGAGGGTGCCGGACCGTGCACATCAGCTGGGGAACAACTGTGCCCCTCGCCTCTGACCTGGGGATTTCCCAAGAGGGCGAGGGGCGGGCCGGGAAGTCCGGCCGGGCAGCTGCAGTCAGATCGGCGTCAACACCATGCGAGTTATCCACAGATCGTCTGACCTTTTCCACCTCTGTGCACAACGCTGTGGATAACCTCAGGGCACGGCTTGACGGCGACTGTTTCTACGCGGTCGGGCCGGTCACTTCCACTGGGTGGAGACGCCGAAGCCACCCGCGATGAAGCCGAAGCCCACGACGATGTTCCAGTTGCGGATCGACTTGATCGGCAGCGAGCCGTCCGTCACATAGAAGACGACGATCCAGGCGAGCCCGATGGCGAACAGGGCCAGCATCACCGGAGCCACCCAGCTGCTGTTCGTCAGCTTGATGTTGGTCGCCTGCTTCGCGGCCGGCGGCGGCGTGAAGTCGGACTTCTTGCGGATACGTGACTTCGGCACGAGGGACTCTCCTGTCGATGCGCTGCGTGACCGCGCAGGAACGGGGTGGCTGGCTGGTGTTGCGACGGTGCCGGGGCTGAGTGCGAGGGGGACCACTGCCTCGCCCGGGCGTCCGTTAGCGTAGTGCTTCCGCGGCGTTGAAGGAGATAAGGGTACGTTGAGCAATTCCGCCGGCTCGTCCGCCGTCCCTCCCGCAGAGCCGACCCGGCCCGGTAAGTGGCGCCCGGTCCGGCTGCTCACCGCGGGTGTCTTCGCGCTCGCCGGACTGATCTTCGTGACCAGTTTCAACACGGCCAAGGGCACGAACATCCGCACCGACGACTCGCTGCTGAAGCTCTCCGACCTGATCCAGGAGCGCAGCCAGAAGAACGCCCAGCTGGACGAGTCCACGGCGGCCGTGCGCGACGAGGTCGACGCCCTCGCACGCCGCGACGACCGCTCCACCAAGGCCGAGGACGCCAGGCTGGGCGCCCTGGAGAAGGCCGCCGGCACCACCAGGGTCACCGGCCAGGGCGTCACCGTCACCCTCAACGACGCCCCGCCGAACGCCCAGGCCGCCCCCGGCTACCCCGAGCCGCAGGCCAACGACCTGGTGATCCACCAGCAGGACCTCCAGGCCGTGGTCAACGCCCTCTGGAAGGGCGGGGCCACGGGTATCCGCGTCATGGACCAGCGGCTGATCTCCACCAGCGCCGTGCGCTGCGTCGGCAACACGCTGATCCTCCAGGGCCGCGTCTACTCCCCGCCCTACAAGATCACCGCGGTCGGCGACGCCGGACGGCTCCAGCGCGCGCTCAACAGCTCCGGCGCCGTCCAGAACTACCTGCTGTACGTGAAGGCGTACGGGCTCGGCTGGAAAGTCGACGAGCACGAGGCGATGACACTGCCGGGCTACTCGGGCACAGTGGACCTCCACTACGCGGAGCCGGCCGGCCGGAGCGGGCCCTGACGGAGCGGGGTGGGGAGCCTGGTGCGACTGGTCGTCAGGACCCTCAGCGAGCTGTTCCTCACCGCCGGCACGGTGATCGTCCTGTTCGTCGTGTACGTGATCTTCTGGACCGGGGTCGAGGCGCAGGGCGCGGCGGTCGAGGAGATCGGCGCCCTGGAGAAGCGGTGGAGCGGGGAGCCGGCCGCCGGGGCCCCTCCCGCCGCCCCGGTCCCCGCCCCCCGGCCGTACGAGGACGGCCGGCCCTTCGCCGTCATGTACATCCCCCGGTTCGGCCCGGACTGGGACTGGCCCGTCCTGGAAGGCACGAGGACCGGCACCCTGAAGAAGGGCCTCGGGCACTACGCGGGCACCGCCCGGCTCGGGGGCACCGGGAACTTCTCCGTGGCCGGCCACCGGCGCACCTACGGCGATCCCTTCAGGGAGTTCCCCCGGCTCAGGGCGGGTGACGCGGTGATCCTCACCGACGGGACCACCTGGTTCACCTACCGGGTGAAAAAGGCGCCCCACCGCACCCTGCCCGGCGACATAGGGGTCATCGACCCCGTCCCGGTGAAGTCCGGCTTCGACGGACCCGGGCGCTATCTCACCCTCACCACCTGCGACCCCGAGTGGGGCAGCAGCCACCGCCTCGTCGTGTGGGCGCACCTGGACGCCACCCGGCCTGTGACGCACGGCAAGCCCCCGGCTTTCCACAGCTGACCCACCCCGGTTGCATCGCCCCGTAGTCTGGTGCGGTAGCGAAGGGCCAACGTAGAGACACGCAGGAACGTAGAGAAGGGTCGGCAGACGTCATGTACGGCTGGATCTGGCGGCATCTGCCGGGCAACGCGTGGGTGCGCGCACTGATTTCGCTCGTGCTGGTCCTCGCGGTGGTCTACGTGCTCTTCCAGTACGTGTTCCCCTGGGCGGAACCCCTGCTTCCGTTCAACGATGTGACGGTGGACGGTCAGTGAGCGCGCGCATTCTCGTCGTCGACAACTACGACAGCTTCGTCTTCAACCTGGTCCAGTACCTCTACCAGCTCGGGGCCGAGTGCGAGGTCCGGCGCAATGACGAGGTCGAGCTCGGACACGCCCAGGACGGCTTCGACGGCGTGCTGCTGTCGCCCGGCCCGGGGACGCCCGAGGAAGCCGGCGTCTGCGTCGACATGGTGCGGCACTGCGCCGACACCGGCGTGCCGGTCTTCGGCGTCTGCCTGGGCATGCAGTCGATGGCGGTGGCGTACGGCGGTGTGGTCGACCGCGCCCCCGAACTGCTGCACGGCAAGACCTCGCCGGTCGTCCACGAGGGCCGGGGCGTCTTCACCGGGCTTCCGTCGCCGTTCACGGCCACGCGGTACCACTCGCTGGCTGCCGAGCCCGCGGCCCTGCCCGACGTACTGGAGGTCACGGCGCGCACCGAGGACGGCATCATCATGGGGCTGCGCCACCGTGAACTGGCCGTCGAGGGCGTGCAGTTCCATCCCGAGTCCGTGCTCACCGAGTACGGCCACCTGATGCTCGCCAATTGGCTGGAGCAGTGCGGCGACACCGGAGCGGTCGGCCGGTCGGCAGGGCTCGCGCCAGTGGTGGGCAAGGCCGTCGCGTGACCGCCGTGCGCCCGGAGCATGACGCCCCCGATGCGGCGGGGCAGCACGGGTCGCCATGGTTCCGGGCGACGAACGTCCCCACGCCGCAGCAGGCACCCGACCAGGCTCCGGAGCACCGTGCCGCGCAGTCCCAGGAGTGGCCCGGTTACGGCTCCGAGGGCTATCAGCAGAACTGGTACGGCCAAGCGCACACCCCCGGCACGGCATCCACGCCGGCGGCCTTCCACGAGCCGGTGCACGAGCCGTACGAGCCCGGGCCCGCCCACACGCCCGGGCCCGTCCACACCCCCGCACCCCACACCCCTGAGCCCGTCCACGTCCAGGGCCCGGGGCACGACACCGGACCTCCGCACGGCCCCGACCCGGGGCGCGACGACGAGACCATGGCCCTGCGCACGGAGGACACCCGGCGAATAGGGGATCCGGAGCGTCCCACCGGGGGCCGGGCCGAGCGCCGCAGGGCCGCCAAGGCGCGCGGCCGCCATCGCGGCGCGCACGCCTCCGCACCGTCGTCCACGGCTCCCCCCAGCACATCCCCGAGCGGGGCGCCCCTCACACGCGTCGAGGCCCGGCGGGCCGCCCGGGCGCGCAAGGACAGCGTCGGCGTCGTCGCCAGCCGGGTCATCGGCGAGGTCTTCATCACCTTCGGCGTCGTGATGCTGCTCTTCGTCACCTACCAGTTGTGGTGGACGAACGTGCAGGCCGGCCTGGAGGTCGACAAGGCGAAGGAAAGGATCGCGGACGACTGGGCCAACGGCCGCAAGCCGGACGCCTTCGAGCCCGGCCAGGGCTTCGCGATCATGTACATCCCCAAGCTGGACGTCGTCGTCCCGATCGCCGAGGGCATCGACAAGGAACGGGTCCTCGACCGGGGGATGGTCGGCCACTACGCCGAGGGGCAGCTCAAGACGGCGATGCCCTCCGACAAGCAGGGCAACTTCGCGGTCGCGGGCCACCGCAACACACACGGTGAGCCCTTCCGGTACATCAACAGGCTGACGCCGGGCGACCCCATCGTCGTGGAGACCCAGGACACCTATTACACGTACGAGATGACGAGCATCCTGCCGCAGACGCCGCCTTCCAACGTCGCGGTGATCCAGCCCGTGCCCCAGGGCTCCACGTTCACCCGGCCCGGCCGTTACATCACCCTCACGACCTGCACGCCCGAGTTCACCAGTACCTACCGGATGATCGTGTGGGGCAAGATGGTCGAAGAACGCCCGCGCAGCAAGGGGAAACCGGACGCGCTCGTAGGCTAGCGACTTCCAGACGGGACAGATGTAGTGGCACGTGCGCGCAGCCGGATCGCCGGCGCGATCAGTGTTTTCGGCGAGCTGTTGATCACGGCCGGGGTGCTGATGGGCCTGTTCGTGGTCTACTCACTGTGGTGGACGAACGTCCTGGCCGATCGTGAGGCCGACAAGCAGGGCAACGAGGTGCGCGACAACTGGGCGTCCTCCGGTCCGGGAGCCCTCGACACCAAGGGCGGCATCGGCTTCCTCCACGTACCCGCCATGAAGAACGGCGAAGTGCTCGTCAAGC
This sequence comes from Streptomyces sp. STAM6, assembly GCF_054963715.1. Classification (NCBI taxonomy): domain Bacteria; kingdom Bacillati; phylum Actinomycetota; class Actinomycetes; order Kitasatosporales; family Streptomycetaceae; genus Streptomyces; species Streptomyces sp. STAM6. Next base: position 69,581 of record NZ_JBUEFZ010000005.1, on the reverse strand, counting down.
AGGGCACCGACCCGAAGACGCTCAACAACGGCGTCGCGGGCATGTACACCCAGCCGGTCAAGTCGGCCCTCCCGGCCGCCAAGCAGGGCAACTTCACGCTGGCCGCACACCGCGACGGGCACGGCGCGAAGTTCCACAACATCCACAAGCTGAAGAACGGCGACGCGATCGTCTTCGAGACCAAGGACACCTGGTACGTCTACAAGGTCTACAAGACGCTCCCGGAGACGTCGAAGTTCAACGTCGACGTGCTGCAGCCGGTCCCCAAGGAGTCGGGCAGGACCAAGCCCGGCCGCTACATCACGCTGACGACGTGCACGCCGATCTACACCTCGGACTACCGCTTCATCGTCTGGGGCGAGCTGGAGCGCACGGAGAAGGTCGACGGCGAGCGCACCCCGCCGGCCGAGCTGCGCTAGGGCGTGTTGCGAAAGTAGCGTCGTCCGCCCGGAGGGCGGGCCCCCGGCCAGACGGGACCTTCGAAACACGCCCTGGGGGCGCTTCTTCCGGATCAGGCGGATCAGGCCGTACCGGCGCGCGTGCCGGGGCTCGCGAGCCCCGGCAAGGCCCGAGAAACGCCCTGGCCGGCCCGGCGCCCCCGTCGGTCACGCACAGAGCCCCGGCGTCCTCCTCGCGGAGGGCGCCGGGGCTCTGCTCGTGGTCGTCGGCCACGGCCCGGGAGCGGGGCTCAGTCCTCCGTACGGAAGGTGATGCCGGACGGGCCGCCGAAGAAGCCGTCGTCGCCGTTCCCGCCGCCGTTGTTTCCGTTGCCCTGGCAGCCCAGGGTGGTCAGCGTGACCGTGGTGGTCGCCGGGTCGGCCTGCTGGCCGGGCTTGGGGTCGCTGTCGGTCACGATGGCGTTGTCGTCAGCCGGGCAGCCCTGGGCGACCTGCACGTTCGTGAAGCCGCTCGCCGCGAGCGTCTGCTTGGCCTGGCCGAGCGGCTGAGTCCGCATCTCGGGCACCGGGACCTGCTGCGGCTGCTGCGGGCCCTTGGAGACCTTCAGCGTGATCTGCGCACCCTTGTCCGCCTTGGAGTTGGCCGCCGGGTTCTGCTCGATCACCTCACCCAGGGGCTTGTCCGAGTCGACATCGGTCCGGGCGACCGTGAAGCCGAGGGTCTCCAGCTGGTTCTTCGCCTGGTCGAACTGCTGGCCCACGACCGGAGGTACGTCCACCTGCGCCTGCTTGGACACCGTGATGGTGACCTCGGTCCCCTTCTCGGCCTCGGTGCCGCCCTTCGGGTCCTGGTCGATGACCTCGCCCGCGTCCTGGTCGGACTCCTTGTACGCGACCTTGACCTTGAAGCCCTTCTCCTTGAGGGACGCGGAAGCCGTCTCCTCGGACTTCTCCGTGACGTCGGGCACCTCGATCTTGGGCGCACCCGCGGAGAGCTTGACCGTGATGGTCTCGCCCTCCTTCATCGTGACGCCCTCGCCGGGCGTCGGTGACTGGCTGCAGACGGAGTCCTTGGGCTGCTCGCAGCGCTCGGTGCCGCCCTTGGCGATCTTCACGCCCAGCGATTCGGTCGTCTTCTCCGCCTCGCCGTACTGCTTGCCGATCAGGTTGGGGACCGATACCTCGCGGGGTTCGTCGTCGGTGAAGACGGCCCTGCCGATCAGGATCGCGCCGACGAGCACCAGGATGCCCGCCAGCACCAGCAGGATCGTCGAGGTGTTCGACTTCCGCTGGCGGCGGCGGTCCGGGCGGTCGTCATAGCCGTACCCGCCGTCGTCCGGGTTCATCGGCGGCAGCATCGACGTCTGCGCGCCCGGGTCGGCGGGGCGCATGGCCGTGGTCGGCTGGTCGTCCGGTCCATAGCCGCCGTAGCCCACCGCGCCCATGGCCGCGGTGGCGGCGACCGGCTGGCCGTCGAGACACGCCTCGATGTCGGCACGCATCTCGTCGGCCGACTGATAGCGGTAGTCCGGGTCCTTGACCAGCGCCTTCAACACGATCGCGTCCATCTCGGGCGTGATCTCGGGGTCGAAGTTGCTGGGCGGCTGCGGCTCCTCGCGCACGTGCTGGTAGGCGACCGCCACCGGGGAGTCGCCGATGAACGGCGGCCGGACAGTCAGCAGCTCGTAGAGGAGGCAGCCCGTGGAGTACAGGTCGGACCGGGCGTCGACCTGCTCGCCCTTGGCCTGCTCCGGGGAGAGGTACTGGGCGGTGCCGATCACGGCGGCCGTCTGCGTCATGGTCATGCCCGCGTCGCCCATGGCGCGCGCGATGCCGAAGTCCATGACCTTGACCTGGCCGGTGCGCGTCAGCATGACGTTCGCCGGCTTGATGTCGCGGTGGACGATGCCGGCGCGGTGCGAGTACTCCAGGGCCTGGAGGATGCCGACCGTCATTTCCAGGGTGCGCTCGGGCAGCAGCTTGCGGCCCGAGTGAAGCAGCTCACGCAGGGTGGAGCCGTCGACGTACTCCATCACGATGTACGGGATGGAGATGTTGTCGACGTAGTCCTCGCCGGTGTCGTAGACCGCGACGATCGCCGGGTGGTTGAGCGAGGCGGCCGACTGGGCCTCACGGCGGAACCGGGCCTGGAAGGACGGGTCACGGGCGAGGTCGGCCCGCAGCGTCTTCACGGCGACGGTGCGGCCGAGCCGGGTGTCGTGGGCGAGGTAGACCTCCGCCATGCCACCACGGCCGAGCACCGAGCCCAGCTCGTACCGGCCGCCGAGGCGACGCGGCTCTTCCATAACTGTTCCAGCCCTCTCCGTCAGTCCCGACCGCACCCCGGTGTGTGGTCCGGCGGTGTGCTGTTCGCGCATACGCTACCGGCCACGGGAAGCCGATCCGACCGTGACCGCCACCTGATACGGGACCGGTACACGGGCACCTCCGTCACTTCTTGCTCTCGAGTACCGCCTTCATCACATCCCGGGCGATCGGGCCGGCGAGACCGCCACCCGAGATGTCGTCACGGGAGGTGCCGCTGGAGTCCTCGACGATCACGGCGACGGCGACCGGGGAGCCGTTGTCGGTCTTGGCGTACGAGATGAACCAGGCGTAGGGCCGCTTGGAGTTCTTCTCACCGTGCTGGGCGGTGCCGGTCTTGCCGCCGACCTTCACCCCGTCGATCGCGGCCTTGCCGCCGGTGCCGTTCTCGACGACGTTCTCCATCATCTCCTGCACCAGCTGCGCCGTCTTCGCGGACATCGGCTGGCTCATCTCCTCGGGCTCGTTCTTCTCGAGCACATCGAGGTCGGGAGAGCGCAGCTCGTCGACCATGTACGGCTTCATCAGCTTGCCGTCGTTGGCGATGGCCGCGGCGACCATGGCCATCTGCAGCGGCGTGGTGGCGGTGTTGAACTGACCGATGGACGACAGCGCGTTCCCGGGACGGTCCATGTTCTTGTCGTAGACGGAGGCGGCGGCGCGGACCGGGGTGTCGATCTCCGGGTTGTTGAACCCGAACTTCTCCGCCATCTTCACCATGTTGTCCCGGCCCACCTCGTCACCGAGCTTGGCGAAGACCGAGTTGCAGGAGACCTCCAGGGCCCGGTTCAGGCTGGCGTTCTCACAGCCCTGCGCGTGGTTCTTCATGGGCACGCGCGTGGTGGGCAGGTTGTAGGGCTCGGGGGTGTCGGTCGGCGCGTTGATGTCGGTGACCTTGCCGTGCTCCAGCGCCGCCGCGGCCGTCAGCACCTTGAAGGTGGAGCCGGGCGGGTAGATCTCGCGCAGCGCGCGGTTCAGCTTCGGCTTGTCCTTGTCCTTCTCCAGCGCCTGCCAGGACTTGGCGTCCTTGTCGTGGTAGCCGGCGAAGGAGGACGGGTCGTACGACGGCGTCGAGGCCAGGGCGAGGATCTTGCCCGTCTGCGGGTCGATGGCCGCGACGGCGCCCTTCTTGTCGCCGAGGCCTTCGTAGGCGGCCTTCTGGGCGGCACCGCTGAGGGTGGTGACGACGTCGCCGCCCTTCTTGGTGTCCCCGGTGAACATCGACATGGTGCGGTCGAAGAAGAGCCGGTCGTCGTTGCCGGTGAGGATGCCGTCGTGCAGCTTCTCGAGCTGGTTGGCGTCGAAGGCCTGCGACGCGTACCCGGTGACCGGGGCCCACATGGGGCCGTTCACATAGGTGCGCTTGTACTTGTAGAACGGGTCCTTCGAGTCGACGGTGCCGGTGATCGGCTTGCCGTCCACGATGATGTTGCCGCGGACGTTGGAGTACCGCTCGATGGTGACCCGGCGGTTCCTCTCGTGAGCGCTGAGCTCGCCGGCGCGCACGTACTGGATCCAGTTGTCCCGGAGCAGCAGGGCGAGCACCAGCAGGCCGCAGAAGATCGCGACATGGCGCAGGGGCTTGTTCACGGTCGGACCACCTGGGTCATCTCGGCGTCGGGGGACGGGGCGGGTGCCGGCGCGGGACGGCGGGCGGTGTCGCTGATCCGCAGCAGGATGGCGATCAGGGCCCAGTTGGCGATCACGGACGAACCGCCGTACGCGAGGAACGGCATGGTCATACCGGTCAGCGGGATGAGGCCCATCACACCGCCGGCGACGACGAAGACCTGGAGGGCGAAGGCGCCGGACAGGCCCATCGCCAGCAGCTTGCCGAACGGGTCACGGGCGGCGAGCGCGGTGCGGATGCCCCGCTCCACGATCAGGCCGTACATCAGCAGGAACGCCATGACGCCGGCCAGACCCAGCTCCTCGCCGACGGTGGCGAAGATGAAGTCGGAGTTGGCGGCGAAGCCGATCAGATCGGAGTTGCCCTGGCCGAGGCCGGAGCCGAGAGTGCCGCCCGAGCCGAACGACATCAGCACCTGGGACATCTGGTCGCAGGCCGCCGCCATGTTGGAGTACGGCTCGGCCGTCTTCAGGCAGCCGAACGGGTCGAGCCAGGCGGCCACACGGGACTTGACGTGGGTGGCGGTCGAACCGACGACCACCGCGCCGCCCACGGCCATCAGCAGACCCATGATGATCCAGCTGGTCCGCTCGGTCGCCACGTACAGCATGATCACGAACATGCCGAAGAACAGCAGCGACGTACCCAGGTCGTTCTCGAAGACCAGGATGAGCAGGCTGACGGCCCAGATGGTGAGGATCGGGCCGAGGTCACGGCCACGGGGCAGGTAGAGCCCCATGAAGCGGCGGCTGGCCAGCGCCAGCGCGTCCCGCTTCACCATCAGGTAGCCGGAGAAGAACACCGCGATCACGATCTTGGCGAACTCACCGGGCTGGATCGAGAAGGGCCCGACCCTGATCCAGATCTTGGCGCCGAAGACGTCGGAGCCGAGTCCAGGCACCAGGGGGAGCAGCAGCAGGATGACCGCCACCACCATGGAGATGTACGTGTAGCGCTGCAGGACGCGGTGGTCCTTCAGGAACATCAGCACCAGCAGGAACAGCGCGACACCGATCGCCGAGTACATCAGCTGCTTGGGGGCGTCCGGGCTGTAACTGCCGAACTGGGCCATCGACTTGGCGATCACTCGCGGTGACTGGTCCAGCCGCCAGATCAGCACCAGGCCGAGGCCGTTCAGGAGAGTCGCCAGCGGCAGCAGGATCGGGTCGGAGTACTTGGCGAACTTGCGCACCAGCAGGTGGGCGATGCCGGCCAGCAGTCCCAGCCCGACGCCGTACCCGATCATGCCCGCCGGCACCTTGCCGTCGAGGGCCAGGCCGACATTGAGGTACGCGAACACCGGGATGGCGACGGCGAAGCCGAGCAGCATCAGCTCGGTGTTGCGGCGGCTCGGCAGATCGATCGCGCCGATGGTGGTCGTGTTGGTGACAACGCTCATGGTGGTGAAAGGCCCCCCTACGGGTGCTTAACTCTTGCCGCAGTTCGAGGCCAGCTTCTGCTCCTCCTCCGAGAGGCTGGGGCCCGGAGAGGGAGTGGCTGCGGTGCTGGTGGCGGTGGGTGTGGGCTTCGGTGCGGACGGGACGCCGGTCGTGCCGCCGGCCTGGCCCTCACCCGGAGGTGCGGAGCTCGCGCGGTCGGCCGCCTCGCGACGCTGCTCCTGCTTCTTGCAGGCGGACGCCTGGGCGGCGAGTTCCTTGATCTTGGCTTCGGCCTTCCCGAGGCTGCCGCCGGTGATCGTGTCCTCGACCTGCTTGCGCTGGTAGTCCGGGAGGTACTTGAGTTCGATCTCGGGGTGGTCCTTCTCGACCTCCGAGAGCGAGACCCAGGCCAGGTCCTGGCTGATGCCGCGGTAGAGCGCGACATGCTGCTGGTTGGCCCCGACGTAGTACTGCGTCTGCGTCCAGCGGTAGCCGCCGTACAGCCCGCCGCCGACCACGGCCAGCGCGAGCACGATGTAGAACGAACGCTTCAGCCACTTGCGCCCGGAGCGCGGCTTGGTGAAGTCCGCCTCGGAGTACGCGCCGAAGCCGCCCTCGGGGGGCATGCCGGCGTACCCGATGTCCTCGCCGCTGCCGGGCGGGCCGAAGCCGCCGCCCGGGGGCTGCTGCGGCGCGGGACGGCCCAGGCCGGAGGCGCGGCCGGCGGGGGTCTCCATCGCGCCGCCGTCGTTGAGCTGCGTCTGGTTCTCGGCGACCGCGCCGACGATGACGGGCGTGTCGCTGATCTGGCCGGCGAGCGTGTCACCGCCGTCGGTGTCCAGGACGTCCGCGACGATCACGGTGATGTTGTCCGGGCCGCCGCCGCGCAGCGCGAGCTGGATCAGGTCCTGGACGGTCTCCTGCGGGCCCTGGTAGCTGGCGAGCGTCTCCTCCATCGTCTGGTGGGAGACGACGCCGGACAGGCCGTCGGAGCAGATCAGGTACCGGTCGCCGGCGCGTACCTCACGGATCGACAGATCCGGCTCGACATGGTCGCCGCTGCCCAGCGCGCGCATGAGGAGCGACCTCTGCGGGTGGGTGGTGGCCTCTTCCTCGGTGATGCGGCCCTCGTCGACCAGCCGCTGCACCCATGTGTGGTCCTGGGTGATCTGGGTGAGGACGCCGTCCCGCAGCAGGTACGCACGGGAGTCGCCGACGTGCACCAGGCCGAGGCGCTGGCCGGTCCACAGCAGGGCGGTCAGGGTGGTCCCCATGCCCTCCAGCTGGGGGTCCTCCTCGACCATCATCCGCAGCTGGTCGTTGGCGCGCTGCACCGCCGTACCCAGCGAGGTCAGGATGTCCGAGCCGGGTACGTCGTCGTCGAGCGTGACGAGGGTGGAGATCACCTCGGAGGAGGCGACCTCACCGGCGGCCTGGCCGCCCATGCCGTCGGCGATCGCGAGCAGGCGCGGGCCGGCGTAGCCGGAGTCCTCGTTGCCCTCGCGGATCATGCCCTTGTGCGATCCGGCGGCGAAGCGCAGGGACAGACTCATGCGCACCTGCCCTGTCGACTCAGCCTCGGAGTACAGCCGGTCTCGAGCCACACTGCCCACCCTCCGGTCGGGAGCCTGTGCCGGTCGCCTGTGGGCACCGCTGCGGCTCGCTCGCTCCGCTCGCTCATTGTCGTACTACTTCCGCAGCTCGATGACGGTCTTGCCGATGCGGATCGGCGCGCCCAGCGGAATCGGTGTCGGGGTGGTGAGTCGGGTCCGGTCGAGATACGTGCCGTTGGTGGACCCGAGATCCTCGACGATCCACTGGCCGTCACGGTCCGGGTAGATCCTGGCATGCCGACTGGACGCGTAGTCGTCGTCCAGCACGATCGTGGAGTCGTGCGCGCGGCCCAGCGTGATGGTCTGGCCCTGGAGGGCGACCGTGGTGCCGGTCAGCGTCCCCTCGGACACGACCAGCTTGGTCGGGGCCCCGCGGCGCTGGCGGCCGGACTGCTGGCGCTGCTGCGGCGGCGCGGCGGCCTGCCGCGCCGCCGCCTGCTGCGGGCGCGCGCTCTCACGGCGCGAACCGCGCTGTGTGACGCGCGTCCCGAACAGGTCGCTTCGGATGACCTGAACGGCCACGATGACGAACAGCCACAGTACGGCGAGGAAACCCAACCGCATGACCGTGAGGGTCAGCTCTGACATTGCCCCCGCTTCACCCTTCGGCTTGCCGGTAAACGATGGTGGTGCTGCCCACGACGATCCGCGAGCCGTCGCGGAGCGTAGCGCGGGTGGTGTGCTGCCCGTCCACCACGATGCCGTTGGTGGACCCGAGATCCTGGATCGTCGAGGGCGTTCCGGTCCGGATCTCGCAGTGGCGGCGCGATACGCCGGGGTCGTCGATCCGCACGTCGGCATCGGTGCTGCGGCCCAGCACCAGCGTCGGGCGGGAGATCTGATGGCGGGTGCCGTTGATCTCGATCCAGCGGCGCACCTGGGCGCCGGACACGGGGCCCGCGGCGGCCGGCGGGCGGCTCGCTGCGGGCGGACGGTTCATGCCGGGCGGCGGGGCCGCCGGCATCGGAGGGGCACCGGCCGGAGGGTAACCGTACCCGCCGGGGCGGGCGCCCTGCGCCGCGGACGGGCCGGAGGCCGGGGCCGGGCCCTGCGACTGTGACGTACTCGACGCCAGGGTGCGGCTGCGTACCCGGTACAGACCGGTGTCGAGGTCGTCGGCCTTCTCCAGGTGGACCTTGATCGGGCCCATGAAGGTGTACCGCTGCTGCTTGGCGTAGTCACGGACGAGGCCGGCCAGCTCGTCGCCGAGCTGTCCCGAGTACGGGCTGAGGCGCTCGTAGTCCGGGGTACTCAGCTCGACGATGAAGTCGTTCGGGACGACTGTCCGCTCGCGGTTCCAGATCGTCGCGTTGTTGTCGCACTCCCGCTGGAGGGCGCCCGCGATCTCGACGGGCTGGACCTCGGACTTGAAGACCTTGGCGAAGGTGCCGTTGACCAGGCCTTCGAGACGCTGCTCGAACCGCTTCAGGACTCCCATGGGGCACCTCCTCCGTCGTTGCCGTCCTGGTACTGCTTACTGATCGTATCCACGCGTCGGGAAATCGGCTGGTTCCCCTTCTCTGCCCTGTGGACGAGTGTCACCTCTCACACGGATCGTAGAGGTGGCCTACTGACAGTGTCCCGCACCTGGGATACACCGTGGAGGAGTGGGTGCGGCGCCATCCGGTTCGCTGTCTTCCCCCCTTCTTCCTCCGGCCGTCTCCTCCCCTCGACGTGTCTCTGTTCGCACTGCGGGTCCCCGAAACAAACGGATGTGAATCCACCCCCGGCGACGTGCTAATCTTCAGATGTCGCCGGGGAGACCCCACCGAAAAGGGGAGGAAACCCAAGCGGCAACACCCAATGCGCGGGTGGCGGAATAGGCAGACGCGCTGGATTCAGGTTCCAGTGCCCGCAAGGGCGTGGGGGTTCAACTCCCCCCTCGCGCACCATCGGGAGACGGGTCTCCGTCAGAACGAAAGTTCTGACGGGGGCCCGTTTCTCGTTTTGTACGGCGTGGTCCGGGCCCGTTCGGCGCGGCCGGGCCGAGAGCCCGGCGCCGCCGCGGCGGGCCGTCCCGCGCCGTAAGGCCGCGGCATCGGCATCAGGGCCGCGGCCTTACGCGCCGGGCGGCGGGGGCCTCGGCCTTACGGTGCCGGCACCGGCACCGGCACCGGCACCGGGCCGGGGGTGACACCGTAGTGGCGGCGGGCGGTCGTCAGGGCCAGGTCCTGGACCGCGTACGCCGTGAGGAGCACGCCTGCGGGGGTGTCCCGGGTGCCAGGGTCAGGACGAAGGCCGCCTCGCGGTCCTCGTCGGGGGTGGCGCGGACCCTCTGGACCGGCGGGGTCACCTCGCAGGTCGAGCGCAGACAGCCGGGGACGTACAGCCCCAGCCGTACGGGGCCCCGGCGGGCGCCGCGGACCGTGACCCGGACGTGGAGGGTGCCGCCCTGGGGCACGTCGTCGTCCGCGTGGATCCACGGCTCGGGGGAGTCGGGGACGCGGAAGGGGACGTCCCCGCAGCGCGGGCAGATGACGCACCCGGTGTCGAGCGCCGTGGGCACCAGGGTCCGCTTGGTGTAGCCCTGGGCAGGGCGGTGTGGCGCTGGGCAGGGCGACCGCACTGGCAGCGCACGTCACTCGCGGTGGACGGGTCGGAGACGCTGCGGTCGCCGAAGTGCGCCGGGTGGTCGCTGATCTCGTTCTCGGGATCCTCGCGGAGCTGCTCGGCGACGGCGTGGTCGAGGACTGGAGGTCGGTGGCCGAAACCGCCGCCCGTATGGAGAACGTGCTGGGCCGTTTCCGGGTGGAGTCGGGCGTGGAGACGGCAGCGGAGCCGCAGTGGCGACGTCGGCGCCCTGAGGTCGCTCTACGGCCCGGGCCGGTCGGCTCGGATCGGTGCGGCTCGGGTCGGTCGGCTCGGTGCGGCTCTTATCGGTCGGCCCGCTCCGTCCGGCTGGGTCCGCAGCGTCTTGAAAACTCTTTGTGCCGTCCGCGGGCGGCAGGTCAGGATCTGGAACCATGGGACATCTGGAAGCCTCGCACCTCGAGTACTACCTGCCGGACGGGCGGGTGCTGCTCGGTGATGTGTCGTTCCGGGTGGGCGAGGGCGCGGTGGTGGCCCTCGTGGGGGCCAACGGCGCCGGCAAGACCACGCTGCTGCGGCTGATCTCGGGGGAGCTGCAACCGCACGGCGGGACGGTGACGTCCAGCGGCGGGGTCGGCGTGATGCCGCAGTTCGTGGGCTCGGTGCGGGACGACCGCACGGTGCGTGACCTGCTGGTGTCGGTGGCCCAGCCGCGGATCAGGGAAGCGGCGGCCGCGGTGGACGCGGCCGAGCACCTGATCATGACGGTCGACGACGAGGTCGCGCAGATGCGGTACGCGCAGGCGCTGAGCGACTGGGCGGAGGCACGCGGGTACGAGGCCGAGACGGTCTGGGACATGTGCACCATGGCCGCGCTCGGAATTCCTTACGAGAAGGCGCAGTTCCGCGACGTACGGACGCTGTCGGGCGGTGAGCAGAAGCGGCTGGTGCTGGAGGCGCTGCTGCGCGGCCCCGACGAGGTGCTGCTGCTGGACGAGCCGGACAACTACCTGGACGTGCCCGGGAAGCGGTGGCTGGAGGACCGGCTGAACGAGACCCGTAAGACGGTCTTGTTCATCTCCCACGACCGTGAGCTGCTGGCCCGGGCGGCCGAGAAGATCGTCGCCGTGGAGCCGAGCCCGGCCGGGTCCGACGTGTGGGTGCACGGTGGTGGCTTCGGTACCTTCCACGAGGCGCGGCAGGAGCGGTTCGCGCGGTTCGAGGAGCTACGGCGCCGCTGGGACGAGAAGCACGCCCAGCTCAAGCGGCTCGTGCTGGACATGCAGCAGTACGCCTCGCGCAGTGACGACATGGCCTCGCGCTACCAGGCGGCGAAGACGCGGCTGCGGAAGTTCGAGGAGATCGGCCCGCCGCCGGAGCCGCCCCGCAAGCAGGAGATCCGTATGCGCCTGCACGGCGGGCGCACCGGGGTGCGGGCGGTGACCTGCGAGAACCTGGAGCTGACCGGGCTGATGAAGCCCTTCTCGCTGGAGATCTTCTACGGCGAGCGGGTGGCGGTCCTCGGTTCGAACGGTTCGGGCAAGTCCCACTTCCTGCGGCTGCTGGCCGGCGAGGACGTGGCCCACACGGGCACCTTCAAGCTGGGCGCGCGCGTGGTGCCCGGGCACTTCGCGCAGACGCACGCCCATCCTGAGTTGATGGGCCGCACGCTGGTCGACATCCTGTGGACCGAGCACGCCAAGGACCGGGGCGGTGCGATGTCGGTGCTGCGGCGCTACGAGCTGGAACGGCAGGGGGATCAGCCCTTCGACCGGCTGTCGGGCGGTCAGCAGGCTCGTTTCCAGATCCTGCTCCTGGAGCTGGCGGGCACGACCGCGCTGCTGCTGGACGAGCCGACGGACAACCTGGACCTGGAGTCGGCCGAGGCCCTCCAGGAGGGGCTGGAGGCGTACGAGGGCACGGTGCTGTCCGTCACGCACGACCGCTGGTTCGCCCGCTCCTTCGACCGGTATCTCGTCTTCGGGTCCGACGGCGTCGTGCGCGAGACGCCGGAGCCGGTGTGGGACGAGCGCCGGGTGGAGCGGGTGCGATAGCCGGTCGGCCTGATCAATACCGCACGGTACGTCCCGTCGTACCGGTCGAGGACCACGGTTGCCGACGGGTCGGCGCCGCGGGTCCGGCCTGCCCGTGGCGGCCCGTCGGCGCCGTCGTGGGCGGCCTTCGTCGTGACCTCCGAGTCGTCCGGGGCGACCTTCGTCGTGCGGGGATGCGACGAAAGAGGACCGCGGGATATGGCCGCCGAGGCCTAAAGTGCGAGCGTGGACACGTCATCGAGGATCAGGGCCGGGTGGCGGTGGCTCGCGGCGCCTGAGCTGTGGTCGCCGCGGCGGACCGCCGGCGAGGCCGTGCTCGCGGTCGTGATCGCGCTGCTGGCCGCCGGGGTCGAGGAGCTGCTGGGCAGCGGGACCTGGCGGATCGCGACCGTCGCGGTGGCGGCCGCGCTGCTGTCGCTGCTGCGCCGCCGGCTGCCGTCCGTGGTCCTCGTCGTCACCGGCGGCCTGGCCCCGCTGCTCGGCGGTTTCGTCCTGCTGCTGATCCTGGTGGGCTGGTCCGCGGGACGGGCCATCGTCCGCCCGGAGCGGGCCCTGGCGGCGTTCACCCTGTCGTACGCCCTGCTGATCGGTGTCTCGCTGGCCGACGGCTGGGCACGGGAGTCGCCGCTGACGACCGTGCTGTTCACCACGCTCTACTACCTGGCGACCACCGTCATGCCCGGGATCGCCAGCCGCTACTGGACGCAGCGCCGCACCCTGCTGCACGCCCTTCAGGAGCGCAACGCCCAACTCCTGCGCGAACGCGAGATGGTGGCCGGACAGGCACGACTGCGGGAGCGGCAGCGGATAGCCCAGGACATGCACGACAGCCTGGGCCACCAGCTCGCGCTCATCTCCGTGCACACCGGCGCACTCGAGGTCGACCGCGAGCTGACCACCCGGCAGCGCGAGGCGGTGGGCGTGCTGCGCGAGGCGTCCGTGACCGCGATGCGCGAACTGCGCGAGGTCGTCGGCATCCTGCGGGACGGCGTCGAGGCGCCCGTCGGCGACGATGCCGGGCGCGCGGCGCGCGGCGCGGCAGGCGTCCAGGCCCTCGTCGACGCCGCCCTGGCGGCGGGCAACAAGGTCGAACTGCGGCGCAGCGGTGAGGCACGGCCGCTGGCGCCCGCGGCCGACCACGCGGCGTACCGAATCGTTCAGGAGGCGCTGACCAACGCGTACAAGCACGCGCCGGGTGCCGCGATCGTCGTCGAGCTGCGCTACGAGCCGGACTCACTCGTCGTGGAGGTCGTCAACGGGGCGGGCGGCTCGGCGGGCGACGTGGTCAGCGGCGGGCAGGGGCTGACCGGGCTGCACGAGCGGGCCCGGCTGGTCGGCGGGATGGTGCACGCCGGACCCGTGGACGGCTCCGGCTTCCGGGTCGCCGCCGTGCTGCCGTACGGCCCGGGCGGGGCCCAGGGAGCGCCGTTCGTCGATGCGGCCGACGACTTCCGGCAGCAGTCCCCGGCGTCCGGTCTCAGGGACGGTGATCCGGTCACGGACCGGTCGGTCTGGTCCGTTCCGGAGAGGGAGCTGATGATGAGCGCTACGAACGGCGTCAGCAGGAGCAGTGGGCTCGTGCTCGGATGCGGGATCGCGGGAGCCGCTCTGGTGGTGCTGCTCGTGGCCGCGGGCTTCGGGCTGTTCTTCCTGATGGGCGCGGTCGACAAGGGCATGATCGAGCCGAAGGTGTACGACTCCCTGAAGGTCGGCATGTCCGAGCGGGAGGCGCGCGACGAGCTGCCCAGCGGCGACACCCTGCTCACGGAGGGGCTGGACGGAAAGGGGCCGGCCGAGCCCGAGGGGGCCGACTGCCTGGTCCTGATGTCGTCGGAACCGGGAGAGAGCATGGACACGGAGCCGGTGTTCAGGTTCTGCTTCAAGGACGGCAAGCTGATCGAGAAGAAGTCGTACGAGGTGGCGCGGTAGACGCGTCCGCGGTGGCGTGGAGGGGCGGGGCAGGGCGTGACCGGGCTGGAGGCGACGGAACTCGCGGGCGGGGCCGCCGGGCGGGTGAGGGTGGTGATCGCCGACGACGAGCCGCTCATCAGGGCCGGCATCCGGATGATCCTCACCTCCGACCCGGGCATCGAGGTCGTGGCGGAGGCGACGAACGGCCGGGAGGCGGTCGACCTGGCGCGGGCGCACGCCGTCGATGTCGTCCTGCTCGACATCCAGATGCCGGTGCTGGACGGCCTGGCCGCCCTGCCCGAGCTGCGCCGCTCGGTGCCGGGGGCGCGGGTGATCGTGCTGACCACGTTCGGTGAGCGGGAGAACGTGCTGCGCGCGCTGGAGCACGGGGGAGCCGGGTTCCTGCTGAAGGACACGGCGCCCGCCGAGCTGATCAGGGCCGTACGGGCGGCCGCCGCGGGCGACGCCTATCTGTCGCCGGCGGCGACCCGGCACGTCGTGGACCAACTGGCCTCGGGACGGGCCGCAGCGCGCGGCGAGGAGGCACGGGCGAGGGTCGCCGCGCTCAGTGCACGGGAACGCGACGTGCTGGCGCTGCTCGGCGAAGGGCTCTCCAACGCGGACGCCGGGAAGCGGCTGCACATGAGCGAGGCCACCGTGAAGACGTACGTGAGCCGCATCCTGGCGAAGCTGGAGTGCGAGAACCGCGTCCAGGCGGCGTTGCTGGCGCGGGACGCGGGGCTGTAGGAGACGCGCTCGGGGCCGTCGCGCCGCGGGCGGGCCTGGGACCCGGGCGTGGTGGGGGCACAGGCTCCTGGGTGGGGTGGGGGCACCCGGCCCCCGGGCGGGGTGGGGATACCAGGCCCCGTGCGGGGAGGGGCATCCGGCCTTGGGCGGGGCTACCGGGCCGCGGGCGGGATGGGGACACCCCGGCCCCGTGCGGGGCTGACGGACCCCGGGCGGGGCGGCGAAGGACCCGGACTCCTGAGGGCGCAGGGGCGGGAGGGGTGCGGCCCGCGGACCCCGTGCGGGGAGGGGCATCCGGCCTTGGGCGGGGCTACCGGGCCGCGGGCGGGATGGGGACACCCCGGCCCCGGGCGGGGCTGACGGACCCCGGGCGGGGCGGCGAAGGACCCGGGCTCCTGAGGGCGCAGGGGCGGGAGGGGTGCGACCCGCGGGCCCCGGGCGAAACGGGAAGGTGACGGGGGCTCGCGCCGCCCAACGGCTCGCCGCGCGGGGGCCGGGGCGCTCGGCGGGGCGCGGCGGTGGCCCGGGGCGCGCGGCGTCGTCGCGGCCCACCGTCTCGACGGTTCCGGCGCGTTCAGTGGGCGCGGTTGTAGCGGCGCAGGTACGCGGCGAAGCGTTCGAGGTCTTCGGCGGACCAGTCGGCGAGCCGGGCGAGATAGGCCGCGCGGCGGCTGGCATGGGTCGAGGAGAGCGCTCTGGTGCCCGCCTCAGTGGGGTAGAGCACCTGGACACGGTGGTCCGAGGGGTCGGGCCGGCGCTCGACCAGCCCGAGCTTTTCCAGGTCGGCGACCTGGCGGCTGACCGTCGACTTGTCGAGCATGTAGTGGAGGGCGAGATCCGTGGCGCGGCAGCCGTGCTGGTCGTCGATGTGCGCCAGGAGCGTGTAGGAGACGAGCGGCAGCTCCGGGTGGAGCCGGGCCGCGGCCGCCCGGGCGCGGCGCGCGAACGCCGTCAGTTCGCGCTGGATGGTGTCCACGGCCTCGTCGCGCCGGGGCATGGCTCCGCCTCCCGTCCGCCGATGCGCCTGTCGGCGATCGTCTGGTGCGTCCAGTGGTGCGGGTACCGCATGGGCCGGGGGTTATCCAGGGTTGTCCACAGGGGGAGACGCTTGTGCGAGGCCGAGGGTACGGTCATGGCCAGTTGTCATCGGTACGAGGGCCGGAACGGCGGTCGGGGACGGGGGGCTTCATGGACGAGGGCCGGGGGGCGGTCATGGGCGGCGGCGCTGTGGCCGTGCAGCGGGCGGGTGCCGGGGGCGAGCGGATACCGGTCGTGCCGGGATTCGCGACATGGCGCCCGGCGTCGGGGGCGTCCGGTTCCGGGGGCGTCGCGGGCACCGCGGTCCGGGTGCCCGTGGGCGCCGGGGCCGGTGGTGCGGTCGGGAGCACGGCCGGCGGGGACGCGGTGTCGCCCAGGGCCTGGGGCAAGGCGCTGCGCGAGCGCGTGCCCCGGTCCGCGCACGACGCGCTGGTCCTGGCGGCCGGACGGCCGGACGCCGTGCGGGCGGTCGAGGAATCGAGCCGGGGCCGGGTCCCCGCGCTCGCCCCGATACGGGTGGGGCGGATGGCGGCCACGCCGTTCGCGTTCCTTCGCGGCGCCGCCGGGCTGATGGCGCACGATCTCGCGGGCACCCCGGTCACCGGAGTGGGCGCGCAGATATGCGGAGACGCGCACGCGGCGAACTTCGGCCTCTACGGCGACGCCAGCGGCCGGCTCGTCATCGACCTGAACGACTTCGACGAAACCGTGGTCGGTCCCTGGGAGTGGGACGTCAAGAGGCTCGCCACATCGCTGGTGCTGGCCGGCCGGGAGGCGGGCGCGGACGAGGACACCTGCCGGGCGGCCGCCTTCGACGCGGTGGGCGCCTACCGCCGCACCATGCGCCTCCTCGCGAAGCTGCCGGTGCTGGACGCGTGGAACGCCATCGCCGACGAGGAGCTCGTCTCGCACACGGACGCGCGTGATCTGCTCGGCACCCTGGAGCGGGTGTCGGAGAAGGCGCGGGCCAACACCAGCGCCCGGTTCGCCGCCAAGGCGACCGAAGTGTGCGAGGACGGCGGCCGGCGGTTCGTGGACGCGCCGCCGGTGCTGCGCAGGGTGCCGGACGCGGAGGCGGCGGCGGTCGCCGCGTCGCTCGGGGAGTACATCGGGACGCTGCCGGAGGACCGGCTGCCGCTCCTCGCGCGGTACGCGATCCACGACGTGGCGTTCCGGGTCGTCGGCACCGGCAGCGTGGGCACGCGTTCGTATGTGGTGCTGCTGCTCGACCACCGGGGCGAGCCTCTGGTGCTGCAGGTGAAGGAGGCGAGGCCGTCGGCCTTGCTGCCATACCTCCCGGAGGCGGGCTTCGGCATACCGGACGTGCCGCACGAGGGCCGGCGGGTCGTGCTCGGGCAGAAGCGCATGCAGGTGGTCAGCGACAACCTGCTCGGCTGGACCACGGTGGACGGCCGTCCCTACCAGGTGCGGCAGTTCCGCAATCGCAAGGGCAGCGTGGACCCGGCGGCGCTCGCGGCCGACCAGGTCGACGACTATGGGCGGATGACCGGTGCCCTGCTGGCCCGGGCGCACGCGCACAGCGCCGACCCGCGGCTGATCGCCGGGTACTGCGGCAAGAACGAGGAGCTCGACGAGGCGATCGCGCGGTTCGCCGTCGCCTACGCGGACCGTACGGAGGCGGACCACGCCGGTCTGGTCGCGGCGATCGGCAACGGCCGCATAGCGGCCGAACTGGGGGTGTGACCGGCCCGTGCCCGATCGCCCGTAGGCTGGACCGGTGACGACCCCGAACGACGACGTGACCGCCGGGCAGCCGAGCGCCGAGCCGCCGCCGGGCAGCGAACAGCCGAGCGCGGCGCGGCCGGGTGCGAGCTCCGCCGACGGTGCGGCCTCCGCACCGCAGGAGGCCCCGGCTCCGGCGGAGGGCACCACCTCCCGCCCGTCCGCGGCTTCGGAGCAGGCCCCGGCTTCGGAGGAGGCCCCTGCTCGGGGGGAGGCTCCCGTCTCGGAAGAGGCTCCTGTTTCCGAGGACGCTCCTGCATTCGAGGACGCTCCTGCTTCGGAGGAGACTCCTGCTTCGGAGGAGACCCCGGCCGGTGCCGAGCGGCCGGAGGCACGTCTGGAGCGGGCGGTGCGCGCGGCCGAGCAGGCGCTGATCGAGTTCGAGATCGCGGTGGAGACCTTCCGGGTCGAGGTGGAGAACTTCTCCCGGCTGCACCACCAGAAGCTGGGCCCGATGTACTCGCGCCTGGACGAGCTGGACGCGCTGATCGCCGAGGCGAAGGCGGCGCGTACCGGTGACCCGGAGGACCTGCGCAAGGCGCGGGAAGCACGGGCGGTGGTGCAGCCCATGCCGGGGGTCGAGGAGCTCTTCGACCACTGGCTTGACTCCGACGGCCTCTCCCCCGAGGCCGCCGCGATGCTCACCGACCGGCCGGTGCAGCCTCCGAAGCGGGTGCGTCCCAGCGACGAGGCGCGCAAGCTCTACCGCGAGCTGGCCCGCAAGGCCCACCCGGACCTGGCCCGGGAGGAGCCGGAACGCCGGCGTCGCGAGGAATTCATCACGCGCGTCAACGCCGCCTACGGGCGCGGGGACGAGGCCCTGCTGCGGGAACTGTCCGCGGAATGGGAGGCGGGTCCGGCCCCGGCCGCCGCCCGCACAAGCGAGAGCGAGGAGCTCTACGCCCGGCTGGAGTGGCTGGCGAACCGCAAGGAGCTGCTCGCCGTCGTCGCGCGTGATCTGGAGGACAGTGCGATCGGGTCGATGCTCCGGATGGCGCCCGACGACCCGGACCGGCTGCTGGACGAGATCGCCGAGCAGCTGCTGGCGCAGGTCTCCGAGCGTGAGGCGGAGCTGGCCGCCCTCATTCAGCAGTAGATTCCCACCGATTCGATTAATTCAGGCGATTCGGTACAAACTGGACTGCGCATCCCTGTGTAGTCGGACGAGAGAAGGCGTGACCTCATGAATTTCGCAGCGCTGCCCGCGGTGGACGCCGCATCGGTGCCGGCCGACGGTCTGGTGCTGGACGTCCGTGAGGACGACGAGTGGGCGGCCGGCCATGTCGAGGGCGCGCTGCATGTGCCGATGAGCGACTTCGTGGCCCGCTTCGGTGAGGTCACCGAAGCGGTCGCGGACGGACGCCGCGCCTATGTGATGTGCCGGGTCGGCGGCCGGTCCGCGCAGGTCACCCAGTATCTGGTGCAGCAGGGGATCGACGCGGTGAACGTCGAGGGCGGCATGCTCGCCTGGGACGGCGCCGGGCGCCCGATGGCCACCGACAACGGCGGCCCGGCCTTCGTCCTCTAGCGGGCTGCGGACGCCTCCCGGGGCTCAGCGCAGCGGGTGGGCGGCCAGCAGGTCGCCCAGAGCCTCTTCATGGGCCGGGGCAGGGCCGAGCGACAGCTCCAGCTGCTTGGCCCAGGCGTGGTAGCGGTGCAGCGGGTAGTCGGTGTCGGCGCCGAACCCGCCGTGCAGATGCTGCGCCGTCTGGACGACGCGCCGCACCCCTTCCGAGGCCCACATCTTGGCCACGGCGATGTCCCCGGCGACGGGCAGCGCCCCGTCGGCGCCGGAGCTGATCCGCCAGGCCGCCTGCCAGAGGGTGGCCTCCATCGCACGCAGATCGATGTACCGGTCGGCGGCCTGCACGGCGACGGCCTGGAACGTCGCGACCGGGAAACCGAACTGCTCCCGCTTGCTGGTGTACGCGCTGGTCATGCCGAGCACTCTTTCGCCCAGCCCCAGCGCCAGTGCGCATGTCCCGGTGGCGAGCAGGCCGCGCAGCCACTCCCAGGCCCCCTCGGCGTCGATGATGTCGCGGCCGGCGAGCCTCGTGGAGTCCAGCCGGACCTCGGCGAGCAGCTCGCCGCTCGTGGAGTACTGTCCGGCCAGGCCGAGGCCGTCCTGGAGGCGTGGCACCAGGGCCAGTACCGCACGGCCCTCGGCGGTGTGCGCGGGGACGGCGATCCGGTCCGCGTTCTGGGCCCAGGGCACGCCCGTCTGGACACCGTCGAGAATCCACTCGTCGCCGTCGCGGCGCGCGGTGACGGCCAGTTCGGCGGGGTCGTGCCCGGTGCGGCCGTTCGCGGCGGCCGTGAACACCAGCTCACCGCGGCCCACCCGCGGGAGGAGCTCGGCCGCCGTCCCGGAGCTGCCGTACCGCTCCACGGCCATGGCGACCGCGCCGGTCTCCAGCAGCGGCACCCGCGCGAGCACCTTGGCCGACTCGCGCAGGACCAGGCAGAGGGCGATCGTGTCCAGGCCGGCACCGCCGTGCTCGGGCGCCAGCACCAGACTCAGCAGGTCGGAGGCCGCGAGCCTGGCCCACAGCGGGCGGTCGAACTGGTCGGCCACCGCACCGGGCGTGAGCGCCGGACTCGGCACTCCGTCGGGCGCGACGTCGGCAAAGACCGCCTTCGCCGCCTCCACGGCCGCCTGCTGCTCCTCGGTGAAGGTGAAGTCCACAGCCCCGTCCTCCCTGTGCTCCCGCGGCGCACCGCCATCTGACGGATCGTCAACATAGAACAGGTTCTAGAGGAAGGGAATGGCCGGGCGCCCGGGCGCCGCCCGGCTCAGCGGTCGAAGTCCAGCTCCACCTCGGACGTCACGGGATGGGACTGGCAGGCCAGCACATAGCCCGCCTCCGTCTCCTCCGCCTCCAGGGCGTAGTTGCGGTCCATCCGTACCTCACCGGTGACCAGGAACGCGCGGCAGGTGCCGCAGACGCCGCCTTTGCAGGCGTAGGGCGCGTCCGAACGCGACCGCAGCACGGTGTCCAGCAACGACTCCCCCTCCTGCACCGGCCAGCTGCCGGACCGGCCGTCCAGCGTCGCGGTCAGCGTGGCGTGCGCGGCCGTGCCGGCCGCCCGGGCAGGTGCGGGCCCCGAGCCGTCGTCCACGTGGAATATCTCCTGGTGGATACGGCCACGGTCCACCCCGAGCCCGCGCAGCGCGCGCTCGGCGCCGATCACCAGGCCGAAGGGCCCGCACAGGAACCACCCGTCCACCTCACCGACCGGCAGCAGCGCGGGCAGCAGCCCGGTCAGCCGCTCCTGATCCAGCCGCCCGGACGGCAGCCCGCTCTGCTGTTCCTCCCGGGACAGCACCGTGACCAGCTGGAACCGGTCGGGGAAGCGGTCCTTCAGGTCGGCGACCTCGTCCAGGAACATCGTCGACGCGGCGGTGCGGTCGCTGCGGATCAGACAGAACCGTGCTTCCGGCTCGCGCGCCAGCAGTGTCGCGGCGATCGACAGCACGGGTGTGATGCCGCTGCCTCCGACGACGGCCGCGAAGTGCCCGGCGCGGGGCGCGAGCACGAACCGGCCCATGGGCTCCATGACTTCGACGGTGTCACCGGCGGCGAGTTCCTTGAGCGCCCACGTCGAGAACTCACCGCCGTCCACCAGCCGGATGCCCACGCGGAGCACCGGGTCCTCTCCCGCGGCGACCGCGGGAGAGCAGATGGAGTACGTACGCCGGATCTCCTCGCCGTCCGCCGTGGTTCGACGCATGGTGAGGTGCTGGCCGGGGGTGTGGCGGAAGGCCTCGCGCAGCTCGGCCGGCACCGCGAAGGTGACCGCCACCGAGTCGTCCGTGAGCCGCTCGACCTCGCTCACCCGGAGCGGATGGAACATCTACAACTCCTTGAAGTGGTCGAACGGTTCGCGGCAGCTGGTGCAACGGCGCAGCGCCTTGCAGGCGGTGGAGGAGAACCTGCTCAACAGTTCGGTGTCGGTCGAGCCGCAGTTCGGGCAGCGGATCGCGAGCGTGAGCGGCACCGGCCCGCCGGCCGCGCCCGGCGCGCCCCGGGGGCGGGGCGGGGCTATGCCGAACTCCGCGAGCTTGCGCCGGCCTTCCTCACTGATGTCGTCCGTCGACCAGGCGGGGGAGAGCACGGTGTCGACCGCGACGTCCGCCACGCCGTGCTCGTGCAGCACCCGCTCGATGTCCGAGGACATCGCCTCGATCGCCGGGCAGCCGGTGTACGTCGGGGTCAGCTCGACCCGCACCTTGCCGGGGCCCAGGACGTGCACCCCTCGGAGCACACCGAGCTCTCGCAGCGTCAGGACGGGCAGCTCGGGGTCCGGGACCGAACCGGCCAGCCGACTCAGCTCGGCCTCGAGCTCCGTCACCGCCGTGTCGGTCACCATGTCGCCCCCGGGTGGCTGCGGTGCAGATGCTGCATCTCGGCGAGCATCCGGCCGAACGACTCCGTGTGCAGACCCTGGCGGCCCGCGCCCGCGCTCCACGCTCCGGTCCGCGGACCGTCCGGCACGCTGAGCGTGGCACGCTCCAGGACCGCCGTCACCGAGGCCAGCCAGTCGGCCTCCAGCTCCTTGTGGTCGATGCCGAGCCCCTCGACCGGCTGGAACAGCTCGCCGGTGAAGCGCCACAGCTCCGCACAGGCCCGCTGCATCCGCTCGTGGCTCTCGGCGGTGCCGTCGCCCAGGCGCAGCGTCCACTGCTCCGCGTGGTCCTGGTGGTAGGCGACCTCCTTGACGGCCTTGGCCGCCAGGGCCGTCAGCTCGCCCTCCCCGGTCGCTGCCAGCCGGCCGTACATCAGCCGCTGGTAGGTGGAGAAGTAGAGCTGGCGGGCGATCGTGTGGGCGAAGTCGCCGTTCGGCTGCTCGACGAGCTGGACGTTGCGGAAGGCGCGCTCCTCGCGCAGGAACGCCAGCTCGTCCTCGTCGCCGACGAGCGAGAGCAGGACACGGGCCTGGCCGAGCAGGTCGAGCGCGATGTTGGCGAGCGCGACCTCCTCCTCCAGGACCGGGGCGTGGCCCGCCCACTCCCCCAGCCGGTGGGAGAGCACCAGGGCGTCGTCGCCGAGGGCGAGTGCCGCGGTGTTCACCGCGGAAGCCGGAGCCGTCACAGGTGCTGCACCCCCTCCGGGATCTCGTAGAACGTCGGGTGCCGGTACGGCTTGTCGGCGGCCGGCTCGAAGAACGGGTCCTTCTCGTCGGGCGAGGAGGCG
Organism: Streptomyces sp. STAM6; assembly: GCF_054963715.1. NCBI lineage: Bacteria > Bacillati > Actinomycetota > Actinomycetes > Kitasatosporales > Streptomycetaceae > Streptomyces > Streptomyces sp. STAM6. The sequence goes on along the minus strand of NZ_JBUEFZ010000005.1, from coordinate 47,019 downwards.
GTGATGGCCGAGGACGGCACGACCCAGATCGAGACGCCCTCGTTGCGGCGGGTGTACAGGTCGCGGGCGTTGCGCAGGGCCATCTCCGCGTCCGGTGCGTGCAGGCTTCCCGCGTGGGTGTGGGACAGCCCGCGGCGCGAGCGCACGAACACCTCCCACAGCGGCCAGTCGCTCGTCGTCATGCCGTCGCCTCCCCGTGCTTCGCGGCGTACGCCGCCGCGGCCTCTCTGACCCAGGCGCCTTCTTCGTGTGCTTCGCGGCGCTGGGTGATGCGCTGTTCGTTGCAGGGGCCGTTGCCCTTGAGCACTTCGCGGAACTCGGCCCAGTCGATCGGGCCGAAGTCGTAGTGCCCGCGCTCCTCGTTCCAGCGCAGGTCCGGGTCGGGCAGGGTGAGCCCCAGCGCCTCGGCCTGCGGGACACATATGTCGACGAAGCGCTGACGCAGCTCGTCATTGGAATGACGCTTGATCTTCCACGCCATGGACTGCGCGGAGTGCGCCGACTCGTCGTCCGGCGGGCCGAACATCATCAGCGACGGCCACCACCAGCGGTCCACCGCGTCCTGGGCCATCGCGTGCTGTTCGGGAGTCCCGCGCGAGAGGGCGAGCAGCGCTTCGTACCCCTGGCGCTGGTGGAAGGACTCCTCCTTGCAGATCCGCACCATCGCGCGGGCGTACGGGCCGTAGGAGCAGCGGCACAGCGGCACCTGGTTGGTGATCGCCGCACCGTCCACGAGCCAGCCGATGGCGCCGACGTCGGCCCAGGTGAGCGTGGGGTAGTTGAAGATCGAGGAGTACTTCTGGCGGCCGGAGTGCAGCTTGTCGAGCAGCTCGTCACGGCTGGTGCCGAGGGTCTCCGCCGCGCTGTACAGATACAGGCCGTGCCCGGCCTCGTCCTGCACCTTGGCCATCAGGATCGCCTTGCGGCGCAGTGAGGGAGCGCGCGTGATCCAGTTCGCCTCGGGCTGCATGCCGATGATCTCGGAGTGGGCGTGCTGCGCGATCTGCCGGACCAGCGAGGCGCGATACGCCTCCGGCATCCAGTCGCGCGGCTCGATCCGCTCCTCGGCGGCCACGGCGGCGTCGAACACCGCCTCGTACGCCTCCTGCGAGTCCGCAGTCACTGCCGTCATCGGGCCCCCTACCGACCGATCGTTCGGTTGAATGACTTCAATGGTGAGTCGGCGGCCCGTATGGTGTCAACCCTGTGGATAACTCGGTGCAGCGATGGGGATCGGGGCGGGATGGACTCGTACGACGAGGAGGGCGGGCGTGCCGAGCGCCCCGAACGCGTCAGCGGCGCCGAGGGCGGCGATGCCGAACCGCCCGCCGAACGGGTGAGCCCTCGTCCGGACCCCTGGCCCGGCGCGACCGTCCCGGCCCAGGCGACCGCCGAGCCGCGTGTGACCGCGGCGCCGGCCCCCGGCCCCGCGTCCGCCCCGGTCCTCACCCCGGCCGCGGCCGGAAACGGCGGGGCGGGCATATCCGCGCTGTCACTGCCCTACCAGGTCGTCGCTTCCGTGGCCGTCGCCGTCATCGGCGTCTTCGCCTGCGTCCACCTGGCCATGATCTTTCTGCATGTCGCCCCGTCGAACACGGTGACCAAGCAGCACGGCAAGGCCGTCGACAACTGGGTCTACCCCGAGTTCGAGCAGAACTGGAAGCTGTTCGCCCCCAACCCCCTGCAGCAGAACATCTCCGTCCACGCCCGGGCCGAGATCGTCGAGGCCGACGGCGATCGCCGGACCACCGGGTGGATCAATCTGTCCGCCGACGACGGCGCGGCGATCCGCGGCAATCTCTTCCCCAGCCATGTGAACCAGAACGAACTCCGCCGGGGCTGGGACTTCTACGTGAACACGCACACGGACGACAACCGCTCCACCGGACTGCGCGGCCGGCTCTCCGAGCGCTACATCCGGCGCATCGCGATGCTGCGCCTCGAAAAGCACCAGCTGGGCGGTCAGATCGAACGAATCCAGCTGCGGTCCTCGACCCAGGGCGTCAGCGCCCCCGTCTGGAGCGAGGAGAAGGCCGACACCCGGGCCTACTACCGGGTGCTCCCCTGGTGGACCGTGACCGCGGCCGACCTGCCCGGCGGCGTGACCGGCGGCCGTGAGGAGGCGGCGAAGTGAACGAGAACCGCGCCAAGCGCCAGCCGCTCGACCGCCGCCTGGCCCGCGGCATCCAGAACATCACCGCCCTGGCCCTCGGCCCGTACCAGGCGGCCGTCGTCCGTATCGGCTTCGCCGCCGCCTGGCTCGTCTTCCTGCTCTTCGAGCTCCCCCACCGGCGCGAGCTCTACGGACCCGAAGGCCCCTGGTCCTGGGACATGGGCCAGGAGCTCATAGGCAACAACCACTCCTTCACGCTGCTGATGTGGTCCGACAGCGTGGTCTGGTTCGAGATCGTGTACGGCCTCGCCCTGCTCTCCAGCGCCCTGCTGCTGGTCGGCTGGCGGACCCGCACCATGTCCGTGCTCTTCATGGTGGGCGTGCTGTCGCTGCAGAATCGCTCCATCTTCATGGGCGACGGCGGAGACAACGTCATCCACCTGATGGCGATCTACCTGGTCCTGACGCGCTGCGGCCAGGTGTGGTCGCTGGACGCCCGCCGGGCCGCGCGCCCCGGGCCCGTACGCGACACCGTGGGGCCGGTGCTGTGGACCGTGCTCGGCTTCGGCGTGCTGGCGGCCACCGTCTTCATCGACAGGACCGGAGAGGTCTGGATACTGGTCCTGCTCTGGCTGCTGTGGGTGTCCCAGGGACTGTGGTGGCTGGTGTGCCGCCATGCCCCCGGCCAGCCGCGAGTGCTGCTCGACGTCCTCGCCAACCTCGCCCACAACGCCACGCTCGTCGTGATCATGGCCGAGGTCTGCCTCATCTACGCGACGGCCGGCTGGTACAAGATCCAGGGCAGCCGCTGGCAGGACGGCACCGCGCTCTACTACCCGCTCAAGCTCGACTACTTCACCCCCTGGCCGTTCCTCTCCGACCTGCTCGCCGGCAGCGGCATCGTCGTCATGGTGCTCACCTACGGCACGGTCATCGTGCAGGTCGCGTTCCCGTTCACGCTCTTCAACCGCAGGGTGAAGAACGTGCTGCTGGTCGCGATGATGCTGGAGCACGCGGGCATCGCGCTGCTGCTGGGGCTGCCGTTCTTCTCGCTCGCGATGATCGCCGCGGATGCCGTCTTCCTGCCCACGGTCTTCCTGCTCTGGCTCGGTGCCCGCGTCCGCCGCGGCCGGGACCGGCTGCTGCCCCGAGCCCGGGTGGTGGTGCCCGGTCGGCGACGTGCGCCCGAGGAGCAGGCTCCACGTACTCTCGTCGGGTGAGCAGCGAGACCCGGACGGACGCCCCCATGGGCGAGCCGCTTCAGTACGACGACGGTTACGGCCCCGAGGTCGGCGTCGGTCCACACCCTCTGCCGTGGCCGCAGGGCGAGCGGTACGACCCCGACCTGCTCGCCGGGGGAGACCGGCGCAATGTGGTCGATCAGTACCGGTACTGGAAGCGTGAGGCGATCGTCGCGGACCTGGACACCCGCCGCCACGACTTCCACGTGGCCGTGGAGAACTGGGGCCATGACTTCAACATCGGCTCGGTCGTCCGGACCGCCAACGCCTTCCTGGCCAAGGAGGTCCACATCGTCGGCCGCCGCCGGTGGAACCGGCGCGGAGCGATGGTCACCGACCGCTACCAGCATGTGCGCCACCACCCGGACACCGAGTCGCTGACCGCGTGGGCCACCGCCGAGGGACTGCCGATCATCGGGATCGACAACCTGCCGGGTGCCGTGCCCCTGGAGCGGACCGAGCTGCCGCGCCGCTGTGTGCTGCTGTTCGGCCAGGAAGGGCCCGGCCTGACCGAGGAGGCACGGAAATACGCCTCGATGGTCTGCTCGATCGCCCAGTTCGGTTCGACCCGCTCGATCAACGCCGGCGCGGCCGCCGCGATCGCCATGCACTCCTGGGTGCAGCGGTACGCGGAGATCACCGACACGCCCTAGTACGTTCCGCTGATCAAGGCCGGGAACATCCGGAAGGGATGGCCCGGCCGGGGCCGTGTGCGGGACACGGGCCCGGCCGGGCAGATGCCGTCAGGCCTGGCGCCGGACCTCGACGACCCGGAAGCGGTTGGCCACGAAGGCGCTGTCGCACAGGGCCGCGTTCGCCGCCGGGTTGCCGCCCGAGCCGTGGAAGTCGGAGAACGCCGCGGTCTGGTTGACGTACACCCCGCCCGTCAGGTTCAGCGACAGCTGCGCCGACTCCTCCAGGCAGACTTCCTCGATCGCGCGCTCGGTGTCCTTCGAGGTGGTGTAGGCGCCGACCGTCATGGCGCCCTTCTCCCGCACGGTGCGCCGCAGCAGCTCCAGCCCGTCCGCGGTCGACTCGACCGAGACGGCGAAGGAGACCGGGCCGAAGCACTCCGACATGTACGCCGCCTCGTCGTCCGGCTTGCTGCCGTCCAGCTTGACGATGACCGGGGTGCGGACGACGGCGTCCGGGAAGTCGGGGTTGGCGACCTCGCGCGAGGCCAGGGCCACCTCGCCGAGCCCGGCGGCCGCCTCCAGCCGCGCCTTCACGTCCGGGTTCACCAGCGCGCCCAGCAGGGCGTTCGCCCGGGCGTCGTCGCCGAGCAGGCCACCCACCGCGGCCGAGAGGTCGGCGACGACCTCGTCGTACGACTTGGGGCCTGCGTCGGTCGAGATGCCGTCACGCGGAATGAGCAGGTTCTGCGGGGTGGTGCACATCTGGCCGCTGTACAGCGAGAGCGAGAACGCCAGGTTGGAGAGCATGCCCTTGTAGTCGTCGGTGGAGTCGACGACGACGGTGTTCACGCCCGCCTTCTCCGTGTACACCTGCGCCTGTCGCGCGTTGGCCTCCAGCCAGTCGCCGAACGAGGTCGAGCCGGTGTAGTCGATGATCCGGATCTCGGGGCGGACCGCCAGCTCCTTGGCGATGCCCTCGCCGGGGCGCTCGGCGGCCAGCGCCACCAGGTTCGGGTCGAAGCCGGCCTCGGCGAGCACCTCGCGGGCGACCTTGACCGTCAGCGCCAGCGGGAGGACGGCGCGCGGGTGCGGCTTGACCAGCACCGGGTTGCCGGTGGCCAGCGAGGCGAACAGGCCGGGGTAGCCGTTCCACGTCGGGAAGGTGTTGCAGCCGATCAGCAGCGCGATCCCGCGGCCGACCGGGGTGAAGCCCTTGCGCAGCTCCAGCGGGTCCCGCTTGCCCTGCGGCTTGGACCAGTCCGCGACCAGCGGGGTGCGGACCTGCTCCGCGTACGCGTACGCCACCGCTTCGAGGCCGCGGTCCTGGGCGTGGGGGCCGCCCGCCTGGAAGGCCATCATGAAGGCCTGGCCGCTGGTGTGCATCACGGCGTGTGCGAATTCGTGCGTACGGGCGCTGATGCGGGAAAGGATCTCCAGGCACACCAGGGCGCGGACCTCCGGTCCGGCGTCACGCCATCCGGCCATCCCTGCGCGCATGGCGGGCAGCAGGACGTCCAGGTTCGCGTGCGGGTACTCGACGCCCAGCTGCGGGCCGTACGGAGACACCTCGCCGCCCGTCCAGTCGTCGGTGCCGGGCTGGTCGAGCTCGAAGCGGGTGCCGAGCACGGCCTTGTGGGCATCGAGGCCGTCGGAGGCGCTCAGCGAGCCGTTCTCCCCGTACGCCTTCGGGTGCTCGGGGTGCGGGGACCAGTAGGCACGGGTGCGGATCGCTTCGAGGGCCTGGTCGAGTGTGGGCCGGTGCCTCTCGGTCAGGTGGTCGGTGGTGAGCTGAGCGGCGGCCATGACGGACCAACTCCTCGTCGAGCTGGGCAGGGACAGGCGGACAGAGCTAGAGTAACCGAACGATCGGTCGGGACAAGGGGGCCTCCCGAACCTGTGGAAAACTCATCGGGGAGGATCACTGTCATGACCGAGACCAAGGCCGTCGCACAGGGGCGCGCCGTCGCCGTCGTGGGCACCGGCACGATGGGCCAGGGCATAGCCCAGGTCGCGCTTCTCGCAGGCCACCCCGTCCGCCTCTACGACACCGAGCCCGACCGGGCGCGGCAGGCCGCCGGCGCCATCACGGCGCGGCTGGACCGCCTGGTCGAGAAGGGGCGCCTGGCCCCCGAGGAGCGCGACGGCGCGGCAGAACGCCTGCTCGAAGCGGAGCGTCTCGCGGACCTCGCCGACGCCGCGCTCGTGATCGAGGCGATCGTCGAGCAGCTCCCCGTCAAGCAGGAGCTCTTCGCCGAGCTGGAGAAGATCGTCTCCGACGACTGCCTGCTCGCCACCAACACCTCCTCGCTCTCCGTCACCGCCATCGCCGGGGCCCTGCGTCTGCCGGGCCGGTTCGTCGGCATGCACTTCTTCAACCCGGCGCCGCTGCTGCCGCTGGTCGAGATCGTCAGTGGCTTCGCGACCGACGACGACGCCGCCACGCGCGCGTACGCGACGGCCCAGCGGTGGGGCAAGACGCCGGTGCGCTGCGCCGACACCCCCGGCTTCATCGTCAACCGCATCGCCCGCCCCTTCTACGCCGAGGCGCTGCGGCTCTACGAGGAGCGGGCCGCCGATCCCGCCACCATCGACGCCGTCCTGCGTGAGTGCGGCGGCTTCCGGATGGGCCCCTTCGAACTGACCGACCTGATCGGACAGGACGTCAACGAGGCCGTCACCTGGTCCGTCTGGGAGGCCTTCTACCAGGACCCGAAGTTCACCCCGTCCCTCGCCCAGCGGCGCCTGGTCGAATCCGGCCGCCTGGGCCGGAAGACGGGTCACGGCTGGTACCCGTACGCCCAGGGCTCGGAGCGGCCCCGCCCGCGCACCGAGGAGCCCGCCCCGGCCCCCGCGGAGGTCACCGTCCACGGCCACCTCGGCCACGCCGAGCCCCTGGTCGCCCTGATCGAACAGGCCGGCATCAAGGTCCGGCGCAGGAAGCGCGGCACGCACCTCACCCTCCCGGGCGGCGCGCAGCTGGGCCTCGCGGACGGCGAGACCGTCTTCGAGTACGAGGGCGAGGAGATCATCTACTTCGATCTCGCCCACGACTACACCAAGGCGACCCGGATCGCCCTCTCCACCGCTCCCACCACCTCGCCCGCGGCCCTCCGCGAGGCCATCGGCCTCTTCCAGGCCCTGGGCAAGGACGTCACGGTGATCGGCGACGTTCCGGGCATGATCGTGGCCCGGACCGTCGCCATGCTGGTCGACCTCGCCGTGGACGCCGTCGAGCGGGGCGTCGCCTCCGCCGAGGACATCGACACGGCCATGCGCCTCGGCGTCAACTACCCCGCCGGCCCGCTGGAGTGGGGCGCCCTGGTGGGCTACGAAACCGTGGCGGGACTACTCCGCGCACTGCACGAGCGCTTCCCGAACGGTCGCTACGCCCCCTGCCTGGGCGTCATGCGCAAGGCGTACGAGGAGCAGGCCGCGACGAAGGGCCGGGACAGCCGATGACCACCGCCAGGCGCGACACCTACACCCCCGAGACGCTGCTGTCCGTGGCCGTCAGGGTCTTCAACGAGCGCGGCTACGACGGCACCTCCATGGAGCACCTCTCCAAGGCGGCCGGCATCTCCAAGTCCTCCATCTATCACCATGTCGCGGGCAAGGAAGAGCTCCTGCGGCGCGCCGTCAGCCGGGCCCTTGACGGGCTCTTCGCCGTCCTCGACGAACCCGGGGCCGCACGGGGCCGGCCCATCGAGCGGGTCGAGTACGTGACCCGGCGCACCGTCGAGGTGCTGATGGACGAACTGCCCTACGTGACCCTGCTGCTGCGGGTGAGGGGCAACACCAAGACCGAGCGCTGGGCACTGGAACGCCGCCGCGAATTCGACCACCGCGTCGCCGATCTCCTGAAGGCGGCCGCCGCCGACGGCGACCTGCGCGACGACGTGGACATACGCCTGGCCACGCGGCTGCTGTTCGGCATGGTCAATTCACTGGTCGAGTGGTATCGCCCGCAGCCCGGCGCGACCGCCGAGCGCCGGCAGGTCGCCGACACGGTCGTCCACCTCGCCTTCGACGGGCTGCGTACGACGCCGTAGCGCCTCTGCGGCCCGCCCGCCTTCCCGGCGTGCGCCGCCCTGTCTGCGCGAGCGGGCCTCGGCGGCAGCCCGCTTTTCCGGCAGGTCCCGCCCCGTCCTGCGGCCCGGCGCGGTCCCTCTCGCCTGGCACTGTCCCCCGGCCCGGCGCGGTTCCCCGGCCCGGCGCCGGTCGTTGTCGTGTGCCTGCTCAGGGGCCGCCGCGAGCCGGCCGGCCCTCGGGGTTCGTCCGGGGGCCGGCGCCGACACGCCCGCGCCGGTCGGCGCGGCCCGGGTCGGTCCTCAGAGTTCGTCCGTCAGGACCCGCCGGTTCAGATCCGTCTCCTCGAAGACCAGCAGGGTGCGCGTCGAGAGCACCTCGGGGATCGACTGGAGCTTGGTCAGGACGAGTTCGCGCAGCGTCCGGTTGTCCGGCGTGTGCACCAGCAGCAGCACATCGAAGTCCCCGCTGACCAGAGCGATGTGCGCGGCACCCGGCAGCGCCCGCAGCTGCTCCCGCACCGTGCGCCAGGAGTTCTGCACGATCTTGAGCGTGATGTACGCCGAAGCGCCCTGACCCGCCCGCTCGTGGTTCACCCGTGCGGTGAAGCCGCGGATCACGCCGTCCTCGATCAGCCGGTTGATCCGCGCATAGGCGTTGGCCCGTGACACATGGACACGCTCGGCCACGGAGCGTATCGACGCGCGGCCATCCGTTTGGAGGATCCGGAGGATGTCGCGGTCGATCGCGTCCAGCGGCCGCGGCGGCGGTTCCTGCCCGGCGCCCGGTACCGCGGGCTCCCGGCCGTCGGCCATTTGTTCAGCTGTCACGTCCCCCCGCCTCTCTTCGATGGACGACCTGCCTCTATCCCAGGCTGTGGAGAACCGTTTGTCCACAGGGTGAAGGCGCCTGTAGCCAAAATGCGTCCACGACCGAACAATCGGTAGGTGAGGCGCGTCACAGCCGCGTCCGCCTTCGGGTCCACTCCGGGTCTTATGCCCGCTCCCACGAGGAGGTGCTGTCATGACGGTCCAAGAGCTGCCTGGTGCCGCTTCTTACCGGCCAACCCCGCCCCCGGCATGGAAGCCGCGCACCGACCCCGCACCGCTGCTCCCGGACCCCGAGCCGTATCGCGTGCTCGGCACGGACGCCGCGGCCGCCTTCGCCCCTGAGCTGCTGCGCCGGCTCTACGGCGAGCTGGTGCGCGGCCGCCGGTACAACGTGCAGGCGACGGCCCTCACCAAGCAGGGCCGGCTCGCGGTGTACCCGTCGAGCACCGGGCAGGAGGCCTGTGAGGTGGCCGCCGCCCTCGTGCTGGAGGAGCGGGACTGGCTCTTTCCGTCCTACCGCGACACCCTCGCCGCGGTCGCCCGGGGCCTCGACCCCGTCCAGGCGCTGACTCTGCTGCGGGGCGACTGGCACACCGGGTACGACCCGCACGAGCACCGCATCGCCCCCCTGTGCACCCCTCTCGCGACCCAGCTGCCGCACGCCGTGGGCCTGGCCCACGCCGCACGCCTCAAGGGCGACGACGTCGTCGCGCTCGCCCTCGTCGGAGACGGTGGCACCAGCGAGGGCGACTTCCACGAGGCCCTCAACTTCGCGGCTGTGTGGCAGGCCCCCGTCGTCTTCCTCGTGCAGAACAACGGTTTCGCGATCTCCGTCCCGCTGGCCAAGCAGACCGCCGCCCCTTCCCTGGCCCACAAGGCCGTCGGATACGGCATGCCCGGCCGGCTGGTCGACGGCAACGACGCGGCCGCCGTGCACCAGGTGCTCTCCGAGGCGGTGGCCCGCGCCCGGCGCGGCGGCGGACCGACGCTCGTCGAGGCGGTGACGTACCGCATCGACGCCCACACCAACGCCGACGACGCGACCCGCTACCGCGCTGACAACGAGGTCGAGGCCTGGCGTGAACACGACCCCATCCGCCTGCTGGAGCGAGAGTTGACGGAAAGAGGGCTCCTCGACGAGGACGGCATACGCGAGGTGGCCGAGCAGGCCGAGACGATGGCCGCCCGGCTGCGGGAGGGGATGAACGCCGACGCGCGGCTCGACCCGATGGACCTGTTCGCGCACGTCTATGCCGAGCAGACCGCGCAACTGCGGGAACAGGCGGATCAGTTGCGCGCCGAGCTGGCGGCGGAAGCGGAAGGTGACGTGCGATGACGACCGTGGCAGTCAAGCCCGCCACGATGGCGCAGGCGCTGCAGCGCGCCATGCGCGACGCGATGGCCGAGGACCCCTCGGTACACGTGCTGGGCGAGGACGTCGGCACACTCGGCGGCGTCTTCCGGGTCACCGACGGCCTCGCGAAGGAGTTCGGCGAGGACCGCTGCACGGACACCCCGCTCGCCGAGGCCGGCATCCTGGGAACCGCCGTCGGCATGGCCATGTACGGACTGCGGCCGGTCGTCGAGATGCAGTTCGACGCCTTCGCCTACCCGGCGTTCGAGCAGCTCATCAGCCATGTCGCGCGGATGCGCAACCGCACCCGCGGAGCCATGCCGCTGCCGCTGGTCGTGCGGGTGCCGTACGGCGGCGGAATCGGCGGTGTCGAGCACCACAGCGACTCGTCCGAGGCGTACTACATGGCGACTCCGGGGCTCCATGTCGTCACGCCCGCGACGGTCGCCGACGCGTACGGGCTGCTGCGTGCCGCCATCGCTTCCGACGACCCCGTCGTCTTCCTGGAGCCGAAGCGGCTCTACTGGTCCAAGGCCCAGTGGTCGCCGGACGCGCCGACCGAGGTCGAGCCGATCGGCCGCGCGGTCGTGCGGCGCGCGGGAACCAGCGCCACCCTGATCACGTACGGGCCGTCCGTGCCCGTGTGTCTGGAGGCCGCGGAAGCGGCCCGCGCCGAGGGCTGGGACCTCGAAGTGATCGACCTCCGGTCGCTGGTGCCCTTCGACGACGAGACGGTCTGCGCGTCCGTCCGGCGAACGGGACGCGCGGTCGTCGTCCACGAGTCGACCGGATTCGGTGGTCCCGGGGGCGAGATCGCCGCGCGGATCACGGAGCGGTGCTTCCACCACCTGGAGGCGCCCGTGCTGCGGGTCGCCGGCTTCGACATCCCCTACCCGCCGCCGATGCTGGAGCGGCACCACCTGCCGGGTGTGGACCGGGTGCTGGACGCGGTCGCGCGGCTGCAGTGGGAGGCGGGGAGCTGATGGCCCAGGTGCTCGAGTTCAGGCTGCCGGACCTCGGTGAGGGCCTCACCGAGGCCGAGATCGTCAAGTGGCTGGTCAACGTCGGTGACGTCGTCGCCATCGACCAGCCGGTCGTCGAGGTCGAGACGGCCAAGGCGATGGTCGAGGTGCCGTGCCCGTACGGGGGCGTGGTGACCGCCCGGTTCGGCGAGGAGGGCACGGAACTTCCCGTCGGCGCCCCCTTGTTGACCGTGGCGGTCGGCGCCACGTCGGTGCCGGTGGACTCGCCGGTTGCCGCTCCGGGCGCATCGTCGGCCGGCCCGCCGCCCGCAGTGTCGGACGAGGGCTCCGGGAACGTACTCGTCGGGTACGGCACCGGGGCGCCCGCGGCGAGGCGCCGCCGGGTGCGCCGGGACACGGTCCCGGCCGCCGCCGCGAAGGCCCCGCCCGCCGTCGTGACCCCGGCCCCCACGGCCCCCACCCCTGCGCCCCCGGCGGCTTCCGTGGCCGCCGCGGCGCACACCGGGCCGGTGCCGGTCATCTCCCCGCTCGTGCGGAAGCTGGCCCGCGAGAACGGCCTCGATCTGCGGACGCTGCAGGGTTCAGGCCCGGAGGGGCTGATCCTGCGCGGGGACGTCGAGCGCGCACTGGCGGCCCCCACCGGCCCCTCGGCAGCCGCTGCCGCGCCCGCAGCCACCACCCGGACCACGGCGGCCTCCGCCGGCACCACCGCCCCGGCGGTCGAGCGGGTGCCACTGCGCGGGGTACGCGGGGCGGTCGCCGACAAGCTGTCCCGCAGCCGCCGGGAGATCCCGGACGCGACCTGCTGGGTCGACGCGGACGCCACGGAGCTCATGGCCGCGCGCGCCGCGATGAACGCGGCCGGCGGTCCGAAGATCTCCGTGATCGCGCTGCTGGCCCGGATCTGCACCGCCGCCCTCGCCCGCTTCCCGGAGCTGAACGCGACGGTGGACACCGAGGCGCGGGAGATCGTCCGCCTCCCGGAGGTGCACCTCGGATTCGCCGCTCAGACGGACCGTGGGCTGGTCGTCCCGGTGGTGCGCGACGCCGACGGGCGGACCGCGGAGTCGCTGTCGGCGGAGTTCGCCCGGATGACGGAGAAGGCGAGGGCGGGGTCGCTGACCCCGGCGGACCTGACCGGGGGGACGTTCACCCTGAACAACTACGGGGTGTTCGGCGTCGACGGCTCGACACCGATCATCAACCACCCGGAGGCGGCCATGCTCGGGGTGGGGCGCATCGTCCCCAAGCCATGGGTGCACCAGGGCGAGCTGGCCGTCCGCCAGGTCGTTCAGCTGTCGCTGACGTTCGACCACCGCGTGTGCGACGGAGGGACGGCCGGGGGCTTCCTGCGGTACGTGGCGGACTGCGTGGAACAGCCGGCGGTGCTTCTGCGGACGCTCTAGTCGCGCGGACCCCGGCCCGGGCACCCGGGCCGGGGCCCGGGCGTCCCTGGCCCCGTGTCCCGGCCCCCCGGGTCGTGTCCCGGCCTCCGGGTCGTGTCCCGGATGTCCCGGCCCCGCGCCTCACGGGCCCCGCGCGCCATGGGTTGCTTCCGAGCCTCCCGGCCCACGCGCCTGTGCTCCGCGGGCCTGGTGACCACGGGCCCGGTGACCCGCGCCCCCCCGCGGCCTGTGCGCCCGGGCAGGCCCCGCGCCCCCGTGCGGCCCCCCACACCCAAGCCCCCGCACGACAGTGCCTCGCCCCGGGCGGCCCCGCGCCCACGCCCCCCCGCACCCAGTGCCTCGCCCCCGGGCGGCCCCGCCCGCCCGCGCCCCCGGACCAGTGCCCCGCCCCGTGCGGCCCCCGCACCCAAGCCCCCCGCACCCAGTGCCCCGCCCCCGGGCAGCCCCGCGCGCCCAGGCCCCCCCGGACCAGTGCCCCGCCCCGTGCGGCCCCGCGCCCCACGCCCCCCGCCCCGCGCACCCACGCCCACGCCCACCGCCCGCCCCCGCGCTCGCCTCGTCAGGCGGACCGCGCGCGGCCCGTGCACCCCTCGGCGCCTCCGCCGCGGTTCTTTCGGCCCGGGTTCACCGGGGCGCCCCGTCCTCGTGAGAGGCGGCGGATCATACTGAGTGCGTGACCCGATTCGATGTCGTCGTTCTCGCCGGGGGTGCCGCCACGCGGCTCGGCGGCGTGGACAAGCCCGCGGTGAGCGTGGGCGGGCGGGCCCTGCTCGACCGGGTGCTGGACGCCTGCCGGGACGCCGGGCGCACCGTTGTCGTCGGCGGACGCCGGGCCACCGTGCGTCCCGTGGTGTGGGCGCGTGAGGAGCCGCCCGGTGGCGGGCCGCTGGCAGCGCTCGCGGCCGGTGTCGGCCACATCGAGGCGGACACCGTGGTCGTGCTCAGTGGGGACCTGCCGTTCCTGGAGGGCGGCAGCGTACGGCAGTTGATCGAGGCGCTCGCGGACACGAACGCCGAAGGCGTCCTCTCCGTGGACCCGGGCGGCCGCGACCAGCCGCTCGTCGCCGCATACCGTACGGAGGCACTGCGGCGTGAACTCGCCTTGCTGGCGACGGAGAAGGACGGCTTGTCCGGGTTGCCGCTGCGGTCGCTGACACAGCAACTGGATCTCGCCCGGATCGACGCCCGGCCACTCGCCGTCTTCGACTGCGACACCTGGGAGGACATTGCAACGGCCCGGGCCCGCATCAGGGAGCATGAGAACGTGCTGGACGAATGGATCACCGCAGTCAAGGCCGAACTGGGCATCGAACTGGACGTCGACACCGCCCTCCTGCTCGACCTGGCCCGCGACGCGGCGCACGGCGTAGCCCGCCCCGCCGCGCCCCTCACCACGTTCCTGGTCGGTTACGCGGCCGCCAAGGCGGGCGGGGACGGAACCGAGGCCGTGGCCGAAGCGGCTCGCAAGGCCGCCGCGCTCGCCGAGCGCTGGGCGAAAGAGGCCGAAGGGGAATGACCGACCGCGAGGACGACGGAGTCGCCGAGGCCCTCGCTCTGGTCGGATCGCCGACCAGCAGGCCGGAGCGGCACCGCGCCATGCCCTGGGCCGACGCCCGGGCCGTCGCCGCACGGGCCGGCAGGGTGGTTCCGCTCCGCTCCCGGCCCGTCCCCCTCGACCAGGCGCTCGGGCGGGTGCTCGCCGAGCCGCTCACCGCACTGACCGACCTTCCGTCGTTCGACACCTCCGCGATGGACGGCTGGGCGGTCGCCGGGCCCGGCCCGTGGACCGTGCGCGCGCTCGGCTCGATCCTCGCCGGCCACGCCGAGGCGGAGGCGCTGCCCGACGGGACCGCCGTCCGTATCGCGACCGGCGCCCGCGTCCCGCCGGACACCACGGCCGTCATCCGCAGCGAGCACTCCCGCACGGATGCCGGCGGCCAGCTCTATGCCGAGCGGAAGGTCACGCCCGGACAGGACATCCGGCCGCGCGGGCAGGAATGCCGGTCGGGCGATCAGCTGCTGCCGGTCGGCACTCCCGTCACGCCCGCCGTTCTGGGGCTGGCCGCGGCCGCCGGGTACGACGAGCTGCGCACGGTGGAGCGGCCCCGCGTGGATGTGCTGGTGCTCGGCGACGAGCTGCTCACCGCCGGACTTCCGCGCGACGGGTTCATCCGGGACGCGCTGGGCCCCATGCTCGGCCCGTGGCTGGGCACCCTGGGCGCGCACGCCGGCACTCCCCGCCGGATCGCCGACGATGCCGACGCACTGTACGCGGCGGTGACGGAATCGGAGGCGGATGTGGTGATCACGACCGGTGGCACGGCCGCGGGACCCGTCGACCACGTTCATCCCGTCCTCCGGAAGGCCGGCGGCACCCTGCTCGTCGACGGCGTCAAGGTGCGGCCGGGGCACCCGATGCTGCTGGCCCGCCTCGCTCCCGGGAAGCACCTCGTGGGGCTCCCGGGTAACCCGCTCGCCGCCGTCTCCGGGCTCCTCACCCTCGCCGCACCGCTGTTGTGGGGGCTCGCCGACCGCCGTGCCCCGGAGCCGTATCGCGTACCCGTACGGGACGAGGTGCACGGCCATCCCCACGACACCCGCCTGGTGCCGGTCGTCCACCGGGCCGGGCGGGTCGTGCCCCTGCACTACAACGGTCCGGCCATGCTGCGCGGAATCGCGGCCGCCGCGGGGCTCGCCGTCGTGCCCCCGGGCGGCGCCCGGCCGGACGACCCGCTGGAGATCCTCGATCTGCCCTGGGCAGCGACCACCGAAGGGTGTTTCACGTGAAACTGCCAGGCCATGACGCGATGGCCCGCCGGGCCGAAGAACAGCTGGTCACCAGCCGGGTGATGCTGCCGCGTCGGGTGGTCGAGCGTCCGCTCCGCCAGGTGGGCAAGCGGCTGCTGATGGCCCTGGGCGTGCTCGTGCTGACCGTGATCATCGTGACGATTGATCGCGCCGGCTATCACGACAACGCCGACGGCAGCGTCGACCTGCTCGACGCCATCTACTACGCCACCGTCACCCTGTCGACCACGGGGTACGGCGACATCGTCCCGCACAGCGACAGTGCCCGGCTCGTCAATGTGCTGCTGGTGACGCCACTGCGCGTGTTGTTCCTGATCATCCTGGTCGGTACCACTCTCGAAGTGCTCACGGAGCGCACCCGGGAGGAGTGGCGGCTCAATCGCTGGAGGTCCACCTTGCGCGACCACACCGTCATCATCGGCTTCGGCACAAAGGGCCGGTCGGCGATCCAGACGCTGTGTGCGACTGGTCTGAAGAAGGAACAGATCGTCATCGTCGACCCGAGCAACAAGGTGATCGAGGCGGCGAACGCGGACGGTTTCACGGGTGTCGTCGGCGACGCGACCCGCAGTGATGTGCTGCTGCGGGCCGAGGTGCAGCGGGCGCGTCAGATCGTCATCGCGACCCAGCGCGACGACACGGCCGTGCTGACGGCGCTGACGGCTCGGCAGCTCAACCGCGGAGCGAAGATCGTCGCCGCCGTACGCGAGGAGGAGAACGCCCCCCTGCTGCGGCAGTCGGGCGCCGACGCGGTCATCACCAGTGCCAGCGCCGCCGGCCGGCTCCTCGGTCTGTCGGTGCTCAGCCCCAGCGCGGGCACCGTCATGGAGGACCTGATCCAGCAGGGCAGCGGGCTCGACCTCATCGAACGGCCGGTCATAAAGGCCGAGGTGGGCAAGAGCGTCCGGGAGACGGACGACCTGGTGGTCAGTGTGCTGCGCGGGCACCGGCTGCTCGGCTACGACGACCCGGCGGCCAGCCCGCTGCAGCTGACGGACCGGGTGATCACCATCGTCCGCGCACAGCAGGTGGTCACCCCGCTGACCACTCCGACTGACTCGTGACTGACCGGTGGATCATGCCGGCCTCTCCCTCAGGCGCCCTGAGGGAGAGGCCACGGACGGTCTGTTCCAGCTGATACTGCCCGGGTCCTGAACTCCCGCACCACGGCGGTGAACCGCGGCTCCCACCGGTCCGCACCCGGAGTAGCCTCGCCGCCATGCATGCGATCACGATTCCGGAACCCGGTGGTCCCGACGCGCTCGTCTGGGCCGAGGTGCCCGACGCCGTGCCCGCGGAGGGCGAGGTCCTCGTCGAGGTGGTGGCGAGCGCCGTCAACCGAGCCGATCTGCTTCAGCGGCAGGGTTACTACGATCCGCCGCCCGGCTCGTCCCCCTATCCGGGCCTCGAATGCTCCGGCCGTATCGCCGCGTTGGGCCCGGGAGTATCGGGGTGGGCCTTGGGCGACGAGGTGTGCGCACTGCTCGCGGGCGGCGGATACGCGGAGAAGGTCGCCGTGCCGACCGGACAGCTTCTGCCGGTGCCGGAGGGCGTGGACCTGGTGACCGCGGCGGCGCTGCCCGAGGTGACCGCGACGGTGTGGTCCAACGTCTTCATGGTGGCGCATCTGCGCCCCGGCGAGACGCTGTTGGTGCACGGCGGGGCGAGCGGTATCGGCACGATGGCGATCCAGCTCGCCAAGGCGGTGGGCGCCCGTGTGGCGGTGACGGCGGGCGGCCCGGAGAAGCTCGCACGCTGTGCCGAGCTGGGCGCGGACATCCTGATCGACTACCGCGAGCAGGATTTCGTCGAGGAGCTGAAGAAGGCGACGGACGGAGCCGGGGCGGACGTCATCCTCGACATCGTCGGTGCGAAGTACCTGGACCGGAACGTGAAGGCGCTCGCGGTCAACGGACGGCTCGCGGTGATCGGCCTGCAGGGTGGGGTGAAGGGCGAGTTGAACCTGGGCGCTCTGCTGGCCAAGCGGGCGGCGGTGACGGCGACGTCGCTGAGGATGCGACCGCTGGAGGAGAAGACGGCCATCATCGCCGCGGTGCGCGAGCACGTATGGCCGCTGTTCGGCAGTGGCGTCGTCCGCCCGGTGGTGGACTCCGTCTTCCCGATGAGCCGGGCTCCCGAGGCCCACCGCACGCTGGAGGCGAGCAGCCATGTGGGCAAGGTCCTGCTGACCACGCGCTGAGCCGGACCGGGCGACCGTGTTCCCACGGCCGTACCGGTCCTGACAGGGCTGGGCCCGGCACACCCATACGGTGTGCCGGGCCGGGCGGGTGGGGCTTTACAGGTAGGGGCCCGACCTGATCGCGCCATGGCCGCGATCGTCGTCGTCATCGTGCGGCGCACCCGGCGGAAGGGCACGGCGCATCTGTTCCAGCTGCGCGCGCGCCGCCATCTGCTGGGCGAACAGCGCCGTCTGAATGCCGTGGAACAAGCCCTCCAGCCATCCCACCAACTGGGCCTGCGCGATGCGCAGTTCGGCCTCGGAGGGGATGGCCTCGTCCGTGAAGGGGAGCGAGAGGCGCTCGAGTTCCTCCACGAGTTCCGGCGCCAGGCCGTCCTCCAACTCCTTTACGGAGCTGGCGTGGATCTCCTTGAGCCGGACACGGCTGGCCTCGTCGAGAGGTGCCGCGCGGACTTCTTCAAGAAGCTGCTTGATCATGCTGCCGATGCGCATGACCTTCGCAGGCTGTTCGACCATCTCCGTCACCGGGACCTCGCGCGACTCGTCGTCACCGTCACCGCCGCCGAGCGCCATTCCGTCCTGTCCCACGACCAGGATGTGGGGGCTCTCCTGCGACCGTTCATTCCTCGGCATCTCCATGCCGCCCATTCTCTCGCACAGGTGCGTCATCACACGGTGTGCCCCCGTACGACGGTGATCCACCCTCGTACGGGGACACAACCACTCCGGAGTGTCTCCGGCGGCCTTCCCGGGAACCCTCGGAGCCTGCCCGGAGCTCCTGGACGGCCCGCCGCTACGTCGCCTCGCGGCGGGCCACCGCCCCGCGCGAACGGGTGACGAGGGCCGCCAGGAGCGCCGCGCCCAACGGGACGGCGACCAACAGAGCGGCCAGCGTCTCCCAAGGGACGATGATCGGCACGTGCGGCATCTCGCCGATGCCCCAGCCCTGGTCGAGCGCCTCCTCGTAAAACCTCATCTGCCCGCGGCGCTCGGTCAGCCGCAGGCCGATCGCGGGCAGCACACCGGCCGCGGAGCCGAGCAGCACACCCATCACGGCGACCACGCCGCACTGGAACCCGCTCAGCGTCCGCCGCACCCGGGGCGGCGCGCCGACCGCGGACAGCGTCTTCAGGTCGGCCTCCGCGTCGGCCTGGGCGAGACCCGTCGCGATACCGGCGGCACCGATGGTGATCAGCCCGGCGAAGACGGTCAGCGACAGCAGCACGATGCTGTTCTTGCTGGTGAAGCCCTCCTCCACATGCAGGTCGGCGGAGCTGCCGGTCTTGGCCATGTCGCCGTCGAGCCGCTGCCGCTGCTCGCTGGTGGGCATCTCGCCGGTGGAGAAGTACGAACCGAGCGGCACCGCCTTGATACCCGCGGACGTCGCCGCGGCGGGCGAGAGAATCGCCGTGATGCCGTACGAGTTGGTCCCCTCGGGAGCCTGGTACGTCCCGAACGTCTTCACCTCACCCGGGGGCTCCTTGCCCCGCTCGGTCGCGCGATCCGCCTTCTCCGTGTCCGTGATCAGCCGGATGGAAAGTGTGCCCTTGTTGTCGACCTGGGGCTTGGCGAAGGAAACGATCCTGCCCTCGGCGAGGGCCTTCTCGGCCTTCGGGTCGTCGATCCCCAGAACCTTCAGCAGCTTGCCGTCGCTGACCACCAGACCGGTGTCGGTGGGGGCCGACCCCGCGATGTTCTGGCATCGCCAGTCCTTGGCCAGCTTGCGCCGCTCCTCCTTGCTGTACTTCTCCGACGGATCCGAGCCGTCCGGATTGACCGCCCACAGCGGGCACTGGTTCGCCTTGGGGATGATGATCTCGCTACGGCCGCAGCCGTCACCGTCCGAGTACATGGAGCAGTTGGACTTGCCGGCCACGATCCGGCTCAGCTCGGCCTCCACGTCGACCGGCAGGTTCTTCCGCACCGCCTCGCGCACCGCGGGCACGTCCCGGCCGCCGTCCTCGTCGAGCGTCACGGACACCGCGCCGTGCGGCAGCCGGGCCTCGTAGGCCGCCCGCTGCTGGGCGTCGTCGCTCGCCGAGTAGGTGGCCACGGCCACGGTGCCGGCGACGGCGGCCAGCACCGCGGCGACGGCGGGAGCCGTACGCCCCCGGTTGCGCACGGCGTCCCGCAGGGCCAGCCGCGGCGACAGCGGCAGCCAGCGGCCGGTGCGCCCGAAGAGCCCCACCAGGGCGGGTGTCATCGCCACCACACCCAGCTCGGCGAGAGCACTGCCACCCGCGACGATGATGAACTCGTCCGAGACCAGCGATCCGTACACGGCGATCGCCGCACCCAGCAGGGCCGCCACAAGACCGATGACGGGCAGGACCCGGTTGCTGCGGCGCACTCCCCGGCGACCGGTCAGAGAGGCGAGCACCGTCTGCCGGGAGGAGGTGATGGCCGGCACGATCGCGGCCGCCAGACCGGTCAGCACCGCCAGCAGCCCGATCGCGAGCAACTCCAGCGGCCGGACGTCGAAGCTGCCGAACCGCTGCCCCAGGTGCTCCTCCAGCACCGGCTGCAGCGCGAAGGTGAGGACGAGACCGAGGAGGGTGCCGACGACGGCCGCGGCGAGACCGATGACCAGGCCGCCGGCCAGCACGATCGCCCGGATGTGGCGGCGGTCGCCACCGTTGGCGCCGACGAGCCCGAGCTGGCGGCGCGAGCGGCGGGCGCCCACGGCGAAGGCCGGGCCGGCCAGCAGACAGATCTCCAGCATCGCGAGACCGACGATCGTGCCGATGGCCGCGAGCTCGGCGGCCCGGGCGCCCTCGCTGGTGGTGTAGTCGCCCCAGCCCTCCCGCTGGAACAGCGGGACCTCGGACTTGGCGGGCGGGTCGAGCGTGACCGCTCGGGAGACCGCGATCACGCCCTTCTTGTTGATCTCCTTGACCGCGTTCCACGTGAAACCTTCCGAGCCGGGAAGGCCCAGCAGGTACGTGGTGTCCTTGCCCGGACCGTGCGAGCCGCCCGCGGTGAGCGCTTTGTCCAGCGGGTCGAGGAAGGATCCGGGCAACGCGTTGACCTGGTCGGCGGTGAGGTTGTCCGGCAGCTCGTACGAGCCGACGATGCGGTACTCACGCGGGAAGCCGCGCGCGGTGAGCGTCGAGCCGATCTCCAGCCCACTGACCTCCAGGAAGTGCGAGCTCGCGGCGACCTCGTCGCCCTTCGAGGGGAACCGGCCGTTCAGCAGGGTCATGATGCCCCTGGCCATCGGGTCGGCGGCCTTCAGCTCGCGGATCTCGGTGTGGAGCAGACCGTGCGCGGTGCGCAGCTTCGTGGAGCCGGTCGAGTCCTCCAGGACCGTGGCGTTCGCCGGGAACGCCTTCTTGACGTCCGTCTTGCCTTCGGGCCACGGCTTGTTCTCGTAGTCGCCCACGGGCGCCGAGTAGTCGCCACTGGGGTGCTGGTCGATCGCCACCCCACCGGTGTCCGCGTCGGAGAGCCGCGCGTCGGCGGCACCGATGGAGCGGGCCAGACTTTCCTGGGGAGACAGCTCGGAACTGCGCAGGGTGAGGTCGACGGCGCTGACACCGAGGATCGGCAGGGCGATCATCGCGAGGACGAGGAAGCTGCGCCCTTTGAAGCGCCAGGCGTCGCGGCGGGCGATACGCACCGCGGCGCGCCAGGAGTGGAACCAGTTCGTCACCGCTCGGCCGCCTGACCCGAGAGGAGGGAGTCGGCGTCGCTGCGGATCGTCTGGTCGACGACCGCGCCGTCGCGCAGGAAGACCACCCGGTCGGCCCAGGCGGCGAAGCGCGGCTCATGGGTGACGAGGACACCGGCGGCGCCCGCGTCGCAGCGGGACCGCAGCAGGGCGAGCACGGACTCGCCGGTCTCGGAGTCCAGGGCCCCGGTGGGCTCGTCGGCCAGGACCAGTCGCCGCTCGCCCACCAGGGCGCGGGCTATCGCCACCCGCTGCTGCTGACCGCCGGACATCTCGTCGGGGAAGCGGTCGGCGAGGTGACCGAGGTCCATCTCCTCCAGCGCGGCGACGGCTTCGCCGCGCGCCTTGCGGGCGGAGATTCCGTCGAGCTCACGGGGGAGGGCGACGTTCTCGGCGGCCGTCAGGGCGGGGATCAGGTTGTAGTCCTGGAAGACGTATCCGATGCTGCGGCGGCGCAGTGCGGCGAGCGTCTTGCGGTCCGCGGTCGTGATGTCGGTGTCCTCGACGATCACCCGGCCGGAGGTGGGGGTGTCCAGGCCGCCGGCGATCGTGAGGAGCGTGGATTTGCCGGAGCCCGAGGGGCCCATGACGGCCACGAGCTCACCGGGGAAGACGTCGAGGTCGATACCGCGCAGCGCGTGGACCTCGGTGGCGCCGGTGCCGTGCACACGCGTCAGCTGCTGGAGCTGGAGCACGGGCTTCCGCGACTGCTGTGACTTCTGTGCCTGGTGAGGCGGCTGTGAAGACAAAGGTGACATGGAGAGGGGTCCCCCCTTGGGCGTACGTGTACCTGGACGTACGGAGCGGGTGTACAAGCGGATTCCGGCCGGACGAGCGACCGGGTGAAGTAGGCGGCGGTGCGGGCACCCGCCGCAAGGCTCAGCGCTGCGAGGACCGGCTGAGGTCGGTCATTTCCTCTGCCGGGGACGGCACGGGCGGGGGTGTGGCCTCCCCATGGGCCTCGGTCCGGGTGTTCTCCGAACGGGCGGCGGCGATCGAGAGCCGGATGAGCCGGGCCTCGCAGTGGTCGAGCCAGCGTGCCTCGGCCTCGGTCTGGAAGATCAGCTGCTCCAGGACCAGAAGCCAGGCCACGTCGTCCCGCTCCTGCGAGGCACCGCTCTCCAGAGCGGTGATCGCCTGTGCCTTGAGGCGGGTGTAGTCCTGCATCGCCTTGACCGTGTGGTGCCGCTGGGACTGGATCACCGCACGGATGTCCACGCCGGGTGCGCCCACCGCCATGGCGAGCTTGATGGCCAGTTCGTCCCGCGCAGGGCTGGTGCGGTCGACCGGCTTCTCGAACCAGTTCCTGAGCTCGTGGCGGCCGGCGTCGGTGATGACGTAGAGCGCGTGACCGGCGTCGTCCTCGCCGCTCTGCGCGACCATGCCGTCGCGCTCCAGACGGCTGAGCGTCGTGTAGACCTGGCCGACGTTGAGCGGCCAGGTGGAGCCCGTACGCGACTCGAACTCCGTACGGAGCTGAGAGCCGTAACGCGGACCGCGTTCGAGGAGGGCGAGAAGCCCGTGTCGGATGGACATACTCAGTATGTATACCGAGTATGCCGGGCCGGACAAGCGACCTCGGAGGGACGTGCGGGGTCCGTCTCAAGGAGGACGGCGACGCTCAGCGGCGCCGCATCCGCACGCCGAGGAAACCCAGCCCGAGACCCATCAGGGAAAGCCCCACACCGAGTGTGAGAACGGGAATCTGCCGGTCAGCGGCCGTCTCCGCGGCCTGCGCGGCCGGCTCGTACGCGGCGGCGGGCGGCGTGTGCCCGGGAACGTGCCCTGCCGGAGTCTCCGTCTCCGGTACCGCGTCCGCCGCCGTCTCGTCGTCCGCGTACGGCGGCAGCGCTGTTGCCGTTTTGGTACGAGAGGAGTCCGCCGCGTCGGGCGAGTCCGCCGGATCGGGAGCCGAATCGCTCACCGAGGGAGGCAGACTGCGCCCCGGGCGCAGGCGGCCCTCGCCGGCCGGCCGCCCGGCCAGCGACGGCGTCCGGGTGGCCACCGGGGGCCGCGCGACGGACGGGGGAGGCGCGGACCCGGGCGGGCCCGACGCGGCATCCGGCTCGGCCTCCTCCACGGAGGGACTGGGCCGACCGAGTGTGGGGCGCACCGGAGAGGGCCGCTCGCCCGGGGACGGACTGCTGCTGGACCCGGGCTCGGGCGCCTCGCTCTCCTCCGCGTACGCGACCGGTGCGAGCGGGGCGGCCAGCAGGAGCAGCGACGCGATCGAGACCGCGCACCACGAGCAGTGTCTTGGAGTCACCTGGTGACCCCCTCCCGTGCGGAGCCGCCGAAGGGCCTTGGGCCGGAACAACGGAGTCAGCGTCACATAAGGGATGCATCACGGCATCTCGGGCAGCGACGCCTCGCAGGCCCGGGGAGACCCTCGGAGACCTCCCCGGAAAGGCTCAGGAAGCCGGGTTTCCGGTGGAGACCTGGAGGGTGAACTCCGCGTCGTCCTTGGTGACCTCCGTACCCTCCGTGGGGTACTGCGACATGATCGCGCCCTCGCCGTAGAGGTTCTCGTCCACCGGCTGCTCGGCCTTGATCTTCCAGCCCGCGGCCTGGATGCACGCCTTGACCGACTGGATGTTCTTGTAGCGGAAGTCCGGTACCTCGAACTTCTCCGGGTCGTCGCCCTCGCGCGGCTCCGTGCAGGCCTTGGTCTCGATCGTCTTGCTCATGTCCGGGCCCTTGTGCTCCGGGTCCGCCGATGCGGTGCTGCCGCCACCGTTCGCCTCGTTGCCCGGGTCGTCGTCACCGCTGAGCGAGATGGCCGTGATGACACCGCCGATGGCGATCAGCACCACCACGATCGCGCCGATGATCACCGGCATGTTCCCCTTGCCGCCGCTGCCGGACGACTGGGCCGAGGCGGTGTACGGCGACGGGGCGGCCGCGTGCGTCTGGTAGGCGGGGGCCGGGGCCGGCGTCGGGGCCTGCTGCGGGTAGCCGTATCCGGCCGTCGGCGCCGGCGTGGGCGTGGGGGCCGGGGTCGGGGGACCGTACGGGCCCGGCTGGGGCTGGTACGGCGTCTGAACGCCGTGCGGGCCGGGCGCCGGCGTCGTCTGGTCGATCGGCGGGAAGACCGCCGAGCCCACGCCCGCACCGCTGTTCGTGTGCGGCGCGCCCTGCACGATGACGGGCGCGCCCGTCTGGCCTGCCGACAGCAGCCGCAGGCACTCGTCGCGCATCGCGGCGGCGCTCGGGAAGCGCTCGTTCGGGTTCTTCTTCAGGGCCCGCGCGACCAGCGCGTCCATCGCCGGGGTGACCGAACGGTTGATGGAGGACGGAGCGACCGGCTCCTCCTGTACGTGGGCGTACGCGATGGCCAGCGGTGAGTCCGCGTCGAACGGGATACGGCCCGTCAGGAGCTGGAAGAGCATGATGCCGACCGAGTACAGGTCGGAGCGCGCGTCGACGCCGCGTCCCAGCGCCTGCTCGGGCGACAGGTACTGCGGGGTGCCGACCACCATGCCGGTCTGCGTCATCGAGGTGACGCCCGACTGCATGGCCCGGGCGATGCCGAAGTCCATCACCTTGACCACGCCGCGCTTGGTCATCATGACGTTGCCCGGCTTGATGTCACGGTGGACCAGGCCCATTTCATGGCTGGTCTCCAGCGCGGCCAGCACATCGGCCGTCACCTTCAGGGCCTTGTCGGCCGGCATCGCCCCGTACTGCTGGATGTCCGCCTGCAGCACTGAACCGAGGGGCTGGCCCTCCACGTACTCCATGACGATGTACGGCATGAGCGCACCGCCGAGGTCGTCCTCGCCGGTGTCGAACACGGAGACGATATTGGTGTGCTGCAGCTTGGCGACGGCCTGCGCCTCCCGCCGGAAGCGCTCACGGAACGACTGCTCGCGCCCGAGTTCGGTGTGGAGCGTCTTGATGGCGACCTGTCGGTCCAGGGCGCTGTCGTACGCCAGATATACGGACGCCATGCCGCCCTCGCCGAGGAGGTCGCGCAGCTGGTACCGGCCGCCCGCCACCGAACCGCCCGCATAGCGGCCCTGTGCGCCGTCCTGGCCCTGGCTCATTTCGTGCTCCCCCTGCGCGCGCGTGGCCGCGGTGATCCGTATTTACGGGCCAAGTCTGCCCCAGGGCACGGACACGTCAAGCCAGGTGCCCGTTCCGTGACCGTACGCACAAGAAGCGTCTCGGAAGTGTTACGGGACCCGAACGGGACAAGCATGGAATTTGCACAGGTGTATGTGGAACGGGTTGGATGGCCGGTCCATCTCGAACCGGGACGGCGCGCGGAGGCTGTAGCGTGACGTGGCGTAGTACCCCTTAAGAGACGGCGGAACACCGCTGGCGCACAGCAAGCGGCACAGAAACGACGGCGAGGACTGATGGCTTCCGGATCCGAAGCAGGCAGCGGCGGAGTGTCGGATGCCGCGGACTGGGGCGCCGGCGGACTGGTCGGCGACGGCCGGTACCGGCTGACGCACCGCCTCGGCCGCGGCGGCATGGCCGAGGTGTTCGCGGCCGAGGACGTAAGGCTCGGCCGCACGGTGGCGGTCAAGCTGCTGCGTGCCGACCTCGCCGAGGACCCGGTCTCCAAGGCCCGGTTCACCCGTGAGGCCCAGTCCGTGGCCGGCCTCAACCACCACGCCATCGTCGCCGTGTACGACTCCGGCGAGGACGTGGTCAACAACCACTCCGTGCCCTACATCGTGATGGAGCTGGTCGAGGGCCGCACCATCCGCGATCTGCTCGTCAACGCCGAGGCCCCGCCGCCCGAGCAGGCCCTCATCATCGTGTCCGGTGTGCTGGAGGCGCTCGCCTACTCGCACCAGCACGGCATCGTGCACCGCGACATCAAGCCCGCGAACGTCATCATCACCAACAGCGGCGCGGTGAAGGTGATGGACTTCGGCATCGCTCGTGCCCTGCACGGCGCGCAGTCGACGATGACCCAGACCGGCATGGTCATGGGAACGCCGCAGTACCTCTCTCCCGAGCAGGCGCTCGGCAAGGCCGTCGACCACCGCTCCGACCTGTACGCGACCGGCTGTCTGCTGTACGAACTGCTCGCGCTCCGGCCGCCCTTCACCGGAGAGACGCCGCTCTCCGTGGTGTACCAGCACGTCCAGGACATCCCGGTCCCGCCGTCCGAGGTCTCGGACGTGGCGCCGCCGGAGCTCGACGGGCTGGCCATGCGCGCCCTCGCCAAGGACCCGGACGACCGGTTCCAGAGCGCCGAGGAGATGCGCGGACTGGTCCAGTACGGGCTGCAGATGCTCCAGCAGCAGGGCAGTCACTCCGGCACCTGGAACACCGGTCCGGTCGAGATGCACGAGGGCGTGCACACCCCGGTCGGCGGTGTCGCCGCGACGACCGTGCTCGGTCACCCGACGCACGGCGAGACGTCGCAGAGCCCGATCCTCCCGTCGAGGAACCCGGACGACGGTGCCTACGCGTACGACGGCCAGCAGGGCGGTGGCCGCGGTGGCCGCTCCAGGCTGTGGCTGTTCGTCGCGCTCGCCGTGGTCGCGATCGTGGCCGGAGCGGCGTACGCCATCAAGGCCTCCTCGCCTCCCAGCGGGACGAAGAACAACGACAAGACCGTCACCCAGACGCCGTCGACCGAGAAGTCGGACAGCCCGTCGCCGACCCAGGAGGCGACCGAGGAGACGGAGGAGCCCGACAACTCCACGGGTGACAACGGCAACTGGGGCAACCAGCAGCCCACCGAGTACCCGCCCACGGCGCCCAAGACCCAGGACCCGACCCCCTCCGGCGAGCCGTCGTCCCCGGGGACGAGCACCGGTACGGACCAGGGCACGAGCACGGGCACGGACCAGGGCACCAGCACCGGTACGGACCAGGGCACGAGCACGGGCACGGACCAGGGCACCAGCACCGGTACCGATCAGGGCACGAGCACCGGTACCGATCAGGGCACCAGCACCGGTACGGACCAGGGCACGAGCACGGGCACGGACCAGGGCACCAGCACCGGTACGACCGAGGGCACCAACTGACCCCACCCGGTGGAGGGTCCGCGCGACCCTCATCCGGTGAAGGCGTCGCGGACCGCCTCGTACTCGCTCGTCCACCACACCGCCAGGGCCGACACCGCGGGGAACTGCGGGTCGGCCCTGCCGTCGTGCAGCTGGTAGCGCCAGCGCAGTATCCAGAAGTCGTTGAGCCGCTCCCACCACACCCGGTGCACGGCCGCGGCCAGCTCCGCCGCGTCCGCCCCCGCCGCGCGCCGGTAGGCCCGCGCATAGGCCCGGACCTTCGCCAGGTCCAGCTCGCCCGTGGGCCGGACGAAGAAGATCACGGCGGCCCGGACGGCCTCCTCCGCCCTGGGCTGTACGTCCAGCCGGTCCCAGTCGACGATCGCGGCGGGCTCCTTGCCCCGGTAGAGCAGGTTCAGCGGGTGGAAGTCGCCGTGCACCCAGCCGCCCGCGGCGGCGGGGGGCGGGCGCCGGTGGGCGTGGTCGGCGATCAGCCGCCGCCGCTCCAGGAGCCGGTGCTCGGCCAGTTCGTCGAAGCAGTCGCGGGCGCGCCGCTCCCGGGTGAGGGCGAGCAGTTCGTCGATGAGCCGGAAGGTGTCGTGCGGGTCGGCGCTGTCGTACTCGCGCGCGCCGCTGCCGACGTCGGCGGCCATGACCTGCTCGAGGCAGGTGTGGACGAGCCCCAGGAGTGCCCCGAGCCGCCGGGAGCCGGCCGTGGTCAGCTGGGCGCCGTCGCGGTGGCGGCCCTCCACCCAGGGGTGCAGGGCGTAGCAGCGGCCGCCGATCACCGCGACCGTCCGCCCCTCGGAGTCGGCGAGCGGCGGCGCGACGGGGACGCCGAGGTCGTGCAGGCGCTGGGTGGCGCGGTGCTGGCGGACGATGGTGTCCCGGTCGGCGGTCGGGGCGTCCAGGTGCTGTTTGAGGAAGTAGGCGCCGCGGGTCGTGGCGAGGCGGTAGCCGCGGTTGAGGAGGCCCTGCGTGACCGGCACGCAGGAGAGGGGCTCGCCCGGCTCCTCGTAGCGGCGCAGCAGCGCGCTCACAGGTGGGGCGGTGGTTGCAGATGAGCGCGGCACGCGCCAAATGTTAGATCACACAGCGTGTTGAAGTGTTCGCTCGGCGGATTGGTCCAAGTAGTGGACATTTGCGAACTGTGGTTCGAATTCGCGGGCGGTCAGGAGTGAACGTTTCGCACCCGGACGCTCCGCCCGTGGGCCTGCCGGAAGGCACCTCGCCCGCGGCGCACGAGGCGGGCATTCGTCTTCGGACACGGAGGCAGTACAGCAAACTGACTCTTCCCGTGTCCGGGGTGAGCGGGATAACGTGCCCGTGTTCCGGCAGCCCGCGAGGCTGTGACCAGTGATTGTTCCCGCATTTCTCGATTTACTTGGAAATCCAAGCAAAATCGCAGGTCAAATGGGGTTTCGCAGTAATGCTGTGCACTGGGTAACGTGCCTTTGACAGGGTGCTCGCCGGGGCACCTGTCACGCCTGCTCCCGGCCGAGGGCACCCACCCCGTGCGCCGGCACGGAAACAGGCGGAGCCGCTCCCCCAAGCTCCAAAGGAGCAGAGGGGGAACCCCAGCTTCCCGGCGAACCCGGGGGCCGGACCGACGGAGGAGCACGCACGTGACCGTGGAAAGCACTGCCGCGCGCAAGCCGCGACGCAGCGGCGGCGCCAAGCGCAGCGCGAGCGCCAGCGCGAGCGCGAAGAAGGCACAGAGTTCCGAGCCCCAGCTCGTACAGTTGCTGACGCCCGAGGGTGAGCGCGTCCAGCACCCGGAGTACGACATCGACCTCAGCCCGGAAGAGCTGCGTGGCCTGTACCGCGACATGGTGCTGACCCGCCGCTTCGACGCCGAGGCCACCTCCCTCCAGCGCCAGGGCGAGCTGGGCCTGTGGGCCTCGCTGCTCGGCCAGGAGGCCGCCCAGATCGGCTCCGGCCGCGCCCTGCGGGACGACGACTACGTCTTCCCGACCTACCGTGAGCACGGCGTCGCCTGGTGCCGCGGGGTCGATCCGACCAATCTGCTCGGAATGTTCCGTGGCGTGAACCACGGCGGCTGGGACCCGAACAGCAACAATTTCCACCTGTACACGATCGTCATCGGCTCGCAGACCCTGCACGCCACCGGCTACGCCATGGGCGTCGCCAAGGACGGGGCCGACAGCGCGGTCATCGCGTACTTCGGTGACGGCGCGTCCAGCCAGGGTGACGTCGCCGAATCGTTCACCTTCTCCGCGGTCTACAACGCCCCGGTCGTGTTCTTCTGCCAGAACAACCAGTGGGCCATCAGCGAGCCGACCGAGAAGCAGACCCGCGTCCCGCTCTACCAGCGCGCGCAGGGCTTCGGCTTCCCCGGCATCCGCGTCGACGGCAACGACGTCCTGGCCTGCCTCGCGGTGACCCGCGACGCCCTGGAGCGGGCCCGCCGCGGAGAGGGCCCCACCCTCGTCGAGGCCTTCACCTACCGCATGGGCGCGCACACCACGTCCGACGACCCGACCCGCTACCGCCACGACGACGAGCGGGCGGCGTGGGAGGCCAAGGACCCGATCCTGCGGCTGCGCTCCTACCTGGAGAAGCAGGGGCACGCGGACGCCGCGTACTTCGAGGAGCTGGAGACGGAGAGCGAGGCCCTCGGCAAGCGCGTCCGCGAGGCGGTGCGGGCCATGCCCGACCCCGACCACATGGCGATCTTCGAGAATGTCTACGCCGACGGGCACGCGCTCGTCGACGAGGAGCGCGCGCAGTTCGCCGCGTACCAGGCGTCGTTCGCGGATGGCGAGGTCAAGTAACCATGGCTGTACAGAAACTCCCGCTCGCGAAGGCGCTCAACGAGTCCCTGCGCAAGGCGCTCGAGACCGACCCCAAGGTCCTCATCATGGGTGAGGACGTCGGCAAGCTCGGCGGCGTCTTCCGTGTCACCGACGGACTGCAGAAGGACTTCGGCGAGGAGCGGGTCATCGACACCCCGCTCGCCGAGTCCGGCATCGTCGGCACCGCGATCGGCCTGGCGCTGCGCGGCTACCGCCCGGTCGTCGAGATCCAGTTCGACGGCTTCGTCTTCCCCGCGTACGACCAGATCGTCACGCAGCTCGCGAAGATGCACGCCCGCGCCCTCGGCAAGATCAAGCTGCCGGTCGTCGTGCGCATTCCCTACGGCGGCGGCATCGGCGCCGTCGAGCACCACAGCGAGTCGCCCGAGGCGCTGTTCGCGCACGTCGCGGGCCTGAAGGTGGTCTCGCCCTCCAACTCCGCCGACGCGTACTGGATGCTCCAGCAGGCCATCCAGAGCGACGACCCGGTGATCTTCTTCGAGCCGAAGCGGCGCTACTGGGACAAGGGCGAGGTCGACACCGAGGCCATCCCCGGCGAGCTGCACCGGGCCCGCACCGTCCGCGAGGGCACGGACCTCACCCTGGCCGCCTACGGCCCGATGGTGAAGGTCTGCCTGGAGGCCGCCGCGGCCGCCGCGGAGGAGGGCAAGTCGGTGGAGGTCCTCGATCTGCGCTCGATGTCCCCGATCGACTTCGACGCGGTCCAGGCATCCGTGGAGAAGACCGGCCGGCTGGTCGTCGTGCACGAGGCGCCCGTCTTCTACGGCTCCGGCGCCGAGATCGCCGCACGCATCACCGAGCGGTGCTTCTACCACCTGGAGGCACCGGTCCTGCGGGTCGGCGGCTATCACGCCCCGTACCCGCCGGCACGGCTGGAAGAGGAATACCTGCCGGGTCTGGACCGCGTGCTCGACGCCGTCGACCGCTCGCTGGCGTACTGAACGAGGAGTGCCGAGACCATGACTGACACTTCCAGCCGCTACCGCGAGTTCAAGATGCCCGACGTGGGCGAGGGACTCACCGAGGCGGAGATCCTCAAGTGGTACGTTCAGCCCGGTGACACCGTCACCGACGGCCAGGTGGTGTGCGAGGTGGAGACCGCGAAGGCCGCGGTCGAGCTGCCGATCCCGTACGACGGAGTGGTGCACGAGCTGCGCTTCCCCGAGGGCACGACCGTCGACGTCGGCGAGGTGATCATCGCCGTCGACGTGGCTCCCGGTTCCGGTGAGCCCGCGGCCGCCCAGCCGCAGACCGCTCAGCCCGCCGCCGAGGAGCCCGCCGCCAAGGACTCCGCGGGTGAGGCCGGTGCCGCCGAGGACGCCGAGCCCGCGGGCCGCCAGCCCGTGCTCGTCGGCTACGGCGTCGCCGCGACGTCCACCAAGCGCCGCCCGCGCAAACCGGCCGGCTCCGCCGCCCCGGCCCCGCAGGCGCTCGCCGCCGCGATCCAGGGCGAGCTCAACGGCCACGGCGCCGTGGCGGCCGCCACAGCGGCCCCCGCCGCCCCCGCCGGACCGCGCCCGCTCGCCAAGCCGCCCGTGCGCAAGCTGGCCAAGGACCTGGGCGTCGACCTGGCGACCGTGACCCCGACCGGCCCGGACGGGATCATCACCCGCGAGGACGTGCACGCCGCCGTCTCCCTGGCGGCGGCCTCGATCGCCGCCCCCGCGGCCGTACCCGTGCCCGCGCCGCAGCCCGCGGCGAGGCCGGAAGCCCCGGCGCCCGCCCCCGCGGCGGCCCCCGCCGAGGCGGGCCGCGAGACCCGCATCCCCATCAAGGGTGTACGGAAGGCCACCGCGCAGGCGATGGTGGGCTCCGCCTTCACCGCGCCGCACGTCACCGAGTTCATCACGGTCGACGTCACGCGCACGATGAAGCTCGTCGAGGAGCTCAAGTCCGACAAGGACATGGCCGGGCTCCGGGTCAACCCGCTGCTGCTCGTCGCGAAGGCGCTGCTCGTCGCGATCAAGCGGAACCCCGAGGTCAACGCGTCGTGGGACGAGGCCGCCCAGGAGATCGTGCTCAAGCACTACGTCAACCTGGGCATCGCCGCGGCCACCCCGCGCGGTCTGATCGTGCCGAACATCAAGGACGCGCACGAGAAGACCCTGCCCGAGCTCTCGCAGGCGCTGTCCGAGCTGGTGTCCACGGCCCGTGAGGGCAAGACCACCCCGGCGGCCATGCAGGGCGGCACGGTCACCATCACCAACGTGGGTGTCTTCGGCGTGGACACCGGTACGCCGATCCTCAACCCCGGCGAGTCCGCGATCCTCGCGGTCGGCGCGATCAAGCTCCAGCCGTGGGTCCACAAGGGCAAGGTGAAACCGCGTCAGGTCACCACGCTGGCGCTCTCCTTCGACCACCGCCTGGTCGACGGCGAGCTCGGCTCCAAGGTCCTGGCGGACATCGCCGCGATCCTGGAACAGCCCAAGAGGCTCATCACCTGGGCGTGATGAGACCCGGTCACCAGGGAGGCCCGTCCGCATCGCGGACGGGCCTCCCTCTTGCACCCCTGTTGTATCTATGCTGTGCGCATGCCTTCCGCGCCGCCCGCCGCCGACCGTGTCTACACCCACGTCAAGCAGGCCGTTCTCGACCGCCGGTACGAAGGCGGAACCCTCCTCACCGAGGGCGAACTCGCCGAGGCCGTCGGGGTGTCCCGCACCCCCGTGCGCGAGGCACTGCTGAAACTGGAGATGGAAGGGCTGCTGAAGCTCTACCCCAAGAAGGGCGCGCTCGTCCTCGCCGTCTCCGCCCAGGAGATCGCGGACGTCGTCGAAACCCGGCTGCTCGTCGAGGAGTTCGCCGTCCGCAGGGCCGTCCCGGCCACCGCGCGGCTGATCGGACGGCTGGAGGAACTCCTGGCGGAACAGCGCCGGCGTGCCGACGAGGGCGACCTGGCCGCCGTCGCCGTGACCGACCGCTGCTTCCACGCCGAGATCGTGCGCCACGCCGGCAACGAGATCCTCTCCCGCCTCTACGACCAGATGCGCGACCGCCAGCTGCGGATGGGAGTGGCCGTCATGGAGGCCCACCCCGACCGCATCGCCAAGAACATCGCCGAGCACGCCGAGATCCTCGACGCCATCCGCGCCGGCGACGCCGACGGCGCCGCGCGCTGCGTGCACCGGCACATCAGCCGCGTCAGGGTGCTGGTCCGGGGTGAGGACCGATGAGCCCGACGGCCGCCCTCCCCACCGACCCCCCGGGCGGCCGGCGCGCCGCGCTGGTCTGGGGCGTCGGCGTCTCCGTCTACTTCGTCGCCGTCATCTTCCGCACGTCCCTCGGCGTCGCCGGCCTCGACGCCGCCGACCGCTTCGGCATCAACGCCTCCGCCCTGTCCACCTTCTCCATACTCCAGCTGCTCGTCTACGCGGGCATGCAGATACCCGTCGGCCTCATGGTCGACCGGCTGGGGACGAAGAAGGTCCTCACCCTCGGCGTGGTCCTGTTCACCGCCGGCCAGCTCGGCTTCGCGCTCTCCCCCTCGTACGGGACGGCGCTCGCCGCCCGCGCCCTGCTGGGCTGCGGCGACGCGATGACCTTCATCTCCGTGCTCCGGCTGGGCACACGCTGGTTCCCCGCCCGGCGCGGCCCCCTGATCGCCCAGGTCGCGGCGCTGTTCGGAGTCGCCGGCAACCTCGTCTCCACGATCGTCATTTCACGGATGCTGGGCGGGCTCGGCTGGACGGCGACCTTCGCCGGCAGCGCGGCCGCCGGCGGTCTGGTGCTCGTCCTGCTCCTCCTCTTCCTGAAGGACCACCCCGAGGGCCGTGAACCGGCCCCGCCGCCGCAGGCCGGCCCCGCCTTCGTCCGCCGCCAGATAGCGGAGTCCTGGCGCGAACCCGGTACCCGGCTCGGCATGTGGGTGCACTTCACCACCCAGTTCCCGGCCATGGTGTTCCTGCTCCTGTGGGGGCTGCCGTTCCTGGTGGAGGCGCAGGGCCTCACCAGGAGCACCGCCGGCGAACTGCTGACGCTGGTGGTCCTGTCCAACATGGTCGTCGGCCTGGCCTACGGGCAGATCATCGCCCGCCACCACTCCGCGCGGGCGCCCCTCGCCCTGGGCACGGTGGTCGCGACGGGCGCCCTGTGGGCCACCACCATCGCCTGGCCCGGAGACCGGGCACCGATGTGGCTGCTGATCGCCCTCTGCGCGGTTCTCGGCGCCTGCGGCCCCGCCTCGATGATCGGATTCGACTTCGCCCGGCCGGCCAACCCGCCGGAGCGGCAGGGCACCGCGTCGGGCATCGTCAACATGGGCGGCTTCACCGCCTCCATGACGACCCTGCTGGCGGTCGGCGTGCTCCTCGACGCGACCGGCGACGACTACCGGATCGCGTTCTCCTCGGTCTTCGTGCTGCAGGGGCTGGGCCTCGCACAGATCCTGCGGCTGCGGGCACGCACGGCCCGCCGTGAACGCGAGCGCCTGGTGGCGAGCCGGGTGGAGGCCGTGCACGTCCCCGTCTGAGCCGTCCCGCGGCAAGGAACGCCACGCGTACCCGCAGGGGCACCGCGGACTACCAGGCACGCATCGTCACGCACCCGCACCCGCACCAGGAGCAGGGGCCGGGGCCCTCAGGGAGTGACCGTGAAGGAGCCGAGGATCGCCGCCGCGAGATCGGCGTCCCCCTCGACCTTGACCCGGTCCGCGACGGCCGCCGGCCTCACCCGGCCGGCGGCGAGCCGCACGTACGTCTCCCAGTCCGTGGCGATCGTCGCGGCCGGCCCCAGCGAGGGGGCGCCGTCGATCGTGCCCCGGCCGTCCGCGTCCACCCGGACCGTCCGGAGGAACTCGACCGGCCCGTGGACGTCGAAGACGACCGCGGTGTTGGGCGGCGCGCCGGCGTCCTTGGCGACCACCTTCGGCAGCACGGTGAGGAAGTTGTCCAGGGCGATGTGCGCGCCGGGGGAGTCGAGGTTGCCCGGCTGCCCGAGTGCCGTACGGAGGTCCTGCTCGTGGACCCAGACGTCGAAGGCACGCATCCGGTAGGCCAGTTCCAGGGTCTGCTCGGCGCCCAGCGGGGCGCGGACCATGGTGTCCGGCGCGCGGTTCTCGTTGCGCAGCTGGCGGGCGCGGCGGATGAGCGTGTACTCGAGCTCGGCCGTCATCTCCGGCCCGGTGTGATGCCGCCGTACGTCGACCTGCACCTCCATGTACCGGGCGAACTCGCTGCGCACGTGGTACAGGTCCCGCGGCAGAGAGTGGATCGGCCGTGGATCGCCGAGCATCTCGCACTCCATGCCGATGATGTGCGACACGACGTCGCGCACCGACCAGCCGGGGCAGGGAGTGGCGCGATTCCACTCACCCTCGACGAGTGGCTGAACGAGCTCGGATATCGCTTCGATGGAGTGGGTCCAGGCGTCGGCGTAAGGCTGGAGGCTGGGATGGACGGTCACGGGACCCCTCGGGCGGTTCGGTGCGCGGGCTGGGTGCTGTGGGAGCTAAATTACGCTGCCCCCGGGCACCCCGGCAGTGCTTTCGTGTGACGATCGTAGGCCGGTGTTGACGACTCGAATGCCAGGACGGTGGTAGTGTGCGCGCCTCGTTGATCCAGATCGCAGTAGACACGGATGAATCGGTCAATTCCCGGAGGCGGCGTGTGGCTTCCCTCGTCCGCGAGCAGCGCGGCGCCGATCTGGTGGTGCTGCCCGAACTCTGGCCGGTTGGCGCCTTCGCCTACGAAGCCTTCGAGGCCGAGGCGGAACCGCTGCGGGGCCCGACGCACGACGCGATGGCCGCGGCGGCCGGCGACGCGGGTCTCTGGCTGCACGCCGGCTCCATCGTCGAGCGCGACCCGTCCGGCGCCCTCTACAACACGTCGCTGGTCTTCTCGCCCTCCGGCGAGCTGGTCCGCACCTACCGCAAGATCCACCGCTTCGGTTTCGACAAGGGTGAGGCGGTGATGATGGCGCCGGGCGAGGACCTGGTCACCGTCCCGCTGCCGGACCTCCCGCTCGGCGTCGCCACCTGCTACGACCTGCGCTTCCCCGAACTGTTCCGCGGTCTCGTCGACGCCGGTGCGCTCGCCTTCGTCGTCCCCGCCGGCTGGCCCGCGCGCCGCCGCGACCACTGGACCCTGCTGGCCCGCGCCCGCGCGGTCGAGAACCAGGCCTACGTCCTGGCCTGCGGCACCGCCGGCACGCACGCGGGCGTGGAGCAGGCGGGCCACAGCATCGTCGTCGACCCCTGGGGCGAGGTCCTCGCCGAGGCGGGCCCCGGCGAGGAGATCCTCCACGTCCGTCTCGATCCGGCCAGGGTCGCCACGACCCGCGACCAGTTCCCGGCCCTGAAGGACCGTCTCCTCGGCCTGGCCCCGCCGCGGCGCCAGGGCGTGTTCGGAAAGTAGCGTCGTCCGCCCGGGGGGCGGGGCCGGGGGCGTCCGGTGCGTGCGAGCGTGCGTGCCAGGCGTTCCCGGCCGGACGGGACTTTCGACATACGCCCCAGCACCCTAGGGGGTGTCCGCCGGGCCGGCCGGCTGTGCGTCGTCCGGGCGTGGCCCGGTGCCGCCGTCGGGGGTCGTCGGGGGTTTCGCGAAGAGGATGTCCCGGGCCTGTTCCGCGGCGCGGGTGGTGCTCTCGCTGACGAAGTCGAGGAAACGGGCGATGTTCTCCAGGCGTGCGGCGGCCGGGGTGCCCGGGCCGAGGACGCCGACGCCCTGCCGTGCGGTCTCGACGATGTGGGCGATGGCGCGGGCGCTGGCCATCATCGCCTGGTACCAGACGTCGTCGTCGACGACGTAGCGCTCGCGGCGGCGTTCGTCGCGTTCCCGGCGGACGAGGCCCTGGGAGTCCAGGAACGCGATCGCCTTCGAGACGGATGCCGGGCTGACCTGGAGGCGCTGGGCGAGTTCCGATGCGGTGAGGCTGCCGGCGTCGGTGATGGTGAGGCAGGCCATGACCCGGGCCATCATCTTGGGCGTGCCCGACGCTATGAAGACGGTGGTGAGCGTCTCCTCGTACGCCCGCACGGCCTCGGCGTCGCGCCCGTGGGCCTGCGGGGGCGTCTTCCGCTCCCGGGTGGCGGGCTGCCTGCGCCGGTGGGCTCGCTGTTCGGTGGCGCGGTGGGCGAGGTCGGCGCGATAGGACGTGGGACCGCCGTTGCGCATGACCTCGCGCGTGATGGTGGAGGTCGGGCGGTCGAGTCGTCGGGCGATCTCGGCGTAGGCGAGGCCGTCGGCCAGTCCCAGCGCGATCTGCTGACGTTCCTGCTGGGTGAGTCTGCCTCCCGGCATCGCGGTCTCCTTCGTGGTCCATGTGCTGCCACCTTAGCGTTCACCGCCATTCCATTGCAACGAACATGCTGAGTGTTGTTGCGTTGCTCTTCAAACCATTGCAACAAAATAACGGCCTTTACCTGCGTTGATGGCTTTCTGGCGCAACGAGTGCGTTGCCCAAACTATGAATGCAACGTAGCGTTCACGTCATCAGAAACGACGGGCCGACAGAGTGCCCGCCGCAGAAGAGGGAGAGCACGATGCAGAAGTTCGACACCCCCGCCCCGGTCTCCGCCATCCTGGACATCCCCGCGGGACGCATCCGCTTCATCGCCGCCGACCGGGCCGACACCACGGTCGAGATCCTCCCCGCCAACGCCTCCAAGGGCCGAGACGTGAAGGCGGCGGAGCAGACCGAGGTCGCCTACGCGGACGGAGTGCTGCGGATCACGGCCCCGGAGGCGAAGAACCAGTACTTCGGCCCTTCCGGCTCCGTCGAGGTGACGGTCCAGCTCCCGGCCGGCTCCCGCGTCGAGGCGAAGGCCTCCTGCGCCGAGTTCCGGGGCGTGGGGCGGCTCGGCGACGTCGCCTTCGAAAGCGCCCAGGGCCCCGTCAAGCTCGACGAGACCGCGAGCGCCCACCTCGCCCTCCAGGCCGGTGACATCTCGGTCGGCCGGCTGGGCGGTCCCGCGCGGATCAGCACCCAGCAGGGCGACCTGCACGTCGCCGAGGCCGTGAGCGGCGCGGTCACGCTGCGCACCGAGCACGGCGACATCACGGTCGGCGCCGCCCGCGCGGTCTCCGCCTCCCTGGACGCCGGCACGGGCTACGGCCGGATCCACAACGCGCTGAAGAACACCGACGGTGCCGCCGCCGACCTCAGCATCCACGCCACCACCGCCTACGGCGACATCACCGCCCGCAGCCTCTGACCGCAGCCTTCCGACCCGCAGCCCCTCAAGGAGCACCCTCATGACCTACCTGGCCATCGCGGCGAACGGACTGCGCAAGTCCTACGGCGACAAGACCGTTCTCGACGGCGTCGACCTGGCCGTCCCCGAGGGAACGATCTTCTCCCTGCTCGGCCCGAACGGCGCCGGAAAGACCACCGCCGTCAAGATCCTCTCCACCCTGGTCTCCCCCGACCCCGCCTCCGGCGCGATCCGCGTCGGCGGCCACGACCTGGCCAGGGACCCGCAGGCGGTGCGCGCGGCGATCGGTGTCACCGGGCAGTTCTCCGCCGTCGACGGCCTCATCACCGGCGAGGAGAACATGCTCCTCATGGCGGACCTGCACCGCCTCTCCAAGCGCGAGGGCAGGCGGGTCGCCGCCGAACTCCTCGAACGTTTCGACCTGGTGGAGGCCGCGAAGAAGCCCGCCGCCAGCTACTCCGGCGGCATGAAGCGCCGCCTGGACATCGCCATGACGCTGGTCGGCAACCCGCGGATCATCTTCCTCGACGAGCCGACCACCGGTCTCGACCCGCGCTCGCGCCACAACATGTGGGGCGTCATCCGCGAGCTCGTCACGGGCGGCGTCACCGTCTTCCTCACCACCCAGTACCTGGAGGAGGCCGACGAACTCGCCGACCGCATCGCGGTGCTGAACGACGGGAAGATCGCCGCCGAAGGCACGGCCGACGAGCTCAAGCGGATCGTCCCCGGCGGCCACGTCCGCCTCCGTTTCACCGATCCGGCCGTGTACCGGTCCGCCGCCTCCGCCCTGCGCGAGGTCACCCGCGACGACGCGGCACTGACGCTGCGGCTCCCCAGCGACGGCAGCCAGCGCGAACTGCGCTTCGTCCTCGACCGGCTGGACTCGGCCGGCATCGAGGCCGACGAGCTGACCGTGCACACCCCCGACCTCGACGACGTGTTCTTCGCCCTGACCGGCGCGGCCGGCGTCCCCACCCAGCCGAAGGAGGCTGTCCGATGAGCACCCCCCTGACTCCCGCCCGCCCGGCCCGGTTCGCACTCGCCCTGCGCGACTCGTCCACCATGCTGCGCCGCAACCTCCTGCACGCGCGCCGCTATCCGTCCCTCACGCTGAACCTGCTGCTCACGCCCGTCATGCTGTTGCTGCTGTTCGTCTACGTCTTCGGCGACGCCATGAGCGCGGGCCTCAGCGGTGGCGGAGGCCGCTCCGCGTACATCGCCTACATCGTCCCCGGCATCCTGCTGATGACCATCGGGTCCACCGCGGTCGGCACCGCGGTGTCCGTCTCCAGCGACATGACCGAAGGCATCATCGGCCGTTTCCGCACCATGGCGATCCACCGCGGTTCCGTGCTCTTCGGGCATGTCGCCGGCAGCGTCCTGCAGGCCGTCGCGAGCGTGGTCCTCGTCGGCGCCGTCGCCGCGGCCATCGGCTTCCGCTCCACGGACGCCACCCTCCTGGAATGGCTGGCGGCGTTCGGGCTGCTCGCCCTGGTGGCCCTGGCGTTCACCTGGATCGCGGTCGGCATGGGCATGGGCAGCCCCAACCCCGAGGCCGCCAGCAACAACGCCATGCCGCTGATCCTGCTGCCGCTCATCTCCAGCGCCTTCGTCCCCCTCAGCAGCATGCCCGGCTGGTTCCGGCCGATCGCCGAGTACCAGCCGTTCACCCCGGCCATCGAAACCCTGCGCGGACTCCTCCTCGGAACCGAGATCGGCAACAACGGGTGGATCGCCCTCGCCTGGTGCCTCGGCCTCACGGTCCTCGGCCACCGCTGGTCGAAGGCACAGTTCGACCGCGACCCCAAGTAGCCGGCATGAGCGCGCGGGTCGACCGCCGCCACCCGCCCCGCCCGGCCCCACCCCGCGAAGGCCCGTCGCCGCCAACCCCCCGGGGGCCGCGACGGGCCTTCGCTCGGCCGTTCAGGGACCGGATGGCACCCTTGAGCCATGAACGATGCCGCCCCGGCGCCCACCCCCGCGCCCGCGCCCCGCCGTGCCCGTCTCCGTGCCCCCGAGCTGATCGGCAAGGGTGGCTGGCTGAACACGGGCGGGAAGGACATGACCCTCGCCGACCTGCGGGGCAAGTGCGTTATTGTTGATTTTTGGACATTCTGCTGCATCAACTGCCTGCACGTCCTCGACGAGCTCCGGGAGCTGGAGGAGAAGCACCGGGACACCGTCGTGATCGTCGGTGTGCACTCGCCCAAGTTCGTGCACGAGGCCGAGCACCGGGCCGTCGTCGACGCCGTCGAGCGGTACGAGGTGCACCACCCCGTCCTCGACGATCCCGAACTCACCACGTGGAAGCAGTACGCCGTGCGGGCCTGGCCCACGCTCGTGGTGATCGACCCCGAGGGCTACATCGTCGCGCAGCACGCCGGTGAGGGGCACGCCAAGGCCATCGAGACCCTGATCCAGGAGCTGGAGGCGGAGCACGGGGCCAAGGGCACGCTGCGGCGCGGGGACGGGCCGTACGTCGCGCCCGAGCCGGTCGCCACACATCTGCGCTTCCCCGGCAAGGCGCTGCCGCTGGACGGGGGCACCTTCCTGGTCTCCGACACCACCCGGCACCAACTGGTGGAGCTCGCGGCGGACGGGGAGAGCGTCCTGCGCCGCTTCGGCACCGGCGAGCGGGGTCTGGCCGACGGGAAGGCCGACGAGGCGCGGTTCAACGAGCCGCAGGGGCTCGCGCTGCTCCCCGGCGGCGACGTCGTCGTCGCCGACACGGTCAACCACGCCCTGCGCGTCCTGGACCTCGGCAGCGGCGAGGTCTCCACCGTCGCGGGCACCGGCAAGCAGTGGATGCAGGGCTTCCCCACGGCCGGGCCCGCCCGTGAGGTGGCCCTGTCGTCGCCGTGGGACGTGGCCTGGTGGCAGGGCGAGGTCTGGATCGCCATGGCCGGCGTGCACCAGCTGTGGGCGTACGACCCCGAGCGCGGGACGGTGCGCGTCGCGGCGGGCACGACGAACGAGGGTCTGGTCGACGGGCCCGTCGAGGAGGCGTGGTTCGCCCAGCCCTCCGGGCTCGCCGCGGCCGGGGACCGGCTGTGGATCGCCGACTCGGAGACCAGCGCGCTGCGCTGGGCCGACACCGGCGGCGCCGTGCACACGGCCGTCGGCACCGGCCTGTTCGACTTCGGCCACCGCGACGGCGAGGCCGCCCAGGCCCTCCTCCAGCACCCACTGGGCGTCACCGCGCTGCCCGACGGCTCGGTGGCCGTCTCGGACACCTACAACCACGCCCTGCGCCGCTACGACCCGGTGAGCGGCGAGGTCACCACGCTGGCGACGGATCTGCGCGAGCCGAGCGACGCGGTCCTCGTGGGCGACGACATCGTGGTGGTCGAGTCGGCCCGGCACCGGCTGACCCGGCTGCGGCTCCCCGAGGAGGCCGTGCAGGTCGACGCCGTGGCGCACCGTACGCGGCGGGAGGCGACCGAGATCGCCCCCGGCTCACTCCGGCTGGACGTGGTGTTCCGGGCCCCGACCGGGCAGAAGCTGGACGAGCGCTACGGCCCGTCCACACGCCTGCTGGTGTCCTCGACGCCGCCCGAGCTGCTGGCGGCCGGTGAGGGCACGGGCACGGACCTGTCGCGGGAGCTGACGCTCACCCCGGGTATCACCGAGGGTGTGCTGCACGTCTCGGCGATGGCCGCGTCCTGCGACGACGACCCGGAGAACGAGTACCCCGCCTGCCATGTGCACCAGCAGGACTGGGGCGTCCCGGTGAAGGTCACAGAACGGGGCGCCGCCCGGCTGCCGCTGATCCTCGCCGGTCTGGACGAGGACGGCACCGGCGCCTAGGCCCCGGGCGGGCGGCCTTCCCGGGCCCGCGACGCCGGCCACGGCACCCCGCTGCGTTGCCGGAGCCGCCCGAGTACGCCCACCCAGTACGAGGGCGATCCGGCGCCTTGCGGTCCACCGCATCCGACGCCGCGGGCTTGGCCCCAAAGATCGCCCGCCCAGGGCCTAATACACCAGGCCCTGGGCGTCGGAGGGCTTCCCCGCCGCGCCGTCGAGGCAACCGGCCACCCACATCGCCGGGTTGTGGGTGGCCTTCCGGCCGCCCAGTCCCTCGGCCTCCATCCGGGCGCAGCCTCCGTCGAGGAGGTCGCGCACCCGCTGTCCGTCCAGGTCGTGGGCGCGGATGCGTTTGCCCTGGACGTACCCCGCCTCGTAGGCGATGTCGTCACCCCACGGCGGCCGCGCGTGGTGGGCGTGGACGAGATATCCGCCCGCGGCGAGGCAGATGGTCACGGCCGCGGCGACGACGGTCCAGAACGCCTGCCGCGTCGGACCGCCATGACGTACCGGGGCTGTCTGTTCTCCCAGCAGAACCATGCCGGACACGCTGTCAGGTCCGGTCTTTCGCAGATGTTTCGCTCAGCGGCGCCGCTCTCCGGTGCCGCCGGTGCGCCGCTCAGTAGCGGCGCTCGTCGGGCGGGTCGACCACCGTCGGCGCGACCGGCGGGACGACCGCCCGGCGCCGCCGCGCGATGCTCGTGAACGTCGCGACGCCGATGATGCCGACCGCCATCAGGATCAGGCCCACCAGGTCGAGATTGACG
Organism: Streptomyces sp. STAM6; assembly: GCF_054963715.1. Taxonomy (NCBI): domain Bacteria; kingdom Bacillati; phylum Actinomycetota; class Actinomycetes; order Kitasatosporales; family Streptomycetaceae; genus Streptomyces; species Streptomyces sp. STAM6. Next base: position 4,218 of record NZ_JBUEFZ010000005.1, on the reverse strand, counting down.
CCCTGTGCCTCCCAGTCGGTCGCGAAGGTGAGGATCGCCCCGACCGCTATGAGAATGATGCAGCCACCCAGGCCCATGAATCCCATCTCCTCGTCTGCGTAGGTGTTGCGGGTACCCCCACCCGCAACACCTACGCAGTAGAGGTCACGCGAGGAACGCGACCAGGGCGTTGGCCAGGAGGTACGGGTCGTCGGCGCCGCACAGTTCACGGGCGCTGTGCATCGACAGGATCGCGACGCCGATGTCGACGGTCTGAATGCCGTGGCGGGCCGCCGTGATGGGGCCGATCGTCGTGCCGCAGGGCATCTCGTTGTTGGAGACGAACGTCTGCCAGGGAATCCCGGCCTTCTCGCAGGCCGCCGCGAAAATGGCCCGGCCGCTGCCGTCGGTCGCGTACCGCTGGTTGACGTTGACCTTCAGCATGGGGCCGCCGTTGGCGCGCGGGTGGTGCGTCGGGTCGTGCCGCTCGGCGTAGTTCGGGTGCACGGCGTGGCCGGTGTCCGAGGAGAGGCAGACCGTGCCGGCGAAGGCGCGGGCCCGGTCCTCGTAACCGCCGCCCCGGGCGAAGACCGACCGCTCCAGCACGGTGCCGAGCAGCGGACCCTGGGCGCCGGTGTCCGATTCGGAGCCGTTCTCCTCGTGGTCGAAGGCGGCGAGCACAGGGATGGTGCTCAGGTCGCCGCCGTCCGCGCTCGCCACGGCGGCGAGCGCCACAGCGCCCGCGTGCACCGACAGCAGGTTGTCCATGCGGGGGCCGGCCAGCAGTTCGCGGTCACGGCCCAGATAGGCCGGCGCCTCGATGGAGTGCACCATCAGGTCCCAGCCGGCGACCTCCTCGGCGGCCACCCCGGCCTCGCCGGCGACGAAGCGGATCAGGTCGCCCTCGTGGATGTCGTCGCCGAGGCCCCAGATCGGCTGCATGTGCCGCTGGCGGTCGAGCTTCAGGCCCTCGTTGGCCTGCCGGTCGAGATGGATCGCCAGCTGCGGCACGCGCAGCAACGGCCGGTCCACGTTGACCAGATGGTGACTGCCGTCCCGCAGCGTCAGCCGGCCGGACAGGCCAAGGTCACGGTCGAGCCAGGTATTGAGCAGTGTCCCGCCGTACGTCTCGACGGCGATCTGGCGCCAGCCGTGGGCGCCGCTGTCCGGCTGCGGCTTGACCCGCAGGTTGGGCGAGTCGGTATGGGCTCCGATGATCCGGAAGGGGGTGTGGGCGGGGGCGCCCTCCGGTACGTACCACGCGATGATGGCGCCGCCGCGGATCACGAACCGGCCGCCGCTGGTGCCGTCCCAGGCGGCGGTCTCCTCGACCTGCCGGAAGCCGGCTTTCTCCAGCCGCTCTGCGGTGTTCGCCACGGCGTGGTAGGGCGAAGGGGACTCCGCCAGGAACGTCATCAGGTCATCGGTGTGGCCGCGGTCGAAGCGGGGGGGTGAGCTGCTCATGCCTTCACGATACGGGCGAGTAAGAAGATCGTCGCGGCCCTGTGGACAACCGCTTGCCACCTTGGCACCGGCGGGAGTTCGGTCCGTTGTCAGTGGCGGCTGCGAGTATCGAATGCGTATCGGATCAGTCCGCCGATCGTGACCGGAGGTGCACTGGTGAAAACGATGACCGCGCCCGCCTGCGCCGCGTGTGAGGCGCCCGGGGCCGAGTGGAGCGCCCCGCTCGGTATGCCGCTCTGCCCGTTCTGCACGATCGCCGCGACCGGGGCGCCGGACCGTGACCCGGTCCGCCTCGGGGACATCCTGCCGGTGACCACGGCATCCCTGCGGATACCGGTGCCTTCGCCGGGCTGACCAGGCGCGGGGGACGGCGCGGGACACGGGGGAAACGGCGGTGGCCCGCTCCCGGACATCCGGGAGCGGGCCACCTGGCGACCACGGGGTGGGGCGTGACCAGGGCGTGTGTGGAAAGTCCCGTCTGGCCGGGGCCCGCCCTCCGGGCGGACGACGCTACTTTCGCGACACGCCCCTAGAACGCCGCCTCGTCCAGGTCCATCAGCGAGCCGTCGACGGCCTCGGCGAGCGCGCGCTCGGTCGAGACGCCGGGCAGGACGTTGGCGGCGAAGAACTTCGCGGCCGCGATCTTGCCCTGGTAGAAGGCGACGTCCTTGCCGGACGCGCCCTCGGCCAGCTTCTCGGCGGCGACGGCCGCGCCGCGCAGCAGCAGGTAGCCGACGACCACGTCGCCGGAGGCCAGCAGCAGGCGGGTGGTGTTGAGGCCGACCTTGTAGATGTTCTTGACGTCCTCGCCGGTCGCCGTCAGGTCCGTCAGCATGGCGCCGACGATGCCCTCCAGGTCGACGGCGGCCTTGGCGAGCGCGTCACGGGCCGGGGCCAGCTCCTCGCCGCCGGTGCCGAGCGCGAGGAACTTCTTGATCTCCTCGGCCAGCGCGTTCAGGGACGCGCCCTGGTCACGGACGATCTTGCGGAAGAAGAAGTCCTGGCCCTGGATGGCCGTCGTGCCCTCGTAGAGCGTGTCGATCTTGGCGTCGCGGATGTACTGCTCGATCGGGTACTCCTGCAGGAAGCCGGAGCCGCCGAAGGTCTGCAGCGACTGGGCGAGCTGCTCGTAGCCCTTCTCGGAGCCGTAGCCCTTCACGATCGGCAGCAGCAGGTCGTTGAGGCCGTGCAGCGCCTTGGCGTCCTCGCCCGCCGCCTCCTTGACCGCGATCTCGTCCTGGACCGCGGCGGTGTAGAGGACGAGGGAACGCATGCCCTCGGCGTACGCCTTCTGCGTCATCAGCGAGCGGCGGACGTCGGGGTGGTGCGTGATGGTGACCTTGGGCGCGCTCTTGTCCATGAAGTTCGCCAGGTCGGTGCCCTGCACGCGCTCCTTGGCGTACTCGAGGGCGTTGAGGTAGCCCGTCGAGAGGGTGGAGATCGCCTTCGTGCCGACCATCATGCGGGCGAACTCGATGATGAGGAACATCTGGCGGATGCCGTCGTGCTTGTCGCCGATCAGCCAGCCCTTGGCGGGGTGCTTGTCGCCGAAGGTCATCTCGCACGTGTTGGACGCCTTGAGGCCCATCTTGTGCTCGACGTTGGTGGCGTACACACCGTTGCGGGCGCCCAGCTCGCCGGTCTCCCAGTCGAACTCGTACTTCGGGACGAGGAAGAGGGACAGGCCCTTGGTGCCGGGGCCGGCGCCCTCGGGGCGGGCGAGGACGTAGTGGAGGATGTTCTCCTCCATGTCGTGCTCACCGGAGGTGATGAAGCGCTTGACGCCCTCGATGTGCCAGGAGCCGTCCTCCTGCTGGATCGCCTTGGTGCGGCCGGCGCCGACGTCCGAACCCGCGTCGGGCTCGGTGAGGACCATGGTGGAGCCCCAGCGCTTCTCGACGGCGATCTGCGCGACCTTCTTCTGCGCCTCGTTGCCCTCGTTGTAGAGGATGCCGGCGAAGGCCGGGCCGGAGGAGTACATCCAGATGGCCGGGTTCGAGCCGAGCAGCAGCTCCGCGTAGGCCCAGATCAGGGAGCGCGGGGAGACGGTGCCACCGATCTCCTCCGGGATGCCCAGACGCCAGTACTCGGACTCCATGAAGGCGTTGTACGACTTCTTGAAGGTGGCCGGGACCGGGGCCGTGTTGGTCTCCGGGTCGAAGACCGGCGGGTTGCGGTCGGCGTCCGCGAAGGACTCCGCGAGCTCGTTCTCGGCGAGGCGACGGATCTCGTCGAGGATGCTCTTCGCCGTCTCGACGTCCATCTCCTCGAACGGACCGGTGCCGTACACCTTGTCGCGCCCGAGGACCTCGAAGAGGTTGAACTCGATGTCGCGGAGATTCGACTTGTAGTGCCCCATGGCGACGGCCCTCTCATGACCCATACCAGCAAGTAGCTACGATGATGCTACCCGTCGGTAATAAGGGCAACCCTTTCGGCCGATCTGTGACGCGGCTCAACCCTCCCGCCGTTGCCGCAAGGGCCCGCCCTCGCCGGTATCGACCCAGGTCAGGACCGGTGGCGGTCACTCTGGATCCCGGTTCGGCGCCGCCGTGTATGCGTCGCCGTGCTCCATGGACCCGCGTCCGGGGCGGGGGCCGGCTCCGGCGGGGCGTGCCGGTCCCGTGGTGCCGGCCGCGGCTCGCGGCGACGGGGTGGCCGGGGCGTCCGCCCGCCGTGCCGCTCCGCTGCCGGCCGTGGCGGTGGCCCGACGCGCGCCCGCGCGGGCCCGGGGGGGGGAGGGGGGGGGGGGGGGGGGGGGGGGGGGGGGGGGGG